>JAZSEG010000110.1:0-11329 GCA_045531575.1 Oscillospiraceae bacterium | reverse complement strand
GTGGAGCATACGCTCACCTTCACGCCGTCAAGATAGCCTGTATAGGTGGTGTATTCACGGTTCTGTGCAACGAGCTTTGCATCATCCAGCTTTTCTGCGATGAGCGGAACTCTGCCCGGGTCTCCGGGAAGAATAACATATCTGCCGATATCGCCTGTTCTTGTCTTGAGATGGAAACGGATGTCCTCGGAAATGATAGAAGCCATGTCAGTCCTCCTGTTCGTCCTTGGCGAGAATGGACGGAGCGATCTCCTTGTCCTTCTCCTCCTTCTTGTCCAGCCACAGCGGGATGTTCACCACCATAGCTATCACTATCGTAATTATTGCTATAAAGATGCAGGGCATATACAGCACTGCAGGGCCTGCGGTATCGAGATTTGCGGTCTTGCTGACCAGTTGGTAAAGATAATACATCACCAGAGTCATCACAAGCGCCGCTGTATGCACGCCTGCGGCTATCCTTGAAAAGCCGAGGAACAGTATCAGCGTGCCTATGACATATACTATGGAGCTTACCAGCCACAGCACCAGCGCCGCCTGAATATATCCCGAGATGGAGCTTATCGCCCAGTCTGTTCCCTCTGCCATCATGCTGAGAGCGCCCAGCACGCCGAGGCACAGCGCAAATATCGCAGTGGATGCAAGAGAAAGCACCTGAAGTATCATCACCACGATGTTGGTGGTGCGTGTAACGGTGAAGCGGTGGAAGAAACCGCCCTTTATGTAGAATTTACCGTCCGCATCGGACTTCTTCTTTTTTGTATCAAGCTTTATGTTCTTTGCCATAGTAATGCCTTTCGTTGATGTAATATGTGTTATGAGGGCATTGCCCTCATAAGGTCTGAGTAGCAGACTGCCGCAAGGCGGCGAACAAGTATTTCAAGGTTCGCTCAGCGAACATTATATCGTGCTGTAGGTATGCAGGATATCCTCCGCCACCTCAAGCTTTGAGCGCCGTGTATCCATCGCAAGCTTCACGATATGCTGCTGCGCCTGCTCCTCCGTCAGATTGAGATACTGTATCAGGCAGCATTTCGCACGGTTTATCAGCTTGCTGTCGGTAAGCTTGCGGGAGAGCTTGTCGTTCTCATCCTCCAGGCGGCGGATGTTTTCGCCTGCCAGCAGAGCCATCCTCACGGTCTGGATGAGCAGAGCCTTTGCAAACGGTCTCGGCAGCACGAATGCGCCAGTGAAGCGGATGCGGCTCTGCACCTCGTCTGCGATATCCGTTTTCACGAGGCAGATAAGGCTTGCACGGGTGCGGCGGTGAGCCTCTGCAACGAAATTCAGCCCGAATTCCGTTCGGAGCGGCGTGGAAACTATCACCACATCAAAGTCCGCAAGCTCTGCAGAAGCTGCGGTATCGTCATCGCAGCAGCAGAATATGTCGGCATTCAGCTCAGAAAGAGCGGCAGCGATGCTGTCAGCCGCATCCTGTGACCTTGCGTTGATGAATATCCTCACATCGCACCACCCCTTATTACCGACTTACAGTTCATAATTAATTATATCATTTATATGATGGGAAGTCAAGAAAAAAACGTCAATTGAGCAAAACGAAAAGACCTCCCCGAATAAGGGAGGTCTGATATCGCTCGGTAATTATTCCTCTGTCTTAGCTTCCTCAGCGGGAGCAGCCTCAGCAACAGCTTCCTCGGCAGGAGCGGCCTCCTCAGCGGGAACCTCTTCCTTCACCTCGATAACGGGGAGCTTTGTGCCGCACTTGGGGCAGAAGTTGTTATCGTTCTTTGTCTTTGCGCCGCACTTCTCGCAGGTAACTGCGCCTGCAAGCTCGTCCAGCTGCTTGTCCAGCTCGATGAGAGCCTCGTAGCCTGCGTCGATCTCAGCGATAGCTGCATCGAAAGCCTCGCTGTCCTTCTCGTCAGCCTTAGCCATCTGGTAAACCAGTGCGCCCAGCTTCTCCTGCTTTGCCTTGATATCGGACTTGATCTGAGCCTTCTTAACCTTCAGCTTGGATACCTTAACCGCTTCATCGGTCTTCTTGCCTGCTGTGGAAGCAACGCTCTTGGTAGTAGTCAGTAATTCATCAAAAAAACCCATTGTGATTAACTCCTTTCAGAAATCAGGTGCGGTCAAACCAATATATTACACCGCTGCAGCTATATTGTAGCACATTTCAGAGGTTTTTGCAAGAGTATACAGTATATTTCATCGGTTTTACACATTAACTACATATCAATCTATACAAATTTGCCCCATTTTGGTCGAATAACTATGTTACTACCGCTGATTGACTTTATTTCTGTGTGGATGTATAATTATTTTCGGTAAAGAAACAGAAAAGAAAAGAAGGTAATTATAATGTTCAAGAAGTACATCTCCGATCTGAAAACGGAGTTTAAGGGCTACAACGGAAAGAGCCTCGCAAAGGACCTCATGGCAGGACTCACCGTTGCCGCAGTTGCTCTGCCGCTGGCACTGGCATTCGGCGTAAGCTCGGGTGCGGACGCCGCTGCAGGCATGATAACCGCCATCGTTGCGGGTATAGTCATTGCGATACTCGGCGGCGCATCCTATCAGATATCGGGTCCCACGGGTGCCATGGCGGCTATCCTGCTTTCCGTTTCCGCACAGTATGGCGTTAAGGGCGTGCTGATGGCAGGCTTTCTCTCGGGCATCATCCTGATAGTAGCTGCGCTCTGCAAGGTGGGCAAGCTTGTCAGCTACCTGCCTGCGCCTGTTATCACAGGCTTCACATCGGGTATTGCGATCATCATCGCACTGGGTCAGATAGACAACTTCTTCGGCACGACATCCGTCGGCGAGAATGCGATTCAGAAGATCATCTCCTATTTCAACGGCGAGGGAAGCTTTGCTCCAAACTGGTGGGCAGTGATGTTCGGCGCACTGGTCATGGTGATTATGATAATCTACCCCAAGAAGTGGAACGGTATCGTGCCTTCCTCGCTGGTGGGAATCATCGTGGCGCTCGTTGTGAATATGATAGCTTTCCCCGAGGCCGTTGTGGCGGAGGTAGGCGATATCCCCCGCAGCCTTGTGACAAAGGACAGCATTATCACAAACGGTTTTGATTTCTCAAATATCACACAGCTCATCATGCCTGCGGTGTCTGTTGCGGCGCTAGGCATGATAGAGAGCCTTCTCTGCGGCGCTTCCGCAGGCAAGATGAAGGGCGAACGCCTTGACGCACAGCGTGAGCTTATCGCACAGGGCATCGGCAACATGGTGATCCCGCTGCTGGGCGGCGTTCCTGCGACCGCAGCCATCGCCCGTACATCGGTAGCCATCAAGTCTGGTGGTCAGACAAGGCTTGTAAGCATCGTGCATTCCATCGTGCTTATCCTCTCCATGTTCCTGCTGGGCGGCGTTATGAGCCGTATCCCGCTGGCAGCACTGGCAGGCGTGCTGATGGTCACCGCATTCCGCATGAACGAATGGCACGCAATAAAGAGCATCTTCGGCAAAAAGTTCAAGTCCTCCATCCTGCAGTATCTCATCACTATGATCGCAACAGTTGTGTTCGATCTGACCGTTGCCATCGTCATCGGCGTAGTTGCTGCGATGCTGGTGTTCATCGTAAAGAGCTGCGAGCTGAAGGTCATCGTAAGCGATATCGACGAGCGCAGACTTCAGGGCGCTAAATACAGCGACAAGCTGAAGAGCTGCAAGGTCGTGTATCTTGCAGGCCCCCTTTTCTTCGGCACGCAGGAGAAGCTCATCGGCGCCATTTCGGAGCTTTCCGAGGCAAAGCACATCATCCTATCGATGCGTGGCGTGCCTACTGCGGACGACATCTCCCTCGGCGAGCTGGAGAGCCTCTACAAGCAGCTGAAGGACAGCGGCACCCAGATACATTTCTGCGGCGTGCAGGACTCCGTTTCCGAGGTGATGGACAGAGCGGAATTCAGAGAGCGTATCGGCAAGGAGCATTTCTACTGGGATGCGGTTGCCGCTATCAACGCACTTGAAACAGCTGAATAAAAAACATCCCGTGAAGGCAGAAAGCTTTCACGGGAATATTTATATATTGGAATTTGTAGGTGCGTTTTAATTAACGTATCTGTGTAGGGGCGGCAACCTGCCGCCCGTGCGACAAAACAATTTATTGCAACATTATAATTTATAGCATCCTCGGGCGGCAGACACGATGTCTGCGCAGTTGCCCCAAAAGGCGGCACGGATGCCGCCATAACAGGGCAACGGGCGGCAGATTGCCGCCCCTACGGAAAAATGCGCATTTTAAAAGTAGATCAGTAGCAAACGTAATGGTTTTGCGCAGCAAAATCGCATTCCCATTAGAGGAATGCGAAATGGAGTTTGTGCCCCGCGTAAGCAGTGTAAGCGTAGCGTCACTGCGTCGCTGGCAAATTCCGATTTATTCTTTCAAGCAACACCGCAAGCTGTATAACGAATCGAATCCAGTTTATTTCTTTTGTAATATATCCAGTGTATGATTTGATGCTCCGACAGTGTCCTGCCTTTCGCAAGTCGCAAGGTGATATTCAATCCACTTTGTAAAAGTGTATTCGTCCATTTGATCTATGAGGTCACTCATATAACAAGTTGCACCGTCGGTAGCGATAAGCTTTATACGTTCAACATCCACATAACTGTCAAGTGCTGCGATTTCTTCTGTGCGAATCAATTCAAACAGCTCTTTGGGTTCACTTTTACAATGCCAGTCACCGCTTATCATATTATTTTCCAGTACCCTTTTTAAATTGTTATGGAGAAATGCGTGCTGTATTATTGTAGGTTCATTCATACAATACGCAACCATGATAAATCTGCCATGCTTTGTTACTCGCACCGCTTCAGACAAGGCTTTGATCTTATCCTCTTTTGTATACAAATGATACATGGGGCCGAGAACAAGTGTCATATCAAAAGCATCGTCTGGAAACATTGATAAATCGAGAGCATTACCCTCAATCACTTCAATAGGTTCATTGCCAGTTAGTTTACTCTTTAATACATCTATATTATGTTTTACAAGCTCGAAAGCAGTTACAGCATATCCTTCTAGTGCGAGAGCTATACTGTATCGACCTGTACCTGCACCGATCTCAAGGATCTTTGGCTGTTCGATCCCATATAGAAAGTCGTGTATATACTTTTGCGTCGTAATATACTCGACCTGACCATGTTGAGACAACAGTCTTTCATCCTCATTAATGCTATTATAAAAGTCGTTGATATGTTCCATTTTATCGCCTCTTAAATTCCGATTTATCTTATACCGTAATTCTCGATAATATAATCCATATCCTTATCGCCTCTGCCCGAAAGATTGATGAGTATCGAGCCACGCTTCATCTGCTTTGCAAGCTTTATGCCATAAGCCACGGCATGGGAGCTTTCGATGGCGGGGATGATGCCCTCCATGCGTGAGAGCGTGAAGAATGCGTCGATGGTCTCGTCATCGTTCACCACGTCGTACTTCACCCTGCCGATGTCACGCAGGAATGCATGCTCGGGACCCGAGGACGGATAATCCAGACCGCTTGCAACAGAGTACACTGGAGCAGGCTCGCCGTTCTCGTCCTTCAGCATGATGCTGTTGAAGCCGTGCATAACGCCCTCCGTGCCGTATTTCAGGCTTGCTGCGTGGTCGCCCAGCTTTTCGCCTCTGCCGAGAGGCTCGATGCCGTATATCTCCACCGGGTCGTTAAGGAAGCCTGAGAACATGCCCATCGCATTGGAGCCGCCGCCCACGCATGCAACCACCGCATCGGGAAGCTCGCCTGTCATATCAAGGAACTGCTCCCTCGCCTCGATTCCCACAACGCTCTGGAAATCACGCACCATCATCGGGAACGGATGCGGTCCTAAAACTGAGCCGATGCAGTAGATGGCGTCCTTGTATTCCTTTGCATAAGCCTCGAACGCCGCATCAACAGCCTCCTTCAGCGTTGCAAGTCCGTGAGTTACCTCCACGACGTTTGCGCCGAGTATCTTCATTCTCGCCACATTGGGAGCCTGCTTTTTGATATCAACGCTGCCCATGTAGATATCGCACTCCAGTCCGAAATACGCCGCAGCAGTCGCCAGAGCAACACCGTGCTGTCCTGCGCCCGTTTCGGCGATGACCTTCTTCTTGCCCATGTATTTCGCAAGCAGCGCCTCGCCCATGCAGTGATTCAGCTTGTGTGCGCCCGTGTGGTTGAGATCCTCACGCTTTACATAAAGCTGCACGTTGCCGAGACTGCCCGAAAGTCGCTCCAGATAGGATATAGGCGTGGGTCTGCCCTGAAATTCCCTGCGTATCCTGCGCAGTTCACCGATGAATTTAGAGGATTTGCAGATGGTGAAATACGCCTCGGTTATCTCCTCCATAGCCTTCTTCAGATCCTCCGAGATATATGCTCCGCCGTATCTGCCGAAATAGCCGTTCTGATCGGGGTAGTTCTTGAAATAGGTATCGAATTCAAAATTGTTGTATGTCATGATAAATTCCTCCGTAAATAGTGATTTAGTTATATTGTTTGTTCCGAAGTCATTCAGCCACGCCATCGTTTTGTAAGCAGAAACATGATATCATCCTCCATAAAACTATACCATTCTGCCGAAAACAAAAACGTCCCCGACAGAAAGATACTACTCTTTCTGTCAAGGACGAATAAAAGCTTATCCGTGGTGCCACCTTGATTCACAGCAATGACGCTGTGCGCTTAGCGGGATACCTGCATATCCCCGGCAACTGACGTATGCCCACACGTCGCAGAATACTCTGTACCATAGTACATTTGACTGCGCCCTCAGCGGTCCATTTGACAACTTGTTTCTTACCTGACTCTCAGCACCACAGGCTCTCTGTAAAGGCATCATTGCCGTTATCTCCGCTTCAACGGTTTAGGTTATTCACTTGTTGTAATACAGTATATCACCGTGTTCGGATTTTGTCAACACTTTTTTCAGAAAATTTTCATCAGCTCAGCAGCTCATGCTCCAGGATCTCCTCGATGCGGAAATCCAGTATCAGCGAGCGGATATGCTCCACCTTTTCCGACATTTCGGCAGAAAAAGCGAACTTTTCAAGCTCTGCGGAAAGGCTGTCAAGAGCATCCACATCCATATCATCGGCGGCGGAGTGGATCTTCATGAATATCTCATCCACCTCCTGCTTATGCTCATCCGCAGACATTTCGGGAGTCTTTTCCTTCGCCACCACAGAAAGACTTGCGTAATACCCCAGCCAGCGCTCGATAAACACAGGATGCAGCGACCTTATAACAGAGGTCTCATTGTTTCTCGCTGCGGATTCCAATACCATAGCCATTCCCGCAAGGCTTACTATGCCCACGAGAGCGGCGCTGCTCTTCATGCTGTGTATCTTTATGCGATAACTGTCGATGCGCTCATCCAGTTCGTCGAAATAGCTGCAAAGCACTGCTGCGTCCTTTTTGATGGAGCTTCTGAACATGCGCAGGGTTTCGAGGATGCGCTCGTCCTCCTTCAGATGCAGCCTTGCATAGCCGTGATCGAAGCCCTCTATCTCGGGGAGCTGCATCGCTTCTGTCAGCTCAGGCTCAGCCACAGGTGCGCCCATGCTCACATTCTCCTCGCCGAGAAGCGAAACAAGCATAAGCTCCAGCCGCTTGTGATCGATAGGCTTTGAAAGGAAGCCGTCAAAGCCTACGCCGAGGTAATATTCCTCCGCACCTGCCACCGCATTTGCAGTGAGCGCCACCACAGGCGCACCGCTGCTGAGATTATCCTCCATCTCACGCATTGCCTGAAGCGCCTGAACACCATCCATCTCAGGCATCATGTGATCCATGAAGATAACATCGAACGCAGTGGTCTTAACAAGCTCCAGACTCTCTCTGCCGCCTGCCGCCTCTGTGATCTGAACGCCTGTTTTCTTCAGAAGCTGCCTGAACACCGTGCGGTTTATTTCGTTGTCATCCACCACGAGCACCTTCGCCCATTCAGCGGTGAATTCCGCCGAATAAGCCTTGCTTTCATGCTCTCTCTGCAGCTGCAGCACACCGATGGGAGTGGGATCCTCCACCTGCTGCTCCAGCACGAAGGAAAACTCCGAGCCTTCTCCGTACACACTGGCAAAGCCAAGCTCGGTATTCATCATCCTGAGCAGCGTGCAGGTAATATTGAGTCCGAGACCTGTGCCCTCGATGCTGCGGTTGCGCTGCTCATCCATTCTGTCGAAGGCGTTGAACAGGCGGTCGGCGTCCTCCGCACGGATGCCAATGCCCGTATCCTTTACGCTGAAATGCAGCTTTCCCTCGCCGAGGTATCTCACCTCAAAGGTCACGCTGCCTTCGTGTGTATATTTTATCGCATTGCTGATAAGATTTGAAAGGATCTCCTTCAGCCTTACATCATCGCCCCTGAGCTTAGAAGGAAGCGTTTCATCTGCGATCACCTCAAAGCGCAGACCCTTGCCCTGCGCCTTGAAGCGGAAAAGGTTATACATATCATTGATGACCTGCTTTACGCTGTAGCTCACGGAAAGCAGCTCCAGCTTGCCTGCCTCGATCTTGCTGATATCAAGGATATCATTAACGATACCCAGCAGCGATTCCGCCGCTATCTTCACCTCGCCTGCATAGTTGCAGATTTCAGGCTCTCTGCTCTCCCTGAGTATCATCTCGTTCATGCCCATCACTGCATTGATGGGAGTTCTGATCTCGTGGGACATATTCGCAAGGAAGCGGGATTTGCTTCGTGTAGCCTCCTGAGCCTGATCGCACTTTGCCTCAACTACCTTGAGAAGATCGTCAAGGCTTCGCTCCTGCTCATAATTCTGGCGCTGCTGAAAGCTTATGATGTTAGTCATACTGAGTATGACCCAGTTCGTTACGAGCATTACCACTGTACCGAAGGTGTACGCAAACATGGTCTGCTGTGAGCCTGTGTATATGCTTACAATAGCCGCCACGACAAACGCCACCAGCACAGACACCACCATGTGGAAGCGGGAGATGTCAGGGTCAAGGAAAACAAAGATCGTTATAGCGCTGAACAGAGTAGCATACATGAACACCTGCGCCGAATCAAACGAAACCGAAAGCATTCCGTTCACCCAGAAGAACACAAGGCTCTGTATACGCTTATGCACTTTCTCGCTTATGAATTTCTTATGGATATTCACGCCGAACATTATTGCAATAGCTGCGGCAGGCACGGCAAATATTACAACGCCCAGCAGCGGCAGCCGTTTGAAGCACAGGCTCATCACCACGCTCACAAGCATCTCAAATATACAAAAATACAGATTGCATCGTGCGCCTGTCTTGAAAGAATTCGTCATGCCCTCACCCCTTTCGGCACCACAAAGCTGAGCCCCTTATGCACTATCTCTGCATCACATTCAGTGATATTCTTTACAAGATCACCGTCAAGGTTTATAGTGAACGGCGAGCCGTCGGGACGGCGGATGTTTATCCTGCTGCACTCACCGCCCTGCATCAGCCGCTTTACCTTGTCGTGTTTTTTGCCTGTAAGCGCCATGAGCGTCGGCAGCAGCGGAAAGCCTCTCTTGTTTCCCGAAAGCCTGTATATCGCCCTGCCGTCATCAACGCAGGTATCCTCGGCAAAATACATATTTCCGCCGAAAACGCAGCCGTTTCCGATAAAGATCTCAGCAAATCTTCCCGTAAACATCTCATCATCCAGTGTGATCTCATAATCAAGCGTTTTTGATACAAATATGGAATACAGCGTGGAAACGTAATACGGCATCGACTCTCCGACAAAGCGCAGTATGCGGTATTCATTCATCTTATCCACACAGTTACTGTCCAGTCCCGTGGAGAGGGTATTGAGCGACACTCCATGGTTGGTCTTTATGTAGTCCACCTTGATGACATCGCCGTTGATAAGCTCCTCTATCTGATGGAAGCGCTGCTCGTCCTTGCCGAACATCTTCAGGAAATCATTGGTGAGTCCGCAGGGGAAAAATGCGACCTCTGCATCGCTCAGATCCTCAAAGCCTGCCAGCATATTGCGCATGGTGCCTGAGCCGCCGCAGCAGTAAAAGCGCAGCTTTTCTCCCTCGAATATGTGCTGTATCTTTTTCACAAGCTCGGTCTCATAGCCTGCGTATCTCGTGTTGAACACAAAGTATTTCAGATCCTTGATAGTATCCAGCTTCGTGCGCAGGTCATCCGCAAAGGTCTTGTTGCCCGCAAACGGGTTTATGATAAAAATATGAGTCATAGCGTACCTCCGCCGTTAAGACAAAAACGGCAGCAACGACGTACTTTTCTGTACTCCGTGCTGCCGCCTGAATATTATTTTTTAGCAAGTATGCTCTCGATCATATCGATCATCTTCTGCTTATTGGGCGGCTTGAGCATATATCCATCGGGATTGAGGCTTACAAGCCTTGTCACGACCTCTCTGTCCGCAGAAGCGGTGAGGAATATGACAGGTATATCACGGGATTTTTCATCATCACGCAGCAGACGGAATACCTCCTCGCCATCAACGATAGGCATCTCGTAATCAAGGATTATGATATCAGGCATATTCTTCTCTATTGCCATAAATGCCTGCGCACCCGAAACTGCGATCGAGACCTGATAGTTATCTGACAGCATATCCTTTACAGTCCTGAGCAGAATAGCGTTATCGTCTACCACAAGAACACGGGTGGATCTTGCCTCTCCCGAAATGGTAACGCCGTTACCGTTCATAATTTCAATTCCTCCAGACAAACATACAGATACTGTATGTTACAATACTAATTAAAATATCTATATTAATTATTATATCACATACTGTAAAAAAAAGCAATAGGAAACATAAAAATGTAACATCATCGCCTGCAATATTGCAAATCTGCCCGATCTGTAGTATAATGATAGCAACAACATGAAAGGACATCTGCCATGAAAAGAAATAAGCTTTTATGCCTGCTGACAGCTGCGTCATTGCTGCTGTGCGGCTGTTCGGACGGCAGCACTTCATCAACAGAGACCACAGACGCTCCCGATACCGAGGAGGCTGCGGCAGCAAACGAATTCATCCTCGCAGAGGAAGCGCTCTCCCCTGTCGGCTCGGAAATGGGTAATTCCCGTGTGTTCTACGAGATATTCGTAGGCTCCTTTCCCGATTCGGAGGGCGACGGCATCGGCGACATACGGGGCATAATAGACCGCTTTGATTACATAAACGATGGCGATCCCGCATCGGGAAAAAGTCTCGGTGCCGAGGGAATATGGCTGACTCCCATATTCACCTCCCCATCCTATCACAAATACGACGTGGCGGATTACTACAGCATAGACGAGCAGTTCGGCACGATGGAGGATCTGCAGGAGCTGATCGACCTGTGCCATGCCAGGGGCGTGAAGATCATCCTCGACCTGCCCATTAACCA
>JAZSEG010000135.1:0-5857 GCA_045531575.1 Oscillospiraceae bacterium | reverse complement strand
ACCGCCGTTGCCGCTTGCATTACCACCGCCGTTGCCGCTTGCATTACCACCGCCGTTGCCACTTGCATTACCACCGCCGTTGCCACTTGCATTACCACCGCCGTTGCCACCTGCGTTGCCACCGCCGTTGCCGCCTGCGTTACCGCCACCATTGCCACCTGCATTACCGCCGTTGTCGCTGTTTGTGTTGTTCATACCGCCGTCCTTGTCATCGGCAGAGCCGTTGGCCGCTGTGCCGCCGCTGTTGTCGCCCGAGGTAACGGTAGAGCTGCCCGCATCGGAATTACCATCTCTTGTGCCGCCGCACGCGGTGAGGCTGAGCATTAGTGCTGCTGCAGCAGCAATTGCTAAAAATCTCTTCATATCAATTCTCCTTGTCGCTTCAAAGCGTTCGTATGCGGAAATATGCACTTCCACGGTCTTATTCTGCCCGATATCAGGCAAATAATTCGGCAGTGGAAAATTTATATGCATAAAACCATGTTTCGGTCAATACTTATTTTACAAAGACGAAAAAACGGAGGTTATAAAAATGAAGATACGAAACATATTTGCAGCTGCGGCAGTCACTGCGATGGTACCATGCACGCTTATGCTCTCGGGAGCGACGGCAGGTGAGGCATTTCTCGCAGCAGCGGATATCACAAGGCGGACAGCGTATCTCTCGGCAGGTGTGGATATCCCGCTGACAGAAGAAGCAGAGGTCATTACTTCTGCAGAAGTGGACGAGCCGCCTGTTATTACGCATGAAGCACCGCAGAAGCTTATCATCACGGAGAGCGAAGAGCCATCGCAGACATCAGAACCCGAAGCGGACGAGCCGCAGCCGTCTGCACAGGTGATAACACAGAATATTACATTTTTTGACGACGGACTTGATTATACAGCAGAGGGTACTCACAGCGGAGCAACGGTGCGCCGCACCTATGGAACGAGTGACAGCATCGGTTACATAACCCTTGCCAGTGGGGCACAGGTGAGAAACTGCACACATGTAACGGATACTGAGCTGCTCTCGGCTGCCGATGAGATGCCCGATCTCGATATCGAATTGCATTCTGAAGAGCCGCAGGTGCTGATCGTTCACACCCACACCACCGAAAGCTTCGAGCCATACAGCCGCAGCTATTATGATGCGGATTTTCCGACACGCACGCAGGATCCCGAACACAATATGATAGCAGTGGGCGAGGTGCTGGCGCAGACGCTTGCCGATAACGGTATCTCGGTGCTTCATGACGGCACGGTACACGATCATCCGTCCTATACAGGCTCGTACGACCGCAGTGAGGCCACCATCCGTGCCGCACTGGAGGAGTATCCGAGCATCAAGGTGGTTATAGACCTCCACCGTGACGCAATAGCGGAAGCGGATGGCACCCGAATCGCTCCCGTTGCGGAGATCGATGGTCGCAGTGCAGCGCAGTTCATGATAATCGCAGGTTGTGATGACGGTCGCTTCAATATGCCGCATTACATGGAGAATTACAAGCTCGCCGCACTGATACAGAATTTCTCGGGAGCGATGTATCCCGAGCTTGCACGGGCGGTGCTGTTCGATTATCGTAACTATAATCAGCACATTACCACAGGTTCGCTGCTTATCGAGGTGGGCAGTCATGCAAATTCTCTTGACGAAGCGCTTTATTGTGCGGAGCTTCTGGGAGAGAGCATGGCAAGGGCACTGACGGTGCTTGCGGAATAAAAATAACGGGGAGACGTATGTCTCCCCGAATGTTTAATTCAGTATTGATTATGCAAGGATGGAAGCTGCAACAGCGTCAGCAACCACAGAGCCGAACTCGTGTACGAAGATATACTTGTAGCCGTTGTCGAACTCGCCCATTACAGCGCCCTCAGCGGAAGGCTCCTGCTCAGGATAGAATGCAGCGTCGGTCTTGATATAATCGAAGTGAGCGTCCAGCTGTGCCTGGATGTCAGCCTCTGCACCTGCAACGGGCTTAACGATGATGATCTCGTTGAGCTGAGCAGAGATGAGCTGGTTTGCGATGTAGTAATCCTCGCAGAGAGCGGTGTCGATGCCGAAGAAGCTGAGTGCAAGCTCAGGATCGTCAACAGGCATCATAGAGGGCCACTCAACAGCTGCATAAGCTGCATCAGACATTGTCAGGGACATGGGAAGCATAGGCTCCATGCCTGCGTCCATATCCTCCTCGGGAGCTACATCTGCGGAAGGCATCTCAGCAGGAGGGTTTGTCAGAAGGGACTCCTCGATAGCAGCACCCTCAGCGTGAACGATGATATACATATAGCCATCCTCAGTCTCGCCCTGAACAGAGCCTGCAGCGGACTCTTCCTGTGCGGGATAGAAAGCAGCGCCGTCCTTGATGTATGCAAAGTGAGCGTCAAGCTGCTCCTTAACTGCTGCCTCATTGCCTGCTGTGGGCTTAACGATGATGATCTCGTTGAGCTGTGCGCTCATCAGCTGAGTGGAGAGGTAGTAGTCCTCGCAGAGAGTAACATCGATACCCAGCAGCATGGAAGCTGTCTCAGCGTCGGGGATCTCCATCATAGCGGGCCACTCGGTAGCGGAGAGTGCGTTTGCAGCCATGTTGAGAGCTGTCAGAGCGGACTCGTTCTCGGTATCGGAGGCGCCTGCGTCAGCGGTATCTTCCTCAGCTGCGCCTGCGTCAACAGTGGACTCAACTGTTGAGGAGCCTGCTTCGGATGTAACGTCAGAGGAGCTTTCGTTGCCCTTGGAACATCCTGTTACGGTAAGTGTGAGTGCAGCAAGGATAGCTGCGATAGTCATAAACTTTTTCATGTTGTTTCTTTCCTTTCGGTTTTTGATCTTTTTTGTTCCTGTTTATTTATTTTTCCTCGGCATTGGCGAGATTTTTCAGCAGTGCCGTCGGCAGACGGTGCTTTTTCTCGTCGTACCAGGGAAGGTCACAGAGAGTAACCACACGTTCGTCGTTGAATACACGGCGCATGAATTCCTCATCCATGTATCTTGGGTTGGGGCGTGGCATGCCGTTTTCGTCAAGGAACGGTCTTCTGTCCTCGCCGATGTCGTAGACGAACTGTCCCCACCAGGGAAGCCACCACAGCCACATGGCGTTATCCTTTGCCATCTCATCGGGATCGGGGATGCTTCCGCACTCGGAGAGGGTCAGCATCTTGCCGTGACCGTAGGAAAGCTCCTCACGGAACTTTTCCGCCTGAGAGCCATGATGCGGCGGATCACAGTAGATATCTTCTCCCGCAAGATCGAAGGTATTCGGATGCACCGACATTTCCTTGCTCTGACCGTTCCACACCCAGATGAGATTCTTCAGTTTGTGGTGGTACATCATGCGGTCGAATATCATGTACCAGAGCTTCTTATAGGCTGCGACGCTTGGTCTTTCCTCGCCCTCAGCCACTTCCTCGCCTCGGTTGCCCCACCAGAACCAGCCGCCGTTTGATTCGTGCAGCGGGCGCCAGATTATCGGGATATCCTCAGCCTCAAAGCGCTTCAGCTGTTCAGCTACAAGATCGATCTCATGGATGACGAACTCGTTTTCGGGAGTTCCGTCTTCCACGGCACGCAGCATATCGAAGCCTGTCTTGCGATCGTAGCCTGTGGTCTTGTAATAGAACGCAGCAAGCTTTTTGTGATCGTTCATATCATCGGGAGCGTACCAGTGCCAGCACATAGTGAGTATGCCGCCTGTGTTTCTTGCCCAGTCCAGCGCACGTTCTATCTGATCGTAACCGCCGCCGAGACCGCTTATGCCCATGAAGTCATAGCCTCTGATGGCAGGTATCTTTCCGCAGTGGCGGTAGTACACCAGATCTTCAAGCTCGCTTTCGAAAAGGTACTGCTGACCGGAGATGTGCTTCTTTCCGTAGCATTCCTTAAGAAAATCGAAAAGGCGCTGAGTGTTCGGGGTAGGGTCGTCTGTGACAAGTCTGTCAGGGTCTGTCTTTTTCTCTTCCAGACCTTTAAGCAGTGCGTCGAAATCTGTTTTGTAGTTCATATCTGATACCTCTGTAAGTGGGGAGCATAAATGTTCTGCGCATTTCGCTCACCGCAGATAACACTATGCATCGATTCAAAAGGTTGCAAAAAAATATTCAAAGAAATTTTTGTTATTTCAGCACATCACCCGTCGTGTGAAAACGGCGGGTGAATCTATGCTTGGAATTACTTTACTGCAGGGAGTATAGCTGCATATCTGATGCGGATATCAGGCAGCTTGTTGATGGTGGTGTAGTAGTTTGTCTGCCAGTCCTCGCCCTGAGAAGGATCGTTCTCGCCGCTTGCGGGAGGAGCGAAGATTTTCAGAGTAAGGTCAGCCTCACCATCCAGAGGCTTCTCGTAGAATGCGGACATCAGGTCGATGGTCTTAGCCTCGGGGGACTTGTAGAACCACTTACCGTTGATCTCCATCATCAGGTTCAGCGGCTCGTCGAAGGTAAGCTCGCAGAATACGGGATTCTTCTCAAAGTGGAGGGGGATAGCAAGGCCTGTGCTGTCCTCGGAGCCACCCCAGCGGAGCTTTGCGGGGAGTGCGATCTCCTCGCCCTGCTTCATTGTGGGGTAGAAGTACTCGTCGTGGATGATCTCCTTATAGGTCTTCATAGCAGGCTGCTCGATGCCCACGTTGGCATTGTTGGGATCCTCGATCTCAAGACCCAGTCTGCCACGGTCACGGAACTGATAGAAGGTGAAGCCGTTGAACCAGCCCTGATCCTCGTCGTTCTTCAGCAGATCGCAGAATTCCTTTATCATCTCTGCCTGCTCGTAGGGACCTGTAACATCGCCGTCAGCGTTGAACTCGCTCATTACCATGGGCTTCTTCACGCCGCCGCAAAGCTCTCTGTAGCGCTTCTCGGACATCTTGGTGAGGTTATATGTATCGGATACCTTGCTTCTGCCGAAGGAGGTGCCGCCGGGCTCAGCCACATCATAGGGCCAGCCCCAGTGCAGAGCCATGTACTTATCAACAGACCAGATATCTGTAGCACGAACAGCTTCTGCGAACTCCTTCTCCATCTCGATCTCGCCGCCCTTTTCGGGATGCTCAACGCCGCCGATGCAGAGGATAGTCTTTACATTGGGAGCTTCCTTTGCGATGATATCATGGAAACGAACATAGAAGTCTGCAACCTCCTGATAGGAAGCACGCTTGTTGAAGCTGAACCAGTTGCCTGTAGCCTCATGGTTGATGCGCAGCTGCATACGGCCGTATGTTCTCAGCTCCTGAGCGATCTTTATGAGGTAATCGTCAGTAAGGTTGGGATCAACTGTCATGGTGAGGATGACATCCTGACCGTGGCGGCGGACATCCTTCATGCAGGTGAAAGGCTCGTCGTCGGTTGTGCCGCCGATACCGCCCTTATAGGTGAAATAATCGTCGTAAGGATAATCCCACTGGAAGGATACCTCCTGATCTGCGAAAGCGTCACGTGCTCTTACAGGCCAGGTCTTGTCCAGAGGATAGTAGCAGTACATAAGGCTGATTCCACGGTGGGGTCTGCCCATCTTGTGGAGGATATAGTCCTGATTAACGTACTCGCCGCGCTCGCTTCCGTCGCCGAGATCGACAGCGCACTTTGCAGGACCCATTTCGAGTGAGTAGATCTTGTGTTCCATGATGAAATTCCCTTTCTGTTTTCGTCGTTATACTGCGGCACGGCAAACCTCCGTCACCGCCCATTGAGATTAGTATAGCATATTTTGAAAACGTTTTCAAGGGGTTTGGGAAATTTTTTTGTAAACGTTTAAAGCGCTGTCAAATCGGAATTTGAAACGCGGAGCGTTTCAAATTAATTAGGAATGAGGAGTGAGCGCATTGACGGCGTAGCCGTCAACGCTACGTTCGTTCTGCGAACGAACGTCCAAACAGGC
>JAZSEG010000229.1:0-2914 GCA_045531575.1 Oscillospiraceae bacterium | reverse complement strand
CTTTTCTCCGCTGCCCAGACGATATCTGAAATCCTCATAACCGAAGCGTGCCAGCAGCCTGAAAGAGCCGTCGGTGCATGCCTGCCATATATCGGGGAGGGGCATACCGTTGAAGGTGTTGTTCTTGCAGGTGGAGTATATCGCCATGTCCTCAAAGACAAGACGGCTGCCCTCGGCGAGGGGAGCGTCAAAGCTGTAGTCCCCAACGATATCTCCTGCAAGGCAGGTGGGGCCGCCCAGACGATATGTGTAAGCCTTTTCCATTGCCTCGCCCGAAGCGTATAGCGGCGGACGGTACGGCATCTCAATGACATCGGGCGTGTGGCAGGCAGCCGACATATCCAGTATCGCGATATCCGTATCGCCATTCGTGAGCGTGTCAAGCACCTCGGTCAGCAGATAGCCTGCGTTCAGCGCAACAGCCTCCCCAGGCTCGAGATACACCGTCAGACCTCTGTCACGCATGCGCAGTATGCAGCGCTCAAGCCGACCGATGTCGTAACCCTCACGGGTGATGTGATGACCGCCGCCCATATTCAGCCACTTCATGCGGCTGAGATATGCGCCGAACTTCGCTTCAAACGCATCCAGTGTTATCTCCAGCGCATCGGAATCCTGCTCGCACAGGGTGTGGAAGTGCAGACCGTCCAGCAGCCCGATAAGCTCCTCCGTCATCAGGCTCTCCCACTGGGCAAGGGTCGTGCCGAGGCGGCTGCCTTTTGCGCAGGGGTCGTATATCTCGTGACCCTCCTGCGTGGAGCATTCGGGGTTTATGCGAAGTCCCACGGACTTGCCTGCAGCCTTTGCCGCAGCGCCGAACTTCTTCAGCTGCGAGGGCGAGTTGAACACGATGTGGTCGGCGTATTTCAGCAGCTCCGCAAATTCGCTCTCACGGTAAGCGGCGCAGAAAACGTGGCACTCCTTTTCGGGCATATACTCTGCGCCCAGCCTTGCTTCAAACAGACCGCTCGCCTCCGTGCCTGCGAGGTACGGCGCAAGGGCAGGGTAGAGGTCGAAATTCGAAAACGCCTTCTGTGCAAGAAGTATCCTGCAGCCTGTGCGCTCCTGAACGCCCTTCAGCACCCTGCCGTTTTCGATGAGCTTTGCCTCGTCGATGATATAGCAGGGCGTGGGCAGATCTGCGGCGAGTATCCTTTCCTGTGATGTCATGTCAGTCCACCAGCACGGGAGCTTGGCTCTCACGGTGGGGAAGTCCATACTTGTCAAGAGCCTCGATATAAGGATCGGGATCGAACTCCTCCACGGTGTACACGCCTGCCTTGTTCCACTTGCCTGTCAGCAGCATGAGAGCTCCGCACATTGCAGGAACACCTGTGGTGTAGGAGATAGCCTGTGATTCCACCTCGGCGTAGCACTCCTGATGGTCGCAGACGTTGTAGATGTAGTAGGTCTTGTCCTTGCCGTCCTTCTTGCCTGTGAAGATGCAGCCGATGTTGGTCTTGCCCTTTGTACGGGGGCCGAGGGACGCAGGATCGGGCAGCAGCGCCTTCAGGAACTGGATGGGAACTATCTCCTTGCCCTCGTACATGATGGGTGTGGTGGAGAGCATTCCCACGTTCTCAAGGCACTTCATGTGGGTGAGATAGCTCTGACCGAATGTCATGAAGAAACGGATGCGCTTTACATCGGGGATGTTCTTTGCAAGGGACTCTATCTCCTCGTGGTGGAGAAGATACATATCCTTCATGCCCACTTCCTCGAAGTCGTATTCACGCTTGATGCTCATGGCAGGGATCTCCACCCACTTGCCGTTTTCCCAGTAGCTGCCGGGACCGGATACCTCACGCAGGTTTATCTCGGGATTGAAGTTTGTTGCAAAGGGATAGCCGTGGTCGCCGCCGTTGCAGTCAAGGATATCGATAGTCTCGATGGTATCGAACTCATGCTTCTGAGCGTATGCGCAGTAAGCCTGAGTAACGCCGGGGTCAAAGCCGCTGCCGAGCAGCGCAGTAAGACCTGCCTTCTCGAACTTCTCCTTGTACGCCCACTGCCATGTATAGTCGAAGTATGCGGAGAAGCCCTCCTCCTTGCAGCGCTTGTCGTAGACTGCACGCCATTCGGGGTCGTCGATGTTCTCAGGCTCATAGTTTGCAGTGTCCATGTAGTTCACGCCGCAGGCAAGGCAGGCGTCCATGATGGTGAGGTCCTGATAGGGCAGGGCGATGTTCATTACAAGCTCAGGCTTGTAAGCGTTGATGAGTGCGATAAGCTCGTCAACGTTGTCAGCGTCCACCTGTGCGGTGGTGATAACGGTGGATGTGGTGGGGCGCAGCTTCTCTGCGAGAGCGTCGCACTTGCTCTTTGTGCGGCTTGCGATGCAAATCTCGGTGAACACCTCGCTCACCTGACAGCACTTTCTGATAGCGACATTAGCCACGCCGCCGCAGCCGATGATTAATACTTTACTCATAATTACCTCCTGCATCGGGCGATAAGCACGCATCTGCCGCGTTAGCCATACGACGGCAGGCACTAAGCCTAGCCGTCGCATGGCTGCCTTGCATCTGCGCACTTCTCTCCCGACTCTCTGTATGTAGATTTTTTAATACTTACTTATTATGTGTTATTGCTTGCGTTGTTTTCCTCACGGCAGATAGTTTTGTTCTCCTTTTGATGTTGTTGGCAAATAGGAATTTGACGCACGAATATAAATATGGTTTCATCGTGGGGGCGACCTGTGGCCGCCCGCCCAAAATGCGCATCCTGATAAACGGGCGACCGCAGGTCGCCCCTACAAAACGCATTGTAATACCATTTATCCGTAGGGGCGGCAATCTGCCGCCCGTGGATGAAATCAAATTTATTGATGATGAAAATTGAAAAATCCTCGTTATAATGCGATATCATCAATATTATGTGGTATTTTATTGTTTCGTTGCACGGGCGGCAGGTT
>JAZSEG010000314.1:0-5237 GCA_045531575.1 Oscillospiraceae bacterium | reverse complement strand
GCTGAACTTCGGTCGTGCGATATTCAAGTCCCTCAGAAGCGGCGAGACTCCGTTCCGATATGACATTGCAGACAAAGTGAAGGGCGCTTCGATTGCACTTGCGATGAGCGGATTGCTCGGTATTCTGTTACAGAGCATTTCTCACATTTTTTCTGAAGCCTTTGGCGATATATGCCACTATTACGCCTTTATAGCAGTGGGAAATATTTTCATAGGTGTGCTGCTGGGCATCATGTCCTATGTGATGAACTACGGCTGCAAGCTGCAGCAGGAATCTGACGAGACACTCTGATATATGAAAGGAGAACATGAAATGGCTAAGACAGTTGATATTACAGAAAGAACGCTCGAACAGGAAAAGCAGCGTTTTATTAAGATGTGCAGAGCATTTCACTGCGGTGCGAATGTGGTGCGTATAATTATGATAGCATGCGTTTCGCTGCTGGGTCTGTTTCTGGTGATAGGTGCGGCAGGCGTCGAGCTGACGGCAGAGTTCAACACCGTTGGCGGCATGATATCCGTTGCTTCGCTGTGCGTGATATGCCTCGGCTATATCATAGCTCTCGGCTTTGGTGCGAAGATATTCAGGAGCCTCAGGGACGGCGAAACACCGTTCCGCTATGATATCGCAGATAAGCTGAAAGGCGCAGGCTGTGTGATGATGACCGCAGGCGCTGTGGGATTTGTGCTGAATATGGTTCTGCAGTGCCTTTCGGTGAACGGATGTGAGGGGATAGGAATGATAGATGAGCTTCCTGATCTTGCTCCGTTCGTGTTCGGAGCGTTTTTAGCGGCGCTTGCGTATGTGTTCAACTACGGCTGCAAGCTGCAGCAGGAATCGGACGAAACTCTGTAAAGGCGGTGCGGTATGGCTATAATCTTACGACTTGACAGAGTGATGGCGGACAGGAAGATATCCCTCAACGAGCTTTCGGAAAAGGTGGGCGTTGCGAATGTAAACCTCTCCAAAATGAAAACGGGCAAGGTGAGTGCGATACGCTTTTCCACCCTGAATGCGATATGCAGGGTGCTGAAATGTCAGCCCGGAGACATCCTTGAATATGTGGAGAGCGAGGACGAGGAGAATGAAGCAGATAATTAAATGCGTGCTGTGGGTGCTGCTGAATTTTGTTTTGCAGTTCGTCGTGCAGCTTTGTATGACGATATGCGCCGTGGCAGGCGGCATCCGTGACGATGCGGCGCTCAATGAGTGGACGATGGACAACATCCTGCTTGTGACGCTCATTTCAAACATCATCTTCATCGGCATAATGTGCATAGTATTTGCAGCGAAAAAGACAAAGCCCCTGCCCGAAAGCGACAGCAGGGAAGTGCTGAAGAAGTGCATCCTGCCCTGCGTGGCGGCGTTCCTGTATTCGGTGGGATTCTCCATGCTTGCCGAGGGCAATTCGGGTATGATACAGAACAGCGTGGCACATTTTTCCGCAAAGCTGCCGTGGCTCGGCATGGTTATGATGGTAGCAAACCTGCTGATCCTTGCGCCGATAGCTGAGGAGCTTCTCTACCGCAGGATAATGCTTGACGGCCTGAAGCAGCGCTTTTCCGAGCGCACTGCTCTCATCCTCAGCGCTGCGATATTCGGCGCCATGCACATCATGGCAGGCGGACCTGCTCTCGCCATTGGCGCAACGGTGATGGGTCTGCTGCTCGGTATCGTGTATGTGAAAACAGGCTCGCTGAGGGCGGCGGTAATAACTCACGCAGCGGCAAATCTTCCTGATTTCCTGCTGATGCACCTGCCTGAGATATCCACACCCGTGAGGGCGGTCACTGCGGTGGCGGCGTTTTCCCTGTGTATTGGTGCGATGCTGCTGTGGTGCAGGCGCTCCGAGCGCTGACATCAGCCGCAGGATAGCTGAAATAAGAACCTTTCCCCATTGGTACGCCGATGGGGATTTTTGCATATTTTTGTCAGAAACTTTTGGAAAACGCTTGCATTATTTGTTAAAAGGGTGTATAATATTTAATGGCAATTTGTATGCCCAAGGTATGCGGATCGCTGAAATTGCTCTGAGGAGAAAGAAAATATGAAAGCAGACTTACATTGTCACACCACTATTTCCGACGGTTCCCTCGGCATCTCAGATATCATCAGACAGGCTGACAGGGACGATGTGCGCTATCTCGCCATCACCGATCACGACAGCCTTGCATCCTCTTCGAGGGCGGCGGTTCTCGGCAAGAGATACAACGTAAATGTAATACCTGCCGTGGAGTTCTCTGCATTTGACGGCGAGCGCGGAAGAAAGGTACATATCCTCTGTTACATGCCCCAGAAGCCTGACAGACTGGAAGGCTTATGCCTGCGCACCTCCGAGGGCAGGATGAATCTCGGCAAGCGCATGGCGATGAAGGTGCTGGAGAAATACCCCATCACACTGGAGAGCATACTGCGTTATTCCGCAGGCAGCAAGGCTATATACAAATGCCACATCATGCACGCACTGATGGATTACGGCTACACCACCGAGCTTTACGGCGAGGTTTATGATTCCATATTCGACAGAAATCACGGTATCTGCGCCGAGGAGGTAAAGACCGAGGCGGATTTCTATCCCGATGTGCATTTCGTTACAACTCTTATCAGAGCCAGCGGCGGCATCTCGGTAATGGCGCATCCTAAGGTATATGACAGCTTTGAGCTTCTCTCCGAGCTTGCAAAGGCAGGCGAGCTGGACGGCGTTGAGGTATGGCACACCAGTGCGGATGAGAAGGAGAAGCAGCAGCTTCTGGATATCGCAGCACAGCATGATCTCATCACGACAGGCGGCTCGGATTTCCACGGCTTCTATAACCACTATGCTATACAGATCGGCTCAAACCTTACCCCTGAGGATTCTCTCAATCAGATACTGAATTATAAGGGCAAGGCTTAAAATACATACAGATATAAAAAAGGACAGACAAAAGAAATGGATATCAAACAGCAGGCATTGGAAAAGCATTATGAATGGCAGGGCAAGCTTGAGGTAGTTTCCCGTGCGAAGATCGAAACACGAGAGGATCTTTCGCTGGCGTATACCCCCGGCGTTGCACAGCCCTGTCTTGAAATAGCAAAGGATCCCGAGCTTTCCTACAAGCTCACCCGCAGGAACAACCTCGTTGCCGTTATCACAGACGGCACGGCGGTGCTGGGTCTGGGCGATATCGGCGGTCTGGCGGGAATGCCCGTCATGGAGGGCAAGTGCTGCCTTTTCAAGGAGTTCGCCGATGTGGACGCTTTCCCCCTTTGCATAAAGAGCAAGGATCCCGATGAGATAGTTCGCACCATCGAGCTTATCTCGGACAGCTTCGGCGGCATAAATCTTGAGGATATCTCAGCGCCCCGCTGTTTCGAGATAGAAGCAAAGCTGAAGGAGTGCCTTGACATCCCCGTGTTCCATGACGATCAGCACGGCACTGCGATAGTTGTGGGAGCGGCAATGCTGAACGCCGTGAAGCTGGCAGGGAAGAAGCCTCAGGATATCACCGTGGTTATCAACGGCGCAGGCTCCGCAGGCATTGCGATAGGCAAGTTCCTGCTGAAGCTTGGCGTGGGCGATCTTATCATGGTGGATCTCTGCGGAATCCTCAACCGTGACGATAATTACGATAACCCTGCGCACGCAGAAATGGCGCAGCTTTCCAATAAGAAGAACATCAAGGGCAGCCTTGCAGACGCCATGAAGGGCGCAGATGTGTTCGTGGGAGTTTCAAAGCCGAATCTTGTTTCTCCCGAGATGGTGCAGTCCATGGCGGACAAGCCTGTTCTGTTCCCGATGGCGAACCCCGATCCCGAGATCACCTACGATCTCGCAAAGCAGTCGGGTGCTTTCATCGTCGGCACGGGCAGAAGCGATTATCCCAATCAGATAAACAACGTACTGGTGTTCCCGGGCGTGTTCAAGGGTGCGCTCAGCGTTCGTGCAAAGGCTATAACCGAGGAAATGAAGCTGGCGGCGGCGTATGCCATTGCTGCTCACATCCCTGCGGACAAGCTTACTGTGGATAACATAATCCCGAGTGCTCTGGATAAATCCGTGGCAGACGCAGTGGCAAAGGCTGTGGCGGATGAATGGACAAAGAGCAACGGCTGATAAGGAGATAGAATGACTATAGAATACAATCCCCGTGGCGTTTGCTCACGGAAGATGATAATAGATGTAGAGGACGGCGTAGTGAAGAGCCTGAAGGTTATGGGCGGCTGCGACGGCAACCTCAAGGGCATAAGCAAGCTGGTCGAAGGCATGCAGGTAAAGGACGTTATCGAAAGGCTTGAAGGCATCCGCTGCGGCTTCAAGAACACATCCTGTCCCGCTCAGCTGGCAGAGGCTCTGAAGAAGCATTTCAGCGAGTAAATTTCCAGCAAGACCGCTTAACGGCGGCTCTTTGCATGTATAGGGGCAACATCTGACGGATGTTATATGATACGAGGTGACATAATGAAGATATCATCACTTTTTGAAAACGGCAGAACGGTGTTCTCGTTCGAGATATTCCCGCCTAAGAAGAACGGCTCGATAGATACGATATATTCCACACTGGAGGCGCTGAGCGATCTGCATCCCGATTTCATCAGCGTGACCTACGGCGCAGGTGGCACAGCGGCAGGCTGCTCCACAAGGGAGCTTGTAACGCTCATCAAGGAGAAGTACCACACCGAATCCATTGCGCATCTCACCTGCGTGAACTCCACAAAGGCGGATATCGACCGCATCATAAAGGAGTTCGAGGAGCATGGCGTGGAGAACGTTCTTGCCCTGCGTGGCGATATCAATCCCGATCTTCCCCCGAAGGAGGATTTCAAGCACGCAAGCGACCTTATCAGCTACATGAAGGCACGCAGCAGCCTGAATTTCTCGGGTGCGTGCTATCCTGAGGGTCATGCGGAATCCCCGAACATCATCGAGGATATCCGCAATCTGAAGATAAAGGTGGACGCAGGCGCAGAACACCTGATATCCCAGCTTTTCTTCGATAACAACTACTTTTACGAGTTTCTCGAAAAGGCACGCATTGCAGGCATAAATGTGCCGATAGAGGCAGGCATCATGCCCTGCACCAATGCGAATCAGATAAAGCGCATGGTTACCATGTGCGGAGCAAGTCTGCCGCCGAAGTTTAGCAAGATGATACAGAGATACGAGAATAACGAGGAGGCTATGCGCGATGCAGGTATCGCCTACGCAGTCGATCAGATAATCGACCTCGTTGCTCATGGCGTTGACGGTATTCAT
>JAZSEG010000061.1:0-41676 GCA_045531575.1 Oscillospiraceae bacterium | reverse complement strand
AAAGAGAGCATACACTCCCACTCTCGACGCTATCATGGAAAAGTATCCTATGGTTTCCCTCAAGGCTCACGGTACAGCAGTAGGTCTTCCCTCCGATGACGATATGGGTAACTCCGAGGTAGGTCACAACGCGCTCGGCTGCGGTCAGATCTATTCTCAGGGCGCAAAGCTCGTAAACGAGTCTATCGAGGGCGGTAAGAGGTACGACTCCGCTGCATGGCAGGAGCTTGCAAAGAACGCTAAGGACAAGAACAGCACAATGCACTTCATCGGTCTGCTTTCCGATGGTAACGTTCACTCCAACATCAGCCACCTCATCAGCATGGTTAAGCATGCTAAGGCTGACGGCGTTTCTAAGGTAAGAGTTCACGCTCTGCTGGACGGTCGTGACGTTCCCCCTCTGACAGGCGGCGAGTTCATCAAGCAGCTCGAGGCAGTATTTGCAGAGCTGAACGACGCTTCCTTTGACGCTCGCATCGCTTCCGGCGGCGGACGTATGAAGATCACAATGGACAGATATCAGGCTGACTGGCCCATGGTTGAGCGTGGCTGGGCAACTCACGTTAAGGGCGAGGGCAGACAGTTCGCATCCGCTATCGAGGCTTTCGATACCCTCGTTGCTGAGACAGGCGTAGCATCCGATCAGGATCTGCCCGCATTCGTTATCGCAGAGAACGGCGAGCCTGTTGGCAAGATCGTTGACGGCGATTCCGTTATCCTGTTCAACTTCCGTGGCGACCGTGCTATCGAGATGTCCATGGCATTCGATATGGATGAGTTCAACTACTTCGACAGAGGCGCTAAGCCCGACGTTTGCTACGCAGGTATGCTTCAGTACGACGGCGACCTCAAGCTGCCTGCACGCTTCCTCGTAAATCCTCCCGAGATCACAAATACTCTCTCCGAGGTATTCGTGAACGCAGGTCTGAAGCAGTACGCTATCTCCGAGACTCAGAAGTACGGTCATGTAACATACTTCTGGAACGGTAACAAGAGCGGTAAGTTCAGCGAGGAGCTGGAAGAGTATGTGGAGATCCCCTCCGATAACGTAAGCTTCGATCAGCGCCCCTGGATGAAGTCCGCAGAGATCGTTGACGCTCTGATTGAGGCTATCAAGAGCAAGAAGTACGATTTCCTGCGCTGCAACTTCCCCAACGGCGACATGGTAGGTCACACTGGCTCCATGCAGGCAACAATGATCGGTGTTGAGTCCGTTGATATCGGTCTGGCTCGTCTGAAGGAAGTTTGCGACGAGTACGGCGTTACCATGCTGGTAACAGCTGACCACGGCAACGCTGACGAAATGCTCGAGAAGAACAAGAAGGGCGAGATGAACGTAAGAACAGCTCACTCCCTCAACCCTGTTCCCTTCATCATCTACGACAAGGATGTTAAGTACACCATCAAGGATGGCGAGTACGGCCTTGCAAACGTTGCTCCCACAGTTGTGAAGATGTTCGGTCTTGAAGCGCCCGCTTGCTGGGAAGACTCCATGATCTGATGACGCTTCATTATTATAATAAGCATCTGCGCCGCTCCTGAAAAGGGGCGGCGCTTCTGCTATAGTTAGCGCTACCGCATAACAACGAGTTAGCTTCTGCTCAGCATGTGATCCGCAAAATGTTATGAGCGAAAACGCAAGAAAAAGAAAGCAAGTGCCCTTATAAGAGATATGAAAAGATCCCCGATATTTCCTATCGGGGATCTGTCTTATTCAAAGCTGATGTTCATCATAGTTACGAGTTCAGCCTTCTTATCTATCCATATCTCTATCTTTGCACCATTCTTTCCTGTGATATGATACAGGTAGAACGCATCCGTCTCGGAAAGATCGTATGTAACACCCTCCAGCTTCTCACGAAGAACTGCAGCAGGTGTTCCGATACCTACGTCTGCCAGAGTCGCCACATATCCCAGGCCATCTGCAATAGCAAAGAAGGGCATTTCGCAACGTGTGTAACGAGCAGAAGAACCTGTGTTGTTTTCAATCGCCCGTACATACTCTTTACCATTATAGCAGAATGTGATATACTTTGTTGCACCCGCCGGAACCGCCATATCCCTTTTAACATCGGCTACCCAACCAATGTCCTCCGCATCGTCAACTGAAAGCGGAAGCTCATAGAAGGCTCCGTTGATGCGGACAATAGGCAAGGTGATATCGCTGTAATTCTCCGGCACCTTTTCTTCAAAAGGGTTGATATCCATCACAATAAACAGCACCCCGCTATGGCAGCAAGTATTCCGATCATAAGCATCGTCTGCTGGAATACATTCATTGACGCCAATCCACGCTTTGAACGCTTTGACTTGCCTCTTTTTTCCTTAACAGAAGCATCGCCTTTTACTATACCTGTATGCTGAGTATACTGAGTATGTTGGGTGTGCTGTGTTGTATAATGCTGAGACTGCTGTGTAAAATGTTGAGATTGCCCATCCCGCTGATGTGTATATCCCTCTATTAACCTGTTTCCATGACCGGTATTATTTATATTTCGGCTTTGGCCTGTACGGGGATCATTAAACCTGTTATTGGTATTGTAACCTATAACATCCTGAACATTTGCTCCGATGCTTGTCAGCACCGCTCCATCCTCCTGCGAGGCTGTGGCAGATGGGTTTACAAACACCCTGATAAGCTCAGACATATTCTGATATCTGTCTTCATGATGAACAGCCATGCCCTTAAGGATGGTATTCTCCAACAACGGCGAGATGCTTACGCCCAACTGAGAGGGACTCTTGAGACAATCATTCTTCTTGCCAACTCTGTCGGTAGCAATATCAGGCAGAACTCCGGTAATACATTTATACATCGTTGCACACAATGCATAGATATCCGTATACGGGCCCTGTTCGATCTTGTTGCCGTACTGTTCAATAGGAGCATAGCCAGGCTTTACAATTATAGAGGAGCTGCCATTACCTGTAGCATACTCACGGGCAGCGCCAAAGTCTATCAGCTTGGCCTTACCGTTGACGATCATTATATTATCGGGACTTATATCTCTGTGGAGCAGCTTTCCTGATGAATGACCAGTAACGATTCCATAACAGGCAGCATAAGATCAACGATCTCTTTTGGCGAGAAACGCTTTCCACGATCCAGCAGCTGCTTCAATGTCTTGACATCGAGATACTCCATTACGATGTAAACTGTGTTATTCTCCTGGAAGAAGTCACGGACGATTACTATTCCCTGTTCTCCTGAAAACTGCGCCAGCGCTCTGGCTTCTGCCAGGAAACGATCTCTGCCCTTAGTAAATATCGCCTATGCGTCAGTCAATGTGGCGGAGGTATTAACCACACTGCTTACCGTATTGGTGCGGTTAACATATCCGTTCGGATAGAACTCCTTTATTGCCACACGGACATCAAGATTTCTGTCACGACCTATATATGTAATTCCAAATCCGCCCTGACCGAGAGCGGTCCAACAAGATACCTTTCTCTACACAACAAAGTACCAGGACGCAGATGATGCGGTGGCACCTTGATATTGAGATCCATAGGCTTGGTGCAACGCACGCATCGCCCATCTGCAGAAATATCCTGCCTTTTCATACAATAGGGACAATATGCCATTTATCGGACGTCCCCCTTTCTTAATACTACTGCGGAATTATTATCCTTATCGCCGCTTGCCTCCGCATTTCGCTGCACGGCGATCATCTTAACCAACCAATCTCCTGCCGACTCTGTGGAACTCAATGCAAAAAGCATGTCATCCTCAGTGACACATTCCCAGAAACCATCCGTGCAAAGCAACACTGCATCGATGTCTGCCACCGGAATACTGTCTATATCCGCCTTGACGCTTTCGGCAGCGCCGAGGGCTTTTGTGAGGATGTTCCTGTCGGAATGTCCTCTGATCTGATCGGGAGTTATCTCTCCCAGAGTCACCGCAAGCTGCGATGCCGAATGATCCTGACTCTGATATACTATCTGCCCATGAGAAAACGCATATATCCTGCTATCCCCCACATGAGCAGCAATCAACTCATCATCCTTAATATACACTGCCGCAACAGTGGACTTGCATTTCTTCATCGCTTCCTGCTGGAATGCAAGAATGTCTGCATTGGCTGTATCTATTGCCTCTTTTATATCAAATTCGCCATTCCTAAAGCGCTTTGCCAATGTTTTGACCACAATATCAGAAGCAATATCTCCTCCGCCGTGTCCACCTAAACCATCAGCTACTATGAACAAACGCTCTCCTGTGCCGTTTTCGCCTAAATACACACTATCCTCGTTACATTCACGCTCACCCAGATTAGTGTAACTGTCAACGTCAAAAAGCATACCTACCAGACCTGTCCTTGCTCCCGCTCATGCAGGGTTATCCAATATAAACATACTGATAATAGTTTAACACATACAGATGTCTATTTTAAGTTCATATCCGACAATTACATCTGGTGCGTTTTACATAATTGACAATTTCAAATTGATATAGAAATATGGAACCGCCCCAAGAGCTTTTCATCCCCCATGAGCACCTTTACAACAAAACGCTCCGTCATCTATCACTTGATCTCCACTGTAATTTCAGTAAGCTTGTCCGTCCCCATATGTACAATTGATCCATACGTTTGCTATCGGTGCAAGCGTTATCTTCTGCCTTTGGTATTCAAAAGTTCGAACCGTGACTGTATCGTAGTATTAATTTGACAATATAGCCTGTTTGTGATATAATTAATACAAATACATATTGGGAGGAATATCGCTATGGCAGAACATAGAATATATAATGATAAGTTTGATATAAATACTCAGAACACCATAGACTTTTACAACGCTCGTGCGAAGAGAATTAATGAAATGGAATGCCCATACACTGCTGTTTTGCTTGGAGATCAGTCCCCAAAGCACGCAGAAGAATGGTATTTGCACGATAAATTAAACCTGTTGCCCTTATTACAGGTAGACTCAGAGAGTGAGGTACTCGATATCGGATGCGGTATCGGTCGTTGGGCGGAGTACAGCATTCCCGTTTGTAAATACTATTATGGCGTTGATTTTTCATGTGAAATGATAAAGCTTGCCAAAGAACGATGCGTTTTCCCTGATAGAGATTATGATTTTGCAACAGCATCTTTTCAGGAAACGGTGAACAGTACAGAACACACTCACAAATTTAACCGTGTTGTAATCAGCGGCGTGTGCATGTATATCAACGACAGCGATTTGTCTATGTGCATGGAAAAGCTGAATGATATTCTGGATGACCACTGCATTATTCTCATAAAAGAGCCGATTGCACTGATACAGCGCCTTACCCTGAATGAATTTGAATCAGAATCGTTGAAATCAACTTATGATGCAATCTACCGAACTCGCGAAGAATATTCCGCTCTTTTCCAGCCACTGATGGATAAGGGTTTCACCATTAAACACGAGAGCAGATTGGATACTGCTGAACACGAAAAAAAATTCAGTGAAACTGGCAGATGGTTTATCGTTTTCGAGAGATAAAGCGAATTGGTGTTTTGTTTGAAATCAAAATAGTATAAGACAAGTAAAGCTCCTATGGTATATCCCATAGGAGCTTTTTGTACGATAATCAAGCATATCAAAACACATTATACTGTCAACGTTTGTTTAACGCATATCTTCAACTTCTTTTTTGATCTCTCTCGAACAAATACCCTGCGTTCTTTTCAATCTGACAACCTTTTTATTATGTTCCATGCACCATTTTTCTGCATTTTGAAATCCTGAATGGTTTTGATCCTGTCCAAGAGCCAAAATATCGAAATCCACAGTTTTTACAATTTTATCAACATCAGTATATATTACTACCTCGTCAACAATGCCCAGTGCAGATACTAATTCCACTCTCTGATCCGTGTTATAATATATTTTTGCATCGGGTTTGTATCTGAGAATAGAATCGTTATCCTGAACTGCAACTATCAGATAATCCGCATGCTCTTTGCACTGCTTAAACAAACGAAGATGACCAAGATGAAAGTAATCAAAAACACCAACTGTCAGAATTTTTGCCATTATGTACCGCCTCCCAAAAACAACTTCTATTTATATTAATTTATACATTTTCAATGAATTATGTGGCCTTCTTTTATCTTCCGGTGGTAACTGCATATAATCGGAATAAAACATTCTGAGATAGCCATCATAGCCTATCGGACAATTTACAGGCAATCCCTCGAATTGCATGACTATAATATCCGAATAGCGACTGAAAGGCTCTGCTCTGTTTGCTACAGAATGAACAAATCTACCGAAATAACCCGTAGCTATAAATTCTGAATTATCATAATCATATCTGAGCAGCATTTCCTTCATTTTAACAGTAATGCTGTTGATATCATCAGCAAAATCAGGATTATCGCTACACGGAATTACGATCTTAGTTCTCCACAGCTCACCCAGATCCTTGAACTCCGCATCAAAAGCCAATTGAGACTCAATATCATCCGGATAACCGCATAACGGAAAAATATCCAGTCCAATGGTGCTGAAATACCTTATTGGATTATACTGCTGTTTGGTGATGTAGTTCTTCAGGGTGATCTTAGTCAGTGTACTTGGCGTATACAGCGTATTGTCCTCTGCAAACAGGCTTTGGAACAAATACTTGTCATTGCCTTTGTACAGCTCACAGAATCTGAAATAATCCTTTACAGGCATAGCGATATCCAGATCATCGTCCCATGGGATGAAGCCCTTGTGCCTTACTGCCCCCAACAATGTGCCTGAATCCAGAAAATATGTGAGTCCGTTTTCGGTACAGAAGTCATGGAAATGCTTCAGCAGCTCTGTAAGCTCTGTCTGAAGCTCGGGAAGACCTGTTTCCACAGCATTTTCAGGCACAGGAAGAGTATCGGGAATATACTCCATATCCAGTCCACTGAGATCGATTATGCTGCTTTTCAGCGCAGGATTCAGCCTGATTATCTCTTCATCTATGCTCGGGTCTGAATCAGCTTTGATGACAATATCCTTCTCAGTCAGCGCAGGTATTATTTCTTGCGGCTTGATAAGCTGTATTCCTACCCAGAGATCTGTCCTTTCGTGGTCCACAATAATAGGTTCAATACCATTGTTTATGAAAAATGCTGCCGCCGTGCGTGCGACTGCCGTGAATGAATGGATCACGATCTTTCTCTTTTTCCACTCCTCCGGCGAAAAAAGGCTTGCCAGCTTATCTGTGACATGAGTTCCACAGTTCTGGAAAACCAAATCTTTAAATCCCGTCATTACGTTATCAATAGATGCCATTATAATTTCACTGCCTTTCATCCCAATACAAATTATTAAAGACTATCATCTGTATAATCAACATATTGTTCGGGTATAAGCCTGATGTCATCGGCAAAATTTTTCCTGCACCATGCAACATTCTTCCTTTTAACCTTAGCAGGTGTTCCTGCCGCCATACAATTATTGGGTATACCACCTTTCACAAGGCTACCTGCTCCAATTATAGAGCCTTTGCCTATTTTGGCATCTCCAAGTACAATAACCCTTGTTCCGATCCATACATGATCCGAAATCACCATTTTCAGCGTCCTATTACTTGTAATCGACACATTAAGCGCTTTTCCCGTTTCGATATCAAATATAGTGTGGCCATCATTTGTGCGCACATGAAAATCATTGCTGATGCAGCAGTCACAGCCTATTGAAATACTGGTATAAAGATGGGCAACAATAAAACAGTTTCGCCCTATCGCACTTCTGTCACCTATAAAAACAGCTGCACACCGTAACACGCTTATTCTACCACCTTCAAGAATACAATCGTCTCCGATATTAAGAGCAGCGTTTTTATACAATATAAAGTCAGTCTTTTCGCTTAGCCGTGCATTGTTACCTATGATCAAACTGCTATTGCTATCACATGAGAGAGAAATCATCCCATCTACAGAGACAGAATCTCCAATCTTTACAATTGCGTCATAACCCTTAAAAGTAATCATCAACTTATGAGCAAACCTTATATTATCCGTGCGAAATATAACTCTGTTTCCATATTCGTCAGCATAATCACTATTGATCTCAACCGTCACGGGAGCATGCACGGGATATACATAATCTTTTTCTACGCTAAGTCCGTTTTCCAAAAGCAGATCCTGCACCTTTTCGCTGTAAAGTGCGGTTACCACGAGATAATGTTCCGACTCCCCGCAGGATAAGAAATAGTCCGAAACAGTCATTACGCGGTCATCATACTTCGCCATGCTGTCATCAACATAAAACGCTACAGAAATGCCATTTTCCTGAAGATATTCAGTCAGATCATCCTGATAATCTCCATATCCCCATATCACGATCTTTCTGCCGCAAGAAAATCCTTTCACACATCTCAATATCTCGTTAAATTCATAATTACATCTATTGCTCATATCAAACTCCCTTATGTATTGCTCAAGATAACTGTATGACCAGATTCTATGTAATTCAATATTCTCTCATAATCTTCTAACGGAAAAGTGATTGTGAGCTTATTTGTGACATGAGTTCGACAGTTCTGGAAAACAAAGTTTTTAAATCCGGCTGAAATATTAGATGTCGTCATAAGTTTTGAGCCTTTCAAATTGAATTAAACTTATCGCTCCAAGATCGTGTACCACCGATCGGTCTCACTGAACCCCTTTTCGCAGTTCAAGTGAGGGAGAAAATCTTGTTTAATTATTTTGAAGCCATTATCAATAAGCACTTTATAGTATTCATTATACTCTGACGGAGTTCTGTAGATCACATCATAAGTAGTTTTCAGCGCTTCAGAAGGACAGCTGTCCAATGTGAGACGTTTTTCTATTGCCGCAGTTTCAGTCAAATACATGATACAATGTTCATCCAGCAGGTCGTTGAGCTTATCCATACACATTTTCAGATCCGCATCATTGATGTACATGCAGACTCCGCCGATAATAACACGGTCGAATCTGCGCTTGAACGTTCCTTCAGGCTTGCTTACAACATCCTGAAATGAAGCAGCGATGAAATCATAATCTTTCGATTCAAATGCACATCTCTGTTTTGCTATGTTCACCATTTCGCTCGAAAAATCCGCACCGAGATAGTATCCTGTAAGCGGAATTACGGATTCTGCCCATCTGCCCATTCCGCAGCCGATATCAAGAACTGCGTTATCATTGCCGATCTTCAGCAGGGGGAGAATGTTCTCCTTTTCAAAGATGTTCCACTGTGCCGCATGCTCGGGATTCTGATCTCCGAGAAGAACAGCTGTGTAGGGACATTCCATTTCAGCGGCTCTTTTGGCACGTTCGTTGTAGAAATCTACAGTGTTTTGTGTGTTGATATCTATTTTGGTCTCATATATTCTATGCTCGCTCACAGTGTTATTCCGTCCTTTTTGATGTAGTTGAGGATTCTTTCGTAATCATCAAAATAATCAATTTCAGACCAAAACAGTTTATTGACATCAAGAGTATTAATGTTGTGTTGCTCCGTGAGACTATACAGCACATTCTCCCACCAGCGCTGATGATCCTGATTATCGATCATTTTCTCAAGTCGTTCCCAGAATGTGCCTAAGAACTTTCTTCCGATCTTCGCTATGCCGACATATTCACCGGTACGCTCGCTCAGAGGAAGTTCTTTTCCATACTTTTTCAGAACACCGTTGTTTGTGGTGCTGAAAAAGTAATCTCCCAGTTCTTTCCTTGATGTATCGATCGCCAGAACGTTATCATAGTCAGAATTTATCATCATGTCCATGATCTCATCTGACATGAACACATCTGCATTCATGATAATAAGCTCATCATCTGTATAATTGCGGGCAAACCACAGGCTTGCAATACTGTTGGTGATATCATAAAAAGGATTGTAGTAGTATGTAACATCATATCCTTTGAGAGCTTCGTATATTTTTTCCTTTTTATATCCCACGCACACGCAGCACTCAATGCCACGCTTGACGAGCATTTCCACGGTATGCCTTATCAGCGGAACGCCATCGATAGGTAATGTACACTTAGGGATCTCTTCTATCATTCGTGATATTCTGGTTCCTCGTCCTGCTGCTAAAAGAATGGCCTTCATTTTAACCTCCTTATAAAACACGATCAAGCTTTATCAATGCCTGCAATGATCTCCTTCATCGCTTCGATCAGCTTATCATAATCATCTGTTGTAAGATCGCCGATATGTGATACTCTTATCAAGTGATCCTCCATACTGCCGCCTGTGGGATTTACGATCATACCGTACTTTTCCGCAAGCTCCAGATAAATTCGCCTTGCCATCGGCTTATCAAAAATTACAGGAGTGATAGCATTGGAAAGCCGATACTCAGGCAGCCTGCCACCTACTTCCGGGATACGGTTTCTGAAATACGCAGCACGTTGGCTTATTTCCTCAATGTGATTATCTATTCCTTTTTCATTCAGATAAACAAGGAAATCATGTATCTCATACAGAATACCAACTGCAGGAGTAAATGGTGTCTGACCCCTCTGCATATTGAGTGCATAATCCTTGAAATCAAAATACAGCGTGGCGGGCTTATTCTTCATAACACGCTGAGAAAATGTTTTTTCATTTACTGCAACTATGGAAATTCCCGGCGAAACGCATAAACCTTTCTGCGAACTCATTATGGTAACATCTATTCCGTACTGATCCATGCTATATTTATCGCACAGGAATGAGGTTATCGCATCCACCACCAGTACACAGCTGTTTCTTGCACAGAACGAACTTATAATATTGATATCATATAACTGACCTGTAGAGCTTTCATCAAGATTTACAAGCAATCCGGTATAACCCTGTCCGTTATACTGCTCAAGCATGCCCTCAGTAAGCTGGACTCCCTGTTCGACAATGATATCGGTATGGGGTATGCTGTGGATATCGCATATCTGTGAGAAACGCTTGCCAAAAGTGCCGCCTACTATCACAAGCAGCTTATCACGAGGCGTAAAAACATTCATCACTGCAGCTTCCATTGCAGCTGTTCCTGAAGCTGTAAGATAAATGCAGCTGGTGCTGTCCGATGTTCCTAACACCTGCTTCAGCAATCCGTCAGTGTCCAGCATGAGCTGTGAAAATTGATCGTTACGAAAATACGGAACCTGCTTTGCTTTTTCCGCAAGAGTGCGTTCATACATCTGCACTGGGCCGATCGTGAATAGTTTCATAAAATTAATCCTTCTTAGAAATTATTACTTCTTCTGCACATTTTCATCGTTTACGCTGAAAATGACTATGTTGCAATTCCCGTGACGCTCCTCAACAGGCGGCAATTCCATATAATCGCCATACATCACCGTAAGCCATTCGTCATAATGTGCAGTGGTCTGATAAAGCTTGCCTTCGAATTCGACGTCCGTCATGTTGTGGATCCAACGGCGTTCGCGCAGAGGCTCAGGAAAAGCATAATTTGTGATATATTTGTACTTCGGGTCGTTGTACTTTTGCGCCATGGCTTCAAACCCCTTATGCACTGACCTTTTAGGGAATTTATTCAATATTTTGAACACAGTACGCTTAAAAGGATTTTTCTCACTTACACTGCCTACTACAGAATACAACATTTTTCTGAAAAGCACTCGCTTGATATTGAAAAAATAACGAACAATACGGTTGTTAGGCACACCATCCAACGGGAAGATATCAAGAAAAATACCATCGTTCATGTCCAGATGTTCCTGCCCCGCTCTGACAAATTTCGAATAATTGTACCTCATCTTGGCATAGATCCAAGGATAGTTCTCATCCGTATTGTAGGTCTGGAAGAAAAATTTGTCTCCATCAAGTTCCTGCTGACATACTTTACAGAATTTCTCGTATTCCGGGCGCTCCATGCTAATATCTATATCATCATCCCACGGTATGAAGCCTTTATGTCTTATGGCGCCCAAAAGGGTGCCGTCGCAGATCATGTATTTTATATCATGCTTGCGGCAGATCCTATCCACCTGATCGAGAAGCATTACCTGTATCTTATGCGTTTGCTCAAGTTGTTGTTCGTCTAGCTGTAGCATTTCCATTCGTTATACCTCCACAGCTTTTTTGATTTCATTATGTATCTTCATGCCACAACTGCCATCGGTATTGACGATACTGTTTTCAGCGTAACGGAGACGTTCTTCCTGCTTTTCATCACGGCCGTCAATTATCATCTGAATAAAACCTTCGACCGTATATCCGTCTTCCGTGAAATAGTTGGAATAATAGTCAAAATTAACTATTACTGTATCACGCTTTTTCTCCGAGCCGTCAGTTACCAGCGTAGGCTTTCCTGTCAGTGTAAGCTGCATAACAAGCGAGCTGTAATCGCTTATCATGCCGTCGCAAACCTTTAATGCAGGATTTGCCGATGGCTCAGTATCTACAATGATGTTGTTGCTTCGCTCCATGCGTTCAGAAACAGCATCATATTCTGCGAGCAACTGAGGACGCATTGAAGCAACGGTGGTTCTCAGCAGGGGATGAGCCCTCCATATAAGCACACATTCGTTGTTTTTCTCAAAAAAGTCGATCAGATTATTCATGACTTCTGTCCAGTTTGTTGTGGTAAGGAATGTGCTGATCGATGTGTTGAGCAGAATCACTTTTTTAGAATGAAGGATATCGATCCAGCTCTGAGAAATGGCAACTTCTTCAAGTCCATTTCTGACGAAATCAGTTTTGGGATTGCCGAGTACAGCTATTTTATTTGCCGGAATACCACCGTAAACGAAATACTCTTTCATTTTTTCGGACTGTACTACGAATGTATCAGCATTGTACATTGCGGGAGCAATGTTATTGAACGAAGTGTTCAGACTGCCATAATAGCCTGTGATATGATACGGCACATAAACCAGATGCTCGGTATGCTTATTAAGCTTATTGGAATAGAATTCAGGAGCTACACTTGTGACATAGTTATTGCCATCATAAGGATTGTGTATATAGATGATATCAGGATGGTTGCTTTCGATATCATACTCGGAATAGTGGGTTATAGGAACATAATCAGGAAAATCCTTGCCCTCATAATGCATTGTACCAAATGAATGATCGGGATTTCTGTCATAATACGGTATCGGAATGACACGGGCATTGCAATCGGGGTCTGCGTCTGCAGCACGCCAGATGCTCTCCAGAGAATCCCACATGGATGATTTATATGGCAAAAATACGATCTCAAGCTTAACAGGCGCTTCCGCCACAGCAGCCTCAGCAGCACTCAATCTCTCATCCAGCAATGACTGCGCTTCTTCGCCGCCGATCTCCTTGCTCATAGCAGTCTGATAAACCACCTCGCAATATTCCTCGAAGAAATGCAGACCCCCAAAGCTGTCGCCTTCAACCTCATATATTGCATTGCCAAGATCAACTGCAGTGTTCTGACAATCGCACAGCAGCTCATAAGCATTTTCGCGCTTATCATCATTTATGTACTGCTTGACTATACCATGTGCCTCGTATATTGTCTTGAATACATCCATGATATTTTCTTTCATTGCTTTTCTCATAAGTGTACCTCATATGAATATATAATTATACATAATATTTATATCGTCAGAAAATCATTTTTCTTTAGCTGTAGACCGAATTTGCATGTGCTTCAGCTGACGTGAATACGGCGGGGATATCAGGATATTCTCTTCATGTCCTGCCTGTTAATTTATATAAAACATCTTCACGATCTGATACGGAATATTGTTAAAGCCTGTCATATTTGTCCATGCCTGAGCATATATATTCCAACAAAAAAGACCGCACTGCGATACGGAGGGATATAATATGCAGATGGTAACATTCACAAAGAAAAAAGTAAAACGAGCCGTGGTTCTGGCTTCGATGGTCACTGCTGCGATTGCAGTAGGCGCTGTGGCAGTATTTACATCAGTAGGAACTCAGGCACAGGAACGAAAGCTGCCGATATATAATGTCGAACGTGGAGACAATAAGATTGCACTGACGTTCGATGTAGCGTGGGAGAATTCCAACACCTCCGAGCTTATCAAAATACTGGATGAATTTGATGCACAGGCGACATTTTTCGTCACGGGCGACTGGTGCGACCGCTACCCCGAGGATGTGATGATGTTCTACGAAGCAGGACACGAGATACAGAACCACTCAGACCAGCATCCACACGTTGAGGGCATCAATGTGAATGAACTCATCAGCGATACCAAAGCCTGCTCTCAGAAGATCGAAATGATAACAGGCGAGGAGCCTACGCTCTATCGTGCGCCTTACGGCGAATACGACGACAACCTGATAACCACCATCGAGGGAATGGGTCTGAAGCCTATCCAGTGGGATGTGGACAGCATCGACTGGAAGGAGCCACCCCCTGAGGAAATCGCAGAAAGAGTGCTTAACAACACAAAATCAGGCTCTATACTACTGTTCCATAACGATCTCAAAAACACGACCGAAGCACTTCCCGATATTCTCACTGCACTGCGGGATAAAGGCTATGAATTCGTGACTGTAAGCGATCTGATATATTGGGAAGATTATTCTATCGATTCCAACGGAATGCAGATTCCTGTCAGCAAAAGCAGCCTTGATATCACACCCGAAAACGTCGAAGAGGTAATGGCTCAATACAAGGATGACATTTTAGCCTCGGGAATGCCGATGGAACAGGTGCTTCAGGCGGTGGAGGCTATAAAAGCGGGAGAGGATATCCCCGAGGAGATACTGGCGGTCATGGCACAGCTTAATGTGAAGCAGAACGACAATTCACCCGAAACGACCGAAAACACCACAACAAAATAAACTCAGCTCTGACAGAGTCACTGTCGGAGCTGAAACTTTTATTCTATATTCCGAGATGATCTCTCCAGAAGGAGAATGAAGTGATTTCTGAGCTGCGCTTGCGCCAATGCTTTTTAGCACAGCCAAAACCCAATGTGAGACGTACCGTCATAACCGCTCCCAGAACACCATATTTCACGAATTTGCCGAAATTGCGCTTTGTTAATATGCCCGTTTCCTTATCAAGCTGATACTGGATAACAGCCTTTCTGCCCGTAAAGTCCTCGGGTGAGGCGTAAGGAAGTGCCACCGCTGTGATATCCCTTTTTAAGAGGAATGAGGGCAGCAGATTTGCCAGAAACGATTTGAGCATTCCGCCCCTGCGCATACTATCGGGAGCATCAACAGTAAGCTGCTCGCTCCACTGAGGGATCTCGCTGAGCTTCACAAGTTTCGGCGAACGCTGCCTTATCTCGTTGTTCAGTTTTTCCTCGTCACACTTAAGAAAGAAATCTACACCTTCGAGGAAATCCCTTGCCGCTTTCAGTATCAGAGGAATATTATCATATCTATACAGCAGCAGATGCTTTCCTATAGCATATACAAATGCTTTTACCGCACCGCCTGTGCCGCTGTTGTGTATTGCGGCCGTCACCAGCTTATTCCTTGTAATGTAATAATCCAGTGCCATGTTCATCTTTTTATCAAAGCTCTCGTGGAACACAGCTGCGCCATTCATTGTGATGACAGGACCGTCTGCTGCTCGTAGTCCATGCTCCACATCATCCATCTTGATGAACAGTGGTAACGACAGACCGTGTTCCTTTATTGACGCTGTTGACAGACAAAGGCACCACCATGCGCCATAATCCACAACATCATTATCCAGATTATCAAGCAGGATTTCCTGTTGGCGAACATCAACATTATGCTTGCAGATAGTGATACCGTGCCCTGCCCACCGGCTGCCCATCTCCCACTGGATATACGGCGTTTCATCCGAAAGGAACAGCATAGCCGCACTGAAACGGCTGCCATGATATTCCGCCTTCAGGAGCGATATGAACACTGTCATACGCTCCAGCACCTCGGGATAAAACTCCACATCATCATCCATGAGGATCACATGAGTGTGTCCTGCATCACAAGCCTCAATCATTCCTCTTGTGAAGCCGCCGCTTCCGCCATAATTTTTGTTCGGAAGGACGCTCACCTTCTCGTTTGAGAGCGCTGCATGCTCCAATGTATTTCCGTTATCTGAAACAAAAATGTGCCTGATAAAGCTGAATGGATAGGAACGCAGCAGCTCTATATTTTTCAGAACATACTGCTCTCTTTTGAATGTGCATATCGCAACACACACACTTATGTCCCGAGACTGCGCTGCCGAATAAAAACCGCCGCCGTTTATTACGCTGTCCTCAAGCGCTGTTATCTCGGCATACAAAAAGCCTTTTTCGGGCAGCTCACACAGACTGATCCTCTGTGGCTCATCCTCGCAGACGCAGACACCCTCGCTGCCGTTGAATACCATCATGCGTATGCTAAGTCTGCCGCTGTATTCAATTTTGAACTCCACGTCATCAGTTGTGGTATATTGGCGATATTTCGTATAAGAAAAACTGTTGAAATAAGTGTCAAGGGTAAGCGTTTCTCCTGCTATAAGCTCTATGCAGCCATTGCTTAGCCTGCCGCCCCTGAAAAACAATTCGGGACAGCCTCTATCATTATCGGGTATCAGTATATTCTGCAGCTGCATACTCTCACCTCTTTACTTTATCTCCATCCTTACAGCATCGAGAGCCGCACGGATAACCTTATCCATATCATAATATCTGTAATGGCCAAGCCTGCCGCCGAAAATAATATCGGGATGCTCCTTCGCAAGCTCTGCATATTTTTCGTACAGGGCTGTGTTTTTATCATCATTTATCGGATAATATGGTTCGATACCACTGCTCCATTCAATGGGATATTCACGGCTTATCACAGTTTTCTCCTGCTTGCCGAACTCGAAATGCTTATGCTCGATAATACGGGTATACGGAACATCAGACGCAGTGTAATTCACCACAGCATTGCCCTGATAATTATCAGTATCCAATATCTCGTTTTCGAATCTCACTGAGCGATAGGAAAGCTCACCGTAGCAGTAGCCGAAAAACTCATCTATGCATCCGCAATATACCGTTTTAGCGGCAGAAATGCTGTTTTTGGCCTCGTTATAATCAACTCCGAGTCGTATCTCCACCCCATCCAGCAAACGCTCAAATATCGCCGTGTAGCCACCTTCAGGGATACCCTGGTATCTGTCAGTGAAATAATTGTTATCATAAGTAAAGCGCAATGGCAGCCTTCTGATAATGAACGCAGGCAGCTCTTTGCATGGTCTTCCCCACTGCTTTTCGGTATAGCCCTTCACGAGCTTCTCATATACATCAGTGCCTACCAGCGAAAGCGCTTGTTCCTCAAGGTTTTTCGGCTCAGTTATTCCAAGATCCGCTATCTGCTCTCTGATCTTCATCTTAGCCTCTGCAGGCGTGCGTATTCCCCACATCCTGCTGAACGTATTCATGTTGAAGGGCAGATTATAAAGCTCATCGCCATAGACCGCAACAGGAGAATTCACATAATTGTTAAAACGGGCATAGCGATTGATATACTTCCATATCTCTTCATCTGAGGTATGAAAAATATGCGCACCGTATTTGTGAACATTGATGCCCTCAACCGTTTCAGTGTAGCAGTTGCCGCCGATATGGCTGCGCCTGTCTATCACTATGCATTTTTTGCCGAGATCCGTCATTTCCCGTGCAAATACTGCACCGAAAAATCCCGCTCCGACTATAAGATAATCATACATATTATTTCCCTCTGAGCTTTTTAGCAAGCTTTTTTGCAACAAATCTGCGTCTGCTTTCAGGTGGAAACAGAGCATATCCCAAACGCTTTTTTCGTGAGCAGTTCACATCAAGCCTTGGCAGCTCCTTTATCCGTACGCCGTTCTTGCGGCAATGATTAATATATATACCTGTGAAAAGCTCACCCAGATATCCATCTACCCTATCCGACTGAAAATCCCCATGCGGTGTCTTTCTGCGGTCAAACTCCGCCAGCACAGGAAAGAGTATACCACAGTATTCACTGAAGTGCGCACTGTCCATAATAAACATATTACAGAAATACTGCCTGTTCTGCGAAAGATACTCCTGTGCCGTGCCGCTCAACTGTGGCGCAAGCTGTTCAAGTATCTCAAAAAACAGTTCAAGATCCTCTTTGTAATGATATGCCGAGGTGATATAATGCTCTCTGACTGTAAGTCCCATATCTTCCGAGCGTGGGACGATGATATCGTTGGAAGATATCAGCTCCCGCCAATATGCCTCATCACCCAACAGTCTTGCACATTTTGCTTCGGACAGCTCTCCTAAGGCGAGATACGGTCGCTTTGTGCAGCCCTCAACGCCGAAAAAACGACGATAATGGCAAAAGCCGTAATATGCGGCATCGATATTCTTCCATGCATAATAATGCGCTGTAAGCTCACAGTACACCCTATTCTGCAAGGATATATTATCCCCGCATGCATCGGATATCGCTCCCTCAACAGGGGCATTCAGCGCTGCGCCACACTGTATAGGCTTCCACAATGGCGGGATGATCTCATACTGCTTATGACAGCACATCAGCAGGCTCAGTTCAGACACCGTTTCACCTCATTCCTACAGATAAAGGCGGACGTCCGCCCGCCTTTTGCTACTTCTTTTCAGGAAGCTTTTTTGTCTTCAGGTACTCCTCATACATATCGCAGATCTCTGCGGTCTCTCCGAAAGCTATCTGCTTTCCGTGATCCAGCCACAGCACCTTATTGCACATTCTGCGTATCTGCGGAATAGAATGAGAGACCAGTATTGTCACCTTGCCGTTTTTGATGATCTCACGCATCTTAGCTTCGCTCTTTTCACGGAACGAGCCGTCACCTACAGAAAGCACCTCGTCAAGGATAAGTATCTCCGGCTCCACCATACTAGCGATGGAGAATGCGATTCTGGACTTCATGCCGCTGGAGAGCTGCTTGAACGGACGCTGCTCAAACTCCTGAAGCTCAGAAAAAGCAAGTATCTCAGGATACTTCTCATCCATGAACTTTCTTGTGTAACCCAGCATTGCGCCACGCAGATAAGCATTCTCCTTCAGATTAAGGTCACCGTCAAAGCCGCTGCCCAGCTCCAGCAGAGCGGCAATCTTTCCGTTAACCTTAACACTTCCTCTGGTGGGTACCATGATCTTTGTGACCGCCTTAAGCAGCGTGGATTTTCCGGCACCGTTCGTGCCGACGATTCCCAGCATATCTCCCTGGTAAAGGGTGAAGCTGACATTATCCACCGCCATAAAGCTCTTGACATGATACTTCTTTGTAAGCTTTTTCATAACGAACTCTTTGAGTCCGATATTTCGCAGGTCTCCGACCATGTATCTGATGGAGACATTTTTTACTTCAATGATTGGCTTTGCCATGTTTTCCCCCGATCAGATATAATACAAGAACTTATAGTTCTTCTTCTTGTAGATCACCGCACCGATAAGCAGAGCAGCCAGTGCATAACCCACAGCCAGCAAATGAAGCGCAAGACTCGGTATCTCCTGATCCAGAATGATCGTTCTGAAATAACGGATATACACATATATGGGATTCAGATTGAACAGCTTCTGCACATTCTCGGGATATGCGCTGACGGAATAGAATATCGCCGAAACGTACATCAGCAGCATGGTAAAGATGTCGTACAGATATTTCATGTCACGGAACATAAGGAACATTGCCGAAAGAATAAGTCCCATACCGAGATTAAACACCACAAGACATCCGACAGGATATATCAGCAGAATAAACATCCATGTGAATGAAACACCGTCAATGATGCAGAAAAGGAACAGCACCAGCAAGTTGATTCCGAAGTTTATCAGCGTGGATACATTTTTGGAAAGCAGGAACATATACTTCGGCACGTTTACCTTGGAAAATATACCTGCATTATCATAAAGCGCCGTCATGCCCGTAGAAGTGGACTCTTTGAAAAAGCCATACAACAGGTTACCACAGAACAGATATATTATATAATGCTCCATATTGCGCCCAAAAAACTGAGTGAACACCAATGCCATAACGGCAAGCGTCATCAGCGGACCCAGAATGCTCCACAGCATTCCGAGAACAGTGCGCTTGTATTTTTTAGTGAAATCACGCTTTACCAGTTCTTCAAAGAGAAAGCGGTTTTGTAACAGCCTTTGAATCATAAGATCAACCTTTGCTTACAGGGAATCACAGATCTCCAGCGCTCTTTCGAGAGCCTGATCCATGTTATAATACTTGAAATCACCAAGTCTGCCGCACAGACGGAGATTCGGTATCTTCTCAAGCTCAGCGCGGTACTTAGCATAAAGCTCTGCGCTCTGCTCAGTAGGAATGGGATAATACGGCTCGGTCTTGCCTGCCTCATAATTCTGAGGATACTCGATGCCGATGATAGTCCTGCCGTTTGTCTGCTGATCGGGCAGCTTTGCATACTCGGTGATTCTGGTGTAGCCCTCAGCCTGAGGATATGCAACTACTGCCGCAGCCTGATAGCTGTCTGTATTTTCAGTCTTGTACTCAAATCTGAGAGAACGATAAGGCAGTACGCCATATTTGCAGTCAAGAAGCTCGTCCACTGCGCCTGTATAGAACACGGTCTTATCCGTTTCCTCACCGTTCAGCAGAAGCTTTCCGTCCTTAATGGAGATAAGATCCTTAGCCTCAGTATTCAGCTTCACAGTGATGTTTTCATGATCGAGAAGCGCTCTGATAAACTCAGTAAAACCGCCCTCAGGCATAGCCTGATAGGTGTCATCAAAATAGCCGTTCTTGTAGGAGAACAGAACAGGCACTCTCTTCAGCACGCTCACGTCGATCTCAGCGGGAGAAATTCCCCACTGCTTTGCAGTGTAAAGGCTGTAGTCGTTATCAAACAGGAAATCAGCATACTCCTTGATGAGAGGGTCATCCGATTCAAGCATCTCAACTATGGTAGCTTTCTCGGCATCGCCGTACTTCTGACGGATGTGCGCCTTTATCTCCTCTGCCTTTTCAGGGGAATAGTAATCATCAATGGTCTGGAAGTTGAAGGGCGAGGGTGTAGACTTGCCATTCATCTCTGCCATTACTTTGAGGTGAAAATCGTTCCACTTCCAGTACTTTGTAACATAGTCATACACACGCTTGCTGTAGGTATGGAATGCGTGAGGGCCGTACTGCTGAACGAGGATGCCATCCTCGTTCTTGTAATCATAGATATTTCCTGCGATATGGTTACGACGGTCGATAATAGTCACCTTATCGCCTCTTTCGGCAAGATGTCTGCCTATAACAGCGCCCGTGATTCCTGCGCCTACAATGATGTATTTCTGCATTATTTCCTCCTGTAATGGTCTACGACCGCTCTTATCCCTTCGCCGAAGCTGATGGTAGGTTTGAAGCCGGTATCTGCATTTAGTCTGTCTATGCAGATGGCGGAATTTGCGATAAGACCATCCTTATATTCTACTGCGCCAAACTCTGCCTTGCCGCCTGTAATTTCGCATATAATGTCGATATACTCGCTGAGACGACGATTCTCTGCCGTGCCTACCGCATAAAAAGCAAAAGGCTTGCCCTTTTCGCCGATAAGCTTCAGTGCCTCTGCCGCATCATCAATGTGGATGAAATCCCATCGTTGGATGCATTTTGTGAGCTTTGGCACCTCTCCGTTAAGGAGACTTCTGATGCAGTAGAAGATCACATTATTATCCTCTCTGCCCTTGCCATATATACTCGTCAGCACTGCATATTCAAATGCGATACCGTAATCCCTGCAAAGCTGCTGGCAAATGAATCTTACAGCTGTTTTTACACTGCCATAGGAATTGTGCGGTGTGGGAAGCGACGCTTCACATATCTCGCCCTCGTTATAGCAGTATTCCATAGTGGAACCGACAAATACCGCCCTTTTGATATCAAGCGCCTTCGCAAGCTCCACAACGTTCACAGAAATGCCGATATTCTTCTGCTGCACGCTGAGATCATTACGATCCTCAGGACGTACACCTGCCCATGCAAGGTGATATATCACCTCGCTGCCCATAAAGCGCTCATCAATACAGCCGCTTATTTCTGTGAGATCTGAGCGCACATAGGTAATGTGCGGATCGTCCGTAAAGCACCTATCCGCACAGTCTATTGCAAGTATTTCATATCCTGCGGCAAGCAGATGAGCCGTGAGGTTTCTGCCTATGAAGCCGCAGGCTCCTGTTATTACTGCTTTCATCCGAGGTATTCCTTTATCTGCTTCTCCATTACGTCAGCCACATTCTCGCCTGCGAGGTAAGCCTTGCTCCACTCGACAGTCTTCTCAATGGCGTCGGTAATATGCCATCTGGGAGACCACTTCATAGCTGACTTTATCTTCGAGCAGTCTAGCTTCAGGAAGTTCGCCTCATGAGGAGCATTTGCCTCTGCAACATTCTTCCATGCCGCACCGTCGCCCCATGCGTTGCAGAAGATATCCACAAGCTCGCCTGTTTCAACACAATCACAGTCATCGGGACCGATGTTGTAATTACCTGCAAGAGCATGATCCTCATACTGCTTCATAGCAAGTGTGAGATATGTCACTACAGGCTCCAGAACATGCTGATAGGGTCTGGTGGAATAGGGATTGCGCACGATGATATCAGTCTTAGCCTCCATCGCTCTCACGCAGTCAGGGATTATTCTGTCCTTAGCAAAGTCGCCGCCGCCGATAACGTTACCCGCACGGCAGGTGGAAACTGCGATGCCCTTTGCATTCAGGAAAGACTTCTTATAGGAAGATGTGACCAGTTCAGAGCAGGACTTGGAGTTGGAATAGGGATCATAGCCGTCCAGAGGGTCACTCTCGCGGTAGCCCCACTCCCACTCGTTGTTGAGATATACTTTATCTGTTGTTACATTTACAAAAGACTTTACACTGTCGCACTGACGTACAGCCTCACAGATGTTTACAGTACCCATGACATTTGTTTCGTAGGTATAAACGGGGTCTGCATAGCTCTCACGCACGATAGGCTGAGCCGCCATGTGAATGACAATCTCAGGCTGATACTTCTGCATGGTCTCGTTAAGCTTTGCCAGATCACGGATATCGCCGATAACGGATACGATATCCTTCTCGATCTCAGCCTCTTCAAACAGCGAAGGCTTTGTGGGAGGCTCTGTAGCATAGCCGATGACCTTTGCACCGTGCATAGCCAGCACCTTGCACATCCAGCTGCCCTTGAAACCCGTATGTCCGGTTACGAGAACTGTTCTGCCATTATAAAAATCAAGATTACTCATCAATCTGCCCACACTTTCCACGGAGCACTGCCCTGCGCCCACATCTTTTCAAGCTGCTCCTTTTCGCGCACAGTATCCATGCACTGCCAGAAGCCATCATGCTTGTACGCCATCAGCTGGCCAAGCTTAGCAACAGTCTCCAGAGGAGCCTTTTCAAGAACTGTGGCATCGCCGTCAATGTAGTTTATGAACTCAGGCTGGCAAACCATGAAGCCGATGTTTATCATGTTACCATCGCCCTGAGTCTTTTCACGGAACTCGGTTATCTGTCCATCGTTGTTGATATCCAGCACACCAAAACGCTGACCTGCATTGTAAGCAGACATCGTTACCATCTTGCCATGAGCCTTGTGGAACTTCACAAGCTCAGTAATATTGATATCGGAAACGCCGTCACCGTAAGTCAGCATGAAAGGCTCGTTGCCTATGTAATCCGCAACGCGCTTTACTCTGCCGCCTGTCATGGTATTGAGACCTGTATCCACAACAGTTACCTTCCACTTCTCGGAAGCACTACGATGAACGATCATCTCATTCTTGCCATTGGTAAAGTCATAAGTGATATCAGAAGTGTGCAGGAAGTAATCCGCAAAATACTCCTTGATAACATGCTGCTTATAGCCTGCGCATACAATAAACTCATTGAAGCCGTGTGCGCTGTAGAGCTTCATAATATGAAGCAGGATCGGCATTCCGCCAAGATCCACCATAGGCTTAGGCTTAAACTGGCTTTCTTCGGAAATTCTTGTTCCAAAGCCTCCTGCAAGTAATACAACTTTCATGATTATTCTCCAATTAAATATATTCTTCCGTATCGAGAATCTCGCACTCGGAACGCTCTATCTCAGGATGTTCAGCCAGATAGTTCTCGGTCCAGACCTCTCTGAACAATCCTCTAAGACCAACAGGGTTAACAGAAATGATCTCAGTATCGGGATAAAAACGCTCTACAAAATCCTTAAGTTTAGCATAACCACGCTTCCATGTAGGAAGGCTACCCTTTTCAAGAGCACTGATCTCCTTCTGAGCGCTTCCGTCATAATATCCACTGCTAGTGCAATCACATCCCACGAGATAGATGGTTTTTGCGTTGGTATATAAAGCAAAATGAATAGCCTGGAATGCAATGGAATAGAAACCCATGAGAGGATAGAACTCTATATCGAGATGAATATCTTCGCTAGGTGCAGCCTGGAAGAAACGACGGGCATTGTTCTCATATACAAGCCTTTCGTTGACCTGATACTTATCACGGAACTCGCCGGTGGAATACTGACCGAAGAACTTGATAAAATCATGATCCTTCAGTTCCTCGAACCAATCATTCTGCATTTCATAATCAGTGGTAAAATAGTAATCCAGCTTTATGCTTTCGTTCTTGAAAGAAGAATTCATACCGATATGAGGAATGTTTTTGATCTGCGAATAATACGCCATGGTAGGACCGCTGGCAATAATAGCGACCGCCTTACCTGTATGGCAGTACTTAAACTCAGCAAAAGAACGCTTGTGCGTCTCATGAAGCTCCTGTGCGAAGCAAGCAATATTGAGACTGATATTGGATGTAAGTGTTTTGTTATCCCACAGCATCTTGCGTAAGCTTGTGGGAGACTGGGGTGCCGGTCTTGCACCGGCAGCAGGAACACCTGCGCCCTTCACGCCCGCAAGAACTCTTAACTTATAATCTGTTCTCAGCGATACTCTGTATGTAGGAGAGAGGAAATACGGAATGCGCTGCAGATAATCGCCAAAAGTATGATCACGATTTTTTGCAAGGAAGCCGGGAACAAATTTATGGAAATGCGCAGGAACGGGAATACGATTTGCCGTTACATAGTGATCGAGCTGCTGTTCCGCACTGAGTGCTGCACGATAAGCCGGTGACAGCTTATACATAATACGCTTAGTCAGACTTGTTTTCGCCTTTACCGGTGTCTTCGGCTTATTAGTGTCACTGAAAAATACCAGATCGACCTCGTTGACTCTGTATTTTTCCTGCCTCTTCAGCCAATAAATGAACACGCCATACATGATCTCAGACATGTATCCGGGGGTTCGTATCTTATTACCGGTATAGCCCGTCATATCGAAACGCTTAACGAACTCAGTCAAAACTCCAAACTGGAACTCACACAGCAGATCATACAGTTCCTTGCTCATTACAAAACAGTTGTATGCATAATACTCCTTGGACTCCATATACTCCTTGGCTGCCTCGGAATACTGCGGGAACAGTTCATCAATAAGCTCCAAAACAAGTATGGGAGCTTCATTATCATACAAATGCTCCTGTGTCATAAAGATATCATGAACACACTTCGCACGCTTTCCCTCATACAGGAAATCTATGTCATCAACGTTCATGGAGCCGCCGAAGATCATGTCATAGGATCTCGTCAGCTTCTTTATAGCACTCTTACTGTTGAGCGAGTATTTCTTAATAGTCTTTGCATCAAGCTTGCGTTCGTAAACATATCCTCTGTTGTTTCTTTCAAAGCTCTGTTCGGATAAGGAAAGATATCTTCTGTAATGGCACAGTCCATAATAGTTGGCATCAAAATTCTTCCACGCCCAATACATTACAGTCAGCTCGCAGAAATTACTTCTGAGGAAGGAAATATTATTACCTGTATTATCACCGTCCATAGTAATATCGGGGCGGTGATCATATACTGCGCCGCAGCGTGTATGATGATAAAAGGGGGCCTTTACTATCTCACTGTCAAGATCGATACGATGTGAATTAAATATCTTTATATCGCCTTTTTGACGGACGAGATCCTTGAACTCCTCATCTCTAGGGATACGGGTGATAAGGCGGTTATCCTCATCGGTGCATCCCGTATTATCATAGAATATTATCTGCTTTTCTTTTACAACACAGCCTGTATTCTTTCTGATATAACACATGAACGTACCCATGAGTATCTCACCCATATAACCGGGCGCACGCAGCTTGTTACCCTCGAAACCTGTCATATCATAACGCTCATAGAACTCGAAGAGTACACCAAACTGGAATTCGCAGAGCATATTGAACAGTTCTTTTTTCATTACATAGCAATTATAGCCGTAATAATAATTCGATTCAAGATATGCCTCAAACGAAGGATAATACTGTGGATACTTTTCGCGTACGATATCTGCAATAAGGTCGATCGCATCGTTTTCCACAAGCTCTTCAGACGCCTGCCAAAGCTCTAACACAGACTTTTTCGGAGATATTCTGGTTATCTTCGTAGTATCGAATGGCTTACCGATTACGATATCACTATCACATATCTCCTTTTCCATATTAAAATTATTGAAAAGCTGATACTTGTTGACAGTTGTACGATCAAATGAATGCTCAATAGCAACTCCATAATCATTGCCGCGAACAAACTTAGGCGCAAAAGACAGAAATCTTCTGTAATGACACAGTCCATAATAATCCGCATCATAATTCTTCCATGCCCAATACTGAACAGTAAACTCGCAAAAAGGAATACGCAGATCGGAAATATTATCACCTGTATTATCTCCGGGGATAACACAATCCTTCCGCTCGTCAAATGCTGCGCCGCATCTTACAGGATGATATATTGGATTGTCGATGATCTTACTGTCAAGATCTATACGATGCGACACGAATATCGCTATTTCCTTTTTACTTTCACTTATGCTATTTTCCATTGCTATTACCTTTCATTTATGTATAATTATGTATAATAAAATCAGCGCACTATTCTACCTGAGGCACTGCCGCCTGCAAGGGCAGATATCTCCTCAGCTGTCAGGCGGCTGAAATCGCCCTCCAGTGTCTGATTAAGGCATCCGCTTGCCGCTGCAAATTCCACCGCTTCCTGCTGCGGCATTCCGCTGTGCAGCGCATATATAAGCCCTGCTGCGTATGCATCGCCACCGCCGATGCGATCCACAAGGCGAATGGTATATTCTCTCGAAAAGCACATTTTTCCGCTGTCAGCACTGTACAATGCACCAAACCAACCATTGTCGCTGGCGGAATAACTTTTTCTCTGGGAAAACGCAACATATCGACATCCGAAACGTTCGGAAAGAGTGCGTGCGGCATATTCTGTACCACTTACATCCAACTCACCCGATTCAACATCCGTATTGCCTGCCTTGATTCCGAAGACGTTATACGCATCCTCTTCATTGCCAATGCACACATCCACATACGGTACGATCTCAGCCATGATCTTTCCTGCCTGCTCCTTGCTCCAAAGCTTGCCACGATAATTCAGATCACAGCTCACAGTCAGACATCTGTCCTTTGCCGCTTTAACAGCCTGTATGCATATCTGCGCAAGCTGCTCGGAAAGCGCAGGAGTTATTCCCGTAACATGGAACCAGTCTGCACCATCAAATATATCATCCCAGCAGAAATCCGAAGCCTCCGCCATTGATACCGAAGAATACCTGCGATCATATACGACCTTTGACGGACGCTGGCTGACGCCTTTTTCCGCATATATGATGCCCATGCGCTCGCCGCCCCAGCTTATGGAAGATGTATCCACACCAAACCTGCGAAGTTCCATCTGAGCGGCCTTTCCGACATCGTTATCAGGAAGCTTTGTAACATAGCGTGTATCCTTGCCCATCATGGACAGTGCAACTGCAACATTAGCCTCCGCGCCACAGAATGTGGTCTCCATAACAGGTGTCTGAAAGAAGCGATTGAAACCTGTCGGAGAAAGCCTCAGCATTATCTCTCCAAAAGTAACTATCTTCATTTGTTTATTTCTCCGTTTGCGCTATCGATATCAAGAACAGATTCTGTCAGGAATGTGAGCGGTATCTGCTGCGCGTAGTAGCTCAGCATTTTCACAAGACCCGCATTCTTCTTAGTGAAGATATCGGAATTTTCATGTGTTTCATACTGCTCGTTGAAGAAATTCTTTTCTCCGATGACATAGCCGTCCACGCCCGCAAGGCTTGCGCTCTTAGCCCTGAGCGACACAAGCAGCTCCAACAGCATGAGAGTAACATTATCCTCTACAGCTTCAGTATTATTCAAAAGATCGGAATAGTTCAGAACAAATTCCGCCTGTGTATCTTCTCGTATATTGGATGTTACTATCAGACCGTTTACCATCTTTTCCTTGATCTTCTCGTATCTTCTGGTGTTGCTCATGAAGACATAATCAGATCTGATGTCGGGATTCACATGGTTAACGGAGATTATCAGAGCATCGCTCTTTTCTGCAGCTTCAATGATAAGATCTATGCTGCGTTTTACGCTCTTACCGGGGGCAAGAACGATAATATTCCTTCCCCTTATCACTTCACCCAGCATCTCTCTTGCAGTATGGTCAGCTACCTTGCAGTCCTGATAACCGCGATAAAGACTCTCAACATAAGCCTTATCAAAAGAGTCCTTCTTATCGATAGCTATCTGGCTGAAAATAGCATCCATATCCTCAACGGTAAGCGTCTGCTTGTCCCTGAGATAGCCTGCATAATTCTGATGGCAGCGATATACCGCCGACAGATAATACGGCATGGAAAAGCCCCAGGTATAATTCTGATAGATAGGCTCGATGGAATTATCCACTACCTTCAGCAGCTGCTTAATAGCATATTTAGTGCCTGTAGTATTGTTGAGGTAGTCAGTCAGCAGCTCTGTATTGAGGTTTCCTGCACCTCTGCCCATTCCGAACACGCTGGAGTCCAGAATAAGGGTGTGTACCGACTGCTTACTGATGAGCAGCTGTGAATTAGAATAAGAAAGCTGCAGATTATTATGAGAATGGAAACCCAGTGCGATATCCGCAGCCAGATTTGTTTCCACCAGATAATAATACTTGGACACATCCTCTTTCTTCATTGAGCCGTGTGAATCCACAATATAAAATGCATACGGCTTCATAGCATTAACTATACGGATAAGCTCAAGATATTCCTCATCAGTGTAGCTGAACGCTACCATAGGCTGAACGAATACTTTATAGCCCTTATCCTTGAGCTTTGCACAAAGCTCAAGGGCATCGTATCTGTCCTTCTTATGAAACGCCACACGCACACCTGTAAGGCGTCCGCTGCAATCCGGCATGCTGTCAGCCGACATCTCGCCATAATTTATCATTGCAACGAAGAGACTGTCACCTGTACTTGCAGGAAGAAGTTCGTCCACATCAAGCGGCGAGTTGAAACGGCTCTCATCCTCAGAAAAAGCAGCCTTCTCAGAAAGGAATCCGCATTCGATCATTTCTATTCCGGCCTTTACAAGACCCGAAATGATGCTTCTTATGTTATCCTTACCAAACTGCCAGGAATTGATATATCCGCCATCTCTCAGTGTGCAGTCCAGAATTTTTATATTGCTCATATCTATCCTTTATTTCTCTGCAAGCTTTGCTGCAACGATCTCGTTTACCTTCACAAGGTCATTCATGGTATCAACTGCAACAGTTTCACTGTCAACCTCGATATACTGAACACGATAACCTGCCTCAATAAATCTGAGGATCTCGATATCCTCGATAGATTCGATCTTGCCACGGGGAGACTTGCAGTAGAAATCCAGTGCCTCAGGCTTAAAGCCATATACACACACCTGCTTATAATAGCTGTAATTGATGCTTCCCTTGGGATAAGGAGCTGTGCTTCGGGTGAGATATACACCGATATTGTCAGCGTTTGTGATGACCTTAGGTACTGTAAAATTAACCACATCAACGGGATCCTTTATCTTGGTCATCAGATTTGTGATCTGCAGATCGGAATTTGTAAGAAAAGGTTCGATTGCCTTTCCGATGGTGTCAGGCTCGATAAGCGGCTCATCACCCTGGATGTTAACATACAGATCAGCAGGCAACTTTCTTGCTACTTCGCCGATTCTGTCAGTACCTGTCTTGTGTTCATCTGAAGTCATGATAACATTGATGCCATTCTCCTTACAAGCCTTCTCGATACGCTCGTCATCAGTGGCAACATACACCTCTGTAAGAAGCTCACACTTGATTGCCTGATTGTAAACCCACCATATCATGGGCTTGCCGCAGATATCCGCAAGGGGCTTGCCGGGGAATCTGCTGGACTTGTACCTCGCAGGAATAACACCAATAACTTTCATTTTGTAATACCTTCCTTTTTTACATTTTTTTACATGTATTATACGCACTTTTACAAATATACACATATTCTTATTTATTATATCACACCATCACTGAAATGTCAACACAATCTCGTATATGCAACATGCAGTAAAATGCAGTATTATCGGGTCTATAATCCAGTCAAGGACATCGATCGGCATTAGATGTCCCCGAAAAAACTATAGACCAACCAAAAAGGAGGAAAATATGTCAAACATCAAAACCATCACGCTCGGCGGCGCCGAGCAGGAAGCCAGAATTGCAGGTCAGAACTGTGACATCCGCAATGACGGAGCAGATGTTATCTACGCATCTGCAAAGCCGAACATCAACGCAGGTGATGATGGGGTGCTTTCCATCCCAGCCGGGCAGGCGGCAAAGCTGCTTGACTGCAGAGGTACAGTGTACCTGCTTGGCACTGGTACAGTTCTACTTTGTGGCAACGACTATTCCGAACTGGTTTTTAAGTGTGCCGCAGCAGCAGGCGGCGGTGGCGAAGATACTGTTGCAAGAAATGCGATAACTGCGCTCACGACGGAGGTCACGGATAACTCAACAGATATCGCGTTGCTGAAAGACTCAGCCACGGGATATAACCTTGTTATCAATCCTGATTTCGCCATAAATCAGCGAGGAGCGTCTGAGTATACAAATACAGGCTACACAGTGGACCGTTGGAAGAATCGTTCCGCCGCAACAAAAGTCACTGTTCTCGACAAGGGAATACGCTGTGAATGCAACGATGGCACGCCTTCTTCGCAGAATATTCTCTCCCAGCTCAGCGAATATGACCTCAGCAACTTCAGCGGCAGTCTGACACTTTCTGTGAATATTTCGGATTGTGCCATCGCAGGCGACGGATATTTTGCGGTAGTTGCAAGAATAGGCAATGAAAGTAACAGTTTCCTCGGTAATGCATTCGTCAGAGCAGCGAATGGTGTAACAGGCGTGTTTAGCAACACTGTGCATATCCCGGAAGGAGCAAAGAAGCTTTCCGTTCTTGTAGATGTATACGGCGCATCCGCAGGAGACCACATTGATCTCGAATGGATCAAGCTTGAAAACTCAGCACTTGTAACTCCGTTTATCCCACCCGAGCCTGCAACTGAGCTTGAAAAATGCCAGCGCTACTATCAGGTACGCACATCAGGCGATATCGACCCTGTTGATCTCAGACCAACAATGGCAGAGATCATCGACATCGTAGAAAGAGAGGACGGAAACTATGGCTACATCGCAGAATTATGATAACCCCGACATCTTCGTTGAGCCTGTGGAGAGCGAAGAAGAAAAGCAGGCAAGACTTGCCCGTCTGAGAGCCGCAGAGATCAAGCGTGAACTGAAACACATCGACACTCAGCGCATCAGACCTCTTGCGGCTATCGTCACAGGCACAGCAACGGATTATGACAGCAAGAAGCTGTCAGATCTTGAACAACGTGCCCAGGAGCTTCGAGAGGTACTATCTCATTTATAAAATGCAGACCGACGATTAACGTAACATATCCCTGAACGCAAATACCTGCTACGACCTTCATATCGTAGCAGGTATTATTTTTTAATAATATTGCTCACATTAACGTTATTATAAACACACAAAAAAGAAAACTGCATGGTGAAACGCAGTTTTCGATCATTTGCAATTAAATTGTCAGAACTCAATATTGCCACAGTCTATTTTCTGCGGTGCTTCTCTCCGATCACACCATAGTAGATATCCTTGAGCTTCTCACGTCTTTTACTACCCATAGGCAATATCGGATCCACTATGGCCCTTATGCATTTGCCGATTCCTATTACGGTATATTTAGCATACACCTTCAGCCTGCCACCGTTCTTGTCTGTACGCAGGAAAAGCACCAACTGACGTTTATCCACCTTTGCTCCCAGATATTTTTCAGCATGATACACAAATATACCATACAACATCTCTCCGACATATCCCGGTGCACGCTTCATATCATCTGTATAGCCATTCATATCTACCTCGGCTATCCTTGCCAATATTGGAAACTGAAAACTGCACAGCTTATCGAAAAGCTCCCTGCGCATTACAAAGCAGTTATACCCTCTGTGCTCACTGCCATTGAAATACTCTCTGGCACTGGCACTGTATTCGGGAGAAAGCTCATCTATAAGGCCGAACATTACGTCAATGATATCTTTATCTATCTGCCTTCCATGCTGTGCATCCCAAAGCTCACGCACGGTATTCACCTGACCAACGGGAGTATCCATCTTGCGAACATCTGCAGCGCAGGAGGTCACTATATCATTTACGGATATGATCTCCTTCATACGTTCGTTATCCAACATCCCATAACGCTTCTTGGATATATCGGTAAGCATATCCGACAGAACGATACCATTCCTGTCAGCTCTGAAGACTTTTTTCGCAAACGACAGATATCTTCTGTAATGACACATTCCATAATAATCAGCGCTAATATTCTTCCATGCCCAATACTGAACAGTAAACTCACAGTAGCTCATTCTTTTATCCGAAATGTTATCGCCGGTATCATCACCGTAAATATCCATAAGATGAACATCATCATATACCGCACCGCATCTTACAGGGCAGTAAATCGGATTATCGACAAGCTCGCTATTAAGGTCTATGCGATGAGAAACGAATATTTTTATATCGCTCATACATACACCACCTTACATTCAATCATCATGCCTACAATTATACAATACGCCTCCATGTTTGTCAAGGGAACTACACAGGTAAAAAGCGGCACAGTGCATATACTGTGCCGCTTTCTGATTCAATTATGCTCCACTTATGCAGTGGGAGTTGCGCTCACTATAGCGGATGCATTGCCCCAGCCGCCGTTCACATACGCATATACAGCATAACGATATGTTGTGCCATAAGTAACGGATGTGTCCACGCAGGTGGTCGTTGTTACATCCTTATAATTCACCCAGCCGCTGCCGTCATTTCTGCGGACTCTGTATTTCGTTGCTCCACTCAAGGCATTCCAGGTCAGGGTTATCGCTCCGTCAGCTGCGGATGCAGACAGGCTCTGTACCTTATCAAACACAGGAGATGCGCCGACAATACCCGTGAGCTGCTTCCATGCACTGTTCACATACGCATATACCGCATAACGATACACTGTGCCTGAATTTACCGATGTATCAACATAACTTGTAGAGGTAAGATCCTTATAATTCTTCCATCCTGAACCATCGTTGCGGCGTATTCTGTACTTTGTTGCACCGGCAGCCGCACTCCACGTAAGTGTGATGCCGTTTTCGACTGAATCCACTCTTATCTTGTCAGCGGAAGCAGTGGAAGGCACTACATTAACGATTGCCGAGGCATCGCTCCATGCGCTGTTCACATATGCATAAATCGCATAGCTATACTTAACGCCTGCATTGATTCCTGTATCCACATATCCGACATTCGCAACATCAGCATAATTCTTCCAGCCGCTGCCGTCATTTCTGCGAACTCTGTACTTTACAGCACCCGAAACAGCGCTCCAACTGAGGGTTACCTTGCAATCCCCAGCGGCCGCCTTGACATTCTGCACTTTAACAGCGCCCGGTACTGTTGCGCTTACGATTACTGATGCCTCGGACCACAGATTATTCGCACATGCATATACAGCGTAGCTGTATTTTGTGCCACTGCTTACATTCGTATCGACCCAGCTGTTAGCAGACAGATCCTTATAATTCTTCCAGCCGCTGCCGTCATTGCGTCTGATGCGATACAAAGTCGCACCTTCCACAGCATCCCATGTGAGGGTTACCTTGCCGTCACCTGCAACAGCCTTTAAATTAACAGGCGCCGAGGGAGCAACAGGTTCTTCTGCAGCTAACTTATCAACCAGCACTACCTTTTCAGCCTCACAACCACTTACCGAGCAAGCTACTGTCTTTCTTCCATAAGTAGTAGCAGTTGCCGCGAGAGTCACTTTCTCTGTGCCATTATAATTATGAGTATGAGCCACAGACTGAGGGATGTAGATCTTTGTTACAGTGGTAGAACCCTCTGTTGCTGATATATACGCCTGATTGAGCAGCGAGAACGAGCCGCCGTATTCACGCAGCAGTGTTTCGTAAGTGAATGTAGCAACGCCATTAGAGGCACTGTCAGGATACACCTTAACCCATCCGCCGCCACCGCTCCAACTCTGCAGAACGATTATGGGCGCATCACCGGTATAATTCACCTTGATCGACTCGCCCGCTTTCAGATTCATGACATAATCCCCACCAATAGCGGAGTTTGACCAATTGGACATAGAAATAGGAGAGTTGCTGATAACGATATCTCCCGCAGACGATACTTCATAGTCAGGGTTTCCATTATAGCCCGAGGTTATAGCTTCTGCTATGCCATCATAGATGAAAGTACGGGAATTACGGTCATACAGCTTGAACTGCTCTGTTCCGGGATTATTGGTATCCACATAGTGATTATCCCATACTACGCAGGGAATATCCTGCTCGGGGAACTGTCTGGCAAGGCTGATATATGCCTCTGCCCACTTCTCACGCTCAGCAGTGTTGTTCTTGTTTGTTGCACCGAATTCGCCGATGACTACAGGAACTCCCTTGCTGATGAAGTATGTATCCATTCTTTCAAAGAAATACCCAAGCTCCTGAAGATCAGATTCCAGCCAATTGGAATGAGCGCCATTCTCTGTATCATCAGAGAATGCAAAACCAAAAGGCAAGTATGCATGGATAGACGCAGCTATCATATCATCATTGGAATTCTTTGTCCACGCAGCAGCCTTGGCAGCATCGCCGGAAGCGCAGTATGTGGGAAGCATAATGAGACGCTCAATATTGTTGCCGCCTGTTGCTCGTATAGCCGCACGGGCAGCTTCATTACACTGGTTGACGCTCTCATAATACTCGGCGTTTCCTGTCCAGTCCTCTTCCAGTTCAGCATCTTCATCCAGATTGCTGTAACCACGGGGTTCATTGTTTACCTCGAAGATCAGCTTATCGCCGTAATTCTTGAAGCGGTTTGCTATCTGAGTCCAGAGAGCGGAAAGCTCAGCAGAAATGCCCTCGGTATCAGGCACCTCATGCTGAAGATCGTTGTGATGTACATTCAGGATAACATACATATCATTTGCCAGACCGTAGTTGACAACTGTCTCCACTCTGTCCATGTAGCTTTCATTTACAGTGTAAGTGGATGAGTTGGAGTAATTATCATCCCAGCGCACGGGTACTCGAAGAGTGGTGAATCCTTTTTCTGCAATACCCTCGATCATTGCGAATGTGGTCTTGGGATTGCCCCAGTAAGTCTCATTGTAATCAGACTCCAGCGAGTTACCGAGATTCCAGCCTGCGCCCATATCGCTTACCAGCTGAAACGCAGTAAGCCCACGCATTTCAGTAGGGTATGTGTAACCGCTTGGAAATCCCTCCATATCTATGGCGGCAAATGATGTTACAGGCACTGCGGTTGCCGCCAATATTGCTGAAACAGCAACAGCAGCCGCTTTTCTGAATATATTATTGTGTCTCATAATAATTATCCTTTCTGAAATATGTCATAATTAGCCATTCTTAATTTTACCATATCCCCGCTCATAACGTCAAGTGTTTACTGCAATCTTGTACGTTTTGACTATGACCATATCAAATATATCTACATTTCGCACAAAGAAGAAGCCATCGGATCTCTCCGATGGCTTCATTACTATTCGATATTATTCAAATATTACGCAATACTCAGGGTGTAGCAGATACTATATCAGAAGCTGCGCCCCATGCACCATTTGTATATACATATACAGCATACTTATAGGTAGTGCCACTGGTAACATTTGAATCTGTATAGTTGGTGGATGTTACATCAACAAGATTCTTCCAGCCTGTACCATCATTGCGGCGAACTCTGAACTTTGTCGCACCATCAGCTTCCCATGTAAGAGTAACCTTGCCAGCGGAAACGGATGCCTCAACATTAGTTGCTACAGTTGCGCAAGGAACAGCACTTACTATAGCAGAAGCAGCACCCCACGCACCGTTTGAGTATACATATACAGCATACTTATATGTAGTACCGTTGATAACATCTGTATCTGTATATCCGGTAGATGTAACATCAGCGAGGTTCTTCCAGCCTGTGCCATCATTACGGCGTACGCGATACTTGTCAGCACCGGCAACCGCATTCCATGTAAGTGTTACACTTTCATCGCTTGCCGCTGCCTTGACATTCTCTGCCACACTAGCTGCGCCTACGGGAGTCGCAGAAACGATTGCCGAAGCCTCGCCCCACGCACCGTTTGCATATACATATACAGCATACTTATATGTAGTGCCGTTTGTAACGCTCTTATCGGTGTAAGAATTAGCAGTGAGATCGATCAGATTTGTCCACTTTGTGCCATCGTTGCGGCGGATGCGATACTTAGTAGCGCCGATTGCCTTGTCCCATGTAATAGTAACTGTACCATCACCTGCAACAGCCTTGACATTCTTAGCTACAGTCTCAACCTCGCCGGGAGTAGCAGAAACGATTGCCGAAGCCTCGCCCCATGCACCGTTTGCGTATACATATACAGCATACTTATATGTAGTACCGTTTGTAACGCTCTTATCGGTGTAGGAATTAGCAGTGAGATCGATCAGATTTGTCCACTTTGTGCCATCGTTACGACGAATGCGATACTTAGTAGCGCCGGATGCCTTATCCCATGTTATTGTGATAACGCCATCACCTGCAACAGCCTTGACATTCTTAGCTACAGTTTCAACAACTGCAGGAGTAGCGGAAATAATTTCGGATGCATCGCCCCATCCGCCGTTCACAAATGCATATACCGCATACTTATATGTTGTTCCGTTCGTTACAGACTTATCGGTATAGCTATTGGTTGTTATGTCAGCAAGATTTGTCCATGTCTTGCCATCATTACGGCGGATGCGATACTTGGTAGCACTCGGGATCTTATCCCATGTAAGAGTTACCACGCCATCGCCTGCAACCACGTTAAAGTTCTCAACCACTGTGATCGAAGAAACGGGAGTTGCCGAAACAACTGCAGAACCTGCGCACCATACACCGTCAATATATGCATATATAGCATATCTGTAAGCGGTACCATTTACAACAGCTGTGTCAACAAAGGATGTAGCAGCAAGTTCCTTATAATTTACCCATCCTGTGCCATCGTTACGGCGTACACGATACTTTGTCGCACCTGCAATAGCGCTCCAGGAAAGCTTGATCTGACCATCGCCAGGCTCTGCCACAACATTCTTTACAACAGGAACCTCTGGTGTAACAGTCACTGTATTGGAACCATCAGCCCAGCTTCCGTTGATATATGCATATACCGCATAGATATAAGTCTTGCCGTTGGTAACGCCGGTGTCTGTGTATGTGTTGGTAGTAACATCAACATAGTTCACCCAACCGGTACCATCATTGCGGCGTACTCTGTACTTGGTAGCGTTCTTGATAGCATTCCAGTTGAGAACCACCTTGCCATCACCTGCGATAGCGGTAAGTGTAGCAGTTGTTACTACTGCGGGAGTAGTTACCTTTACAACAGCGGAATAGTTGCTCTCAAGCTCCAGATCAGCACTGTATGCTGTTACGAAGTAGTAGTATGTTGTCTTGGGCTCAACAGTGGTGTCTGTGTAAGTGAGAGCGTCTGTTACTTCAGCAAGGAGTGTCTTCTCACCTGCGGGAGTAGCAGAGCGATATACATTGTACTTTGCAGCACCGTTTACCTCAGTCCAGCTGAGAGTTACCTGAGAATCCAGCACGCTGTCAGCCTTTGCTGTGGGAATGCCGAATGTGGATACGATTGCTGCAGCAGACTCTGTTTCTGCTGTGATCTTTGCATCATCAGGGGATGTTACCTTAACCTTGTACATTACCTGAACGCCGTCATTGGCAGCTGTCAGGTTAACTGTGTACTTGTCAGCGGTAACGCCTGTGGTCTTGAACTCGGTCTCGCCGGGGTTCTTGATGAACCACTCATAAGAGAGGATTCCCTCGGAAGCTACCTTTGCGGTAAATGTGTAAGACTTGCCTACCTCAGCTCCTGTAATATTCTCAAGCTGCTTCAGGATAACAACGAAGATGCCTTCAGCACCTGCGAGAGTTGCCTCATACTTGATGCCATCCTTCTCTGCGTAGCTGATAACACCTGCATTCTCGTAGCAGTAGATGGTGGCACGCTTACAGTTGTACATGAACTTGGAAGAAGTGCTGGGAGAACTTGTGGTGAGGAAGATGACCGTCTCAAGATTTCCGCACTCTGCGAAGGTGGAGGTGCCGAGAGTCTTTACGGACTGGGGAATAACCACATAGGTAAGTGCGTCACAGTTATAGAATGCACGATTGCCCAGTGTTGTTGTACTGCCGGGGATAGTAACACTTGCAAGAGCAGTACAACCCTCAAATACGCTTGTACCGATCTTAGTAACGGAATCAGGGATCTCAATATTCTGCAGAGACGTACAGTTCATAAACATCTCATTACTGAGAGTCTTGAAATCAGCATTTGTGGTAAGTGTTACCTTATTAAGTGTATCACATCCCTTGAATGCAGCATTGCCGATAGTCTCTACAGTGGAAGGAATTGTGATAGTAGTGAGCTTTTCGCAGTTCTCAAACACATTTGCACCGATGCTTTCCAGATCAGTGGTAGGAAGAGAAACGTCAGTCAGTGCGGTACAATTTGCAAATGCAGAAGCATTCAGTTTTGTACATCCGGATACTGCAAAGGATACTGTTGCAAGAGATGTACAGCCGTCAAATGCATTTGAACCTACAGTTGTAACACTGGAAGGAATAGAAAGCTTATTGAAGCCTGCTGCGGAACAACCACTGAATGCATGGCTACCAATACTTGTGATACTATCATGGATAACTACGATAGGCAGTGATTTACATCCCTTGAACAGACCATTATTTACCTTGGTGACACCTGCAGGAAGAATGATCTTAGCAGTCTTACCAAGGCTTATACAATTTTCAAAAGCATATTGATCGAGCTTAGTAACGCCGGTAGGAATAGCACTGTCAAGCAGCGAACAACCGGAGAATGCATACGAGCCGATCTCAGTAACTGTTGTAGGAATAATAAATCCATTAAGCTTAGCGCAATTTATAAACGCCTTGCTTCCAATCGCATCAACCTCGCCGTTAAGAACTACCTTTGCTAAATTGGAGCAGTCCTGGAATACGCTGGTGCCAATTTCAGTAACACCTACAGGAAGGCTCATCTCGGTAATGCCGGTACAAAGCATAAAGGCCTTGTTTCCAATGGATGTAACATTATCGGAAACCTCAATAAACTTGAGCTTGCCACAGCTATTGAAGGCATCTGAACCGATGGATGTAACAGTGGAAGGCATTGTTACGCCGTTGAAAATCTCATCATCAAGAATTATACCTTCATTCTTGATCACAGCAGAAGCATCGTATGTAACACCTGTAAGAGCAGTACAGTTACAGAATGCGTAATCATCGATCACTGTAAGCTCAGGACCATACTTAACTGCAACCAGTGATGTACAACCATTGAACAATTTTGATGCAATCTCAGTAACAGCATCGGGTACAACTATGCTCTTCAGAGAGGTACAGGAATCAAACACCTGAGTACCGATCTCATTTACAGTTTTAGGGAGATCTATGTTCACAATAGATGTACAGCCTGTGAACGCCTTGTTACCAATAGCTTCAACAGCACCCTTTCCCTCTGCATCGCCACCGAGTGTAACATTTTTAAGAGCTGTAGCACCCTCAAACATGCTTGTGCCAATAATGGGACAGTTTATCTCTGCGGTAGTGATATAGGTATTATCATAGAACACCTTTGTATTAGCTGTAACAGAAGACGGGATAACGATAGATGTCAGGTTGGTACAGCCTGCGAACATCTCCTGACCGAGAGCGGCAGCGCCTTCCTCGATGGTAACCTGTGACAGAGCAGTACAGTCAACGAACTGATTCTTATAAGTATTGGTATCTTTTGTAGAATCAATCAGTTCCTTAGGGAGAGTTATCTTTTCAAGTGCTACACAGTTTCTGAATGCTTCTTTACCGATAACACCTGTACCTGAAATATCCACATTCTTCAGCGCTGTACAGCAATCAAAGGACAACTCGTTGATAACCAGCGGTTCTGTTCTGGCATTCGTATTCTTTACTGTAACAGTTTCCAGAAGCTCACAACCTGCAAATGCGCCATAAAGCTCGTATTTGTAGCTGCCAAAAACTGCAGCATTAAAACCACCGATACTTGTTACGCTATCAGGAATGGTGATAGCAGAGAGTCTGGTGTTATTGAATGCACCATAATCGATACTGATAAGTGTAGGAGGCAGAGTAATAGTCTCAAGGGGAGTATCACGGAATGCATCGATTCCGATTGCGGTTACATTAGCATCCAAAGTTGCCGCCTTCAAAGAAGTACAGCCTCTGAATGCAGCGGGCCAGATAATGGTTTCTGTAGCCTCAGCACCATCAGGAGTCTTGCCGTTGATCTTAACAGCTGTTAAGTTTTCACAGGAAGCGAAGGCGGAAGTACCAAGTATAACGTTTCCTTCGATTATGAGCGATTTAATGCCCTTACATCCGGCAAAAGCAGATTCGCCGATCAGGAAAACCGTAGCAGGGATAGTCAACAGTGCGCTATCGCCGTTTACATTTGACAGCGAAGCACAACCATTAAAGGCATTGATGCCGATCATAAGTACTGAATCAGGCATAATCAGCTCTTCAAGCTTTTCACAGCCACCGAAAGCACCCTCGGGAATTATGATAACGCCATCCTCGATTGTCACTACCTCAAGAGAAGTACATCCATAGAATGCATTTGAACCGAAGTTGCTACCTACTGCAGCAGGAATTGTAACCTCAGTAATACCCTTAACACCGTTGAAAGCAGATTCGCCGATGTATGTTACGCTATCAGGAATCTCAAATCCCTCAAACTTGGAGCAGGAGGAGAATGCGGAATCGCCGATCTTTGTAAGCTTTGTTGCCTTATTTGTAACAGTAACAAGGCTCGTGCAGCTATCGAACGCATGCGCACCGATCTCTGTCAGTGTGCTGGGAAGGGAGATCTCAGAAAGATTCTCAAAATAGTAGAATGCGTAATCACCGATAGAAGTGATATTCTCACTGATAACGATCTTGGTGATAGTGGAAGAATACTCTGCCCACCATTCGCTTCCCATTGCTGCAGAGTTGCTTGCGAAGTCAATCATATCGCCGCTGCCGCTTACGGTAAGTGTGGTACCGCTTACGGACCATGTAGCCGAATCGCCGCAGCTTCCGTTTACAGCAGCATTGTCGCCATAATGCAGCTCAAGGTATGCCTCTTCAAGGGCAGGAGAAGCCTCTTCATCAGGTCCTGTGATGACAACAGTAAGCGCATCATCGGGGGTGTAGTCAACAGCATCAGCATCAATAGTGATGACTTCAGCATTGTCGACCGACAGTTCCTGGTATTC
>JAZSEG010000266.1:0-4194 GCA_045531575.1 Oscillospiraceae bacterium | reverse complement strand
AAGTCCACAGTAAGAACGATCTACGATATAACGGTGACCGAAAGAGATGGTCAGTGTGAGGTGCGTATCAGCGGCAACGGCTTCCTTTATAACATGGTGAGGATAGTAACGGGAACGCTGCTCTACATAAGCGAGGGCAGGCGCACCGAGCAGGATATACTGAACGCTCTTGAAACAGGTGAACGTGCGTTAAGCGGTATCACACTGCCGCCCGGGGGACTATATCTCAACAAGGTGTTCTATTAACAGAAAGATTCATTTGTATATCAGCTAGGATGGTGAAATATGGGGATGGATAAAAGAAAAGAAAAGAAGATCATGGAGCGCAGAAAAAAGCTGACAGCAATGACTGAGAAACGACTTGCGGAAAAGAACAAAAAAGCATCCGATAAGCCTTCTCAGCCTACCGAAAAAACAACTGCGGCAGATAAGCGCAATGATATCAATAAATTCCGTAAAAAGAGGTCACGCCAGAAGTTTGTGTTCAGGCTTGCGGTGTTCGTGCTTATAGGTCTTACCATACTCTTTGTTGTGATCAACTGGGGTAAGATAATCGAGCCTTTAAAGGATGCCGCTCTTGACGTGGGAACAGGCGGTTTCCCTGTGGAGCTTCCCGGTAGTGCGGGCTATGTGCTTGATGAACTGGGCGAGAACTTCTATCTGCTTACAGATACATATATCTATACATACAACAACGAGGGTGCGCTGATAACGGATATCCAGCATGGTTTCCAGAATCCTGTGGCTGATTCCAATGACAAGCGTATAGTTGTATATGACAAGAACGGCAAGGAGATGAATTTCTATTCCCGTACCGAGCTTGTCTACACCAACACTATGGATGACAGCATAGTGTTTTCCGAGATAGGAAATGATGAGCGCTGCGCTGTAGTTACTACATCCACCAGATATTCAAATTTGCTTTATGTGTTCAATGGCGAGGGTAAACAGATATTCCGTTGGGCGTCTCCCGATTACAAGATAATGCAGGTTTGCTTCTCCGATGATGACAAGAGCATTTTTGTAACTGCGCTCGGCTCTCAGGGCGGAGATCTCAGGCTGTACTTGTACAGATTTGATCTGGATAATGCTGAATCCGAGATCTGGCGTGTGTTTGTGGGCAGTGATATTTCCTATGAGATGAAGTATAGTGATGACAGTATCTTTATCGTTACAGGAGACAGCTGTGCAGTCTACAATTCCGAAACAGGTGAACAGCTGACAACAGGTGGATTTGCGAGAAGCATTTCTGATATTCCGCAATGGGATAAACTGCATACCATTGTGTTCAGCGATGATGGCTCCAGTGGCGATGTGCTTTCAGTATACGGCAAAGATCTTTCCGCTCCAAATGAATTATATATAGATAAATTAACAAGTGTATGTGAAGATAACGGAATATGCTATGTGCTTTCGGGAGCAATGCTCAGCTCCTACAATAGCTCACTCCAGCCGTTAAAGACATATGAGCTGGATGATGTGTATTCTGATGTTATCGTAATGAACGGGTATGCTTATCTCCTCGGCTACAACGAGGTGCAGAGGATAGCTCTGTAAGGCATACGAAAGGAGAACTATGGGAACCCAGTTTGCGTTATTATATGACCTGGCAGTGGCTGCGATACTTATCGGTATGCTGTTTTCAGGCCTTAAGAGAGGATTTGCAAGCGCTGTGGTGAGCCTCGCTGCCGTAGTGATAGGCTTTATCTGTGCCATGACGCTCAGCCAGCCGATCAGTGACAAGATATATGACAGATTTGTGGATGAGCCTATTAATAAGACAGTGAATATAGCCATTGATGACGTCATGGAAAAGTTGGTCATGGAGGGCGTTGAGGATCTGGATTACAGCCTTGTGCGTGTGAACGGAATATCAGTTGAGGATATTCAGCCTGATTATTCGGGTACAAATAAGACTCTGATCGATCTTGCTTCTGTAGACCTGAGTGAAACGGGCATTGCAGATGTTGATCTCACAAAATTCGGCCTTCATGCCGATATGGATTATTCTGATATGGATGGTAAGACAGCCGAGTTCACAATGACGGATATCGACCGTTATGGACTCGGTCAGATGATCGTTGCACAGATCATAGCTGTAAATATGCAGAACAGCGAGTATTATCGCACATTCATTACTTTTACAGACAGTGTAGGCGAGGCTGTACCTGTTTTCTTCGGCAACATGGCGAACAGTATAAGACACGGAAGCGTTGATCCAATGAGATCTGTCATACTCATCATGCTGAATGCACCCGTCAACGCAAGAGATGCGGTAGTTGACGGAATAATCGAGCCGTGCTTTACCGTTGCAGTTCAGACATTGGTTTTCTCAGTGATATTCTTTGGCATAGTTATTATCATGAATCTTATTGCCAAGGCGCTGAAGTTCGTGAACAAGATTCCGCTGATAGGCGGTCTGAATGCTGTTTGCGGTGGTGCCTTAGGATTAGTGCAGGGTTTACTGACTGTATGTGTGATCTGTCTCCTGGTGCGAGTTATAGTCGTGCTCAGTGGCGGTAACGTGATTTTCTTCAATAATGCCGTGATCGACAGCACCATGGTGTTTGACTTCTTCTACAATTTTGAGTTCCTGAATTTTATCAGCTGATAACAGAAAAGGTGATCTATATATTATGATGATGTGTACAAGATGCAAAAAGCGTCCTGCGGTCATGTTTATTACTTCAATGACTGCAGGAGAGCGCAAGAGCGAGGGTCTTTGTCTGAAATGCGCAAAGGAGATGGATCTTCCGCAGATAAACGACAGTCTGAAGCAGCTCGGAATTTCCGAGAGCGACTTCGATAACGCTTACAATGCAGTTTTTGATGAGAACGGCATGCCTGATAACGAGCTTCTTCAGCAGCTCGGTCTCGGTGATATTGCAGATCAGCTTATGGGATTGACCGCTGAGGTCAATTCCGATGACGAGGATGAATTCCGTGATCCTGAGGAGATGTTCGAGAGCGGCGGCGCAAATACTATGCCAAGCTTCCTGAAGAATATCTTCGGCGGTTCTGCAAAGAGCGGAGAAGGTGAGAGCGGATCTTCCGATGAAGAAAATACCGAAAAGAAGCACAAGAAAAAGGAAAAGACCGATAAAAAACGCAGAAACCTTGAGACCTTCTGCACAAACCTCACAAGAAAGGCAAGGGACGGTAAGATCGACCGTATCATCGGCAGAGACCGTGAGATATATCGTGTGCTGCAGATACTCTCCCGCAGAAGCAAGAATAATCCCTGTCTTATCGGTGAACCCGGCGTCGGAAAGACAGCAATTGCAGAGGGCATTGCACTGCGCCTTGTGAGCGGTGATGTACCGTTCAGACTGCAGGGTAAGGAATTGTATCTGCTTGATCTTACAGCACTCATCGCAGGCACTCAGTTCAGAGGTCAGTTTGAGAGCCGTGTTAAGGCGCTTATCGATGAGGTAAAGACGGCAGGAAATATCATCCTGTTCATCGACGAGGTGCATAATCTTGTAGGTACGGGCGATTCCGAAGGCACTATGAACGCTGCAAATATGTTCAAGCCTGCTCTTTCCAGAGGCGAACTGCAGGTCATAGGTGCAACCACTTTCAATGAGTATCGCAAGCATATCGAAAAGGACAGCGCTCTGGAGCGCCGTTTCCAGCCCGTTACCGTAAACGAGCCTACCATTGCAGAGACAATAGAACTTCTTGAGGGAATCAAGGAGTATTACGAGAACCACCACAAGGTAAAGATATCCTCTGAGCTTACAAGAATGTGTGCGGTTCTCTCCGAGCGATATATCAATGACCGCTTCCTGCCTGATAAGGCGATAGACCTGCTGGATGAGTCCTGCGCTTGTGCAAGTCTTGTCAACGAGGATATCACCGAGTACGAAAAGCTGAAGCTTGAAGCGGAAAAGCTGAAAGCAGAGGAAGATGAGCTTTCCGAGGCAGAGGAGATTGACTACGAGAAGCGTGCCGAATTGAAAACACGCATCGCTCAGAACGAAGCACGTCTTGCAGAGCTTAAGGAAAAGGCAGAGAACGTCTGCGTTACAATGGATGATCTTTCCAAGGTCATTGAAATGTGGACGGGAATCCCCGCAAATAAGATAAAGGAGACCGAGTACAAGCGTATTGCGGGTCTCGAAGAAGCGCTGAAATCTAAGGTCATCGGTCAGGACGAAGCGTGCGAGCTGGTGGCGAAGGCGATAAAGCGCA
>JAZSEG010000225.1:0-4594 GCA_045531575.1 Oscillospiraceae bacterium | reverse complement strand
AACGACATGGCTACGATCCGACTTTATCCGTCCCTGTAATATGGGTTACAGAAACAGCATGCGCTTCATCTTCCTCTCCATCCTCGTGATAATGAAGCTCTCCCTTCAGCAGGTATATATCCATCATACTCTTGCCGAAAGAATACTTCGTTTCCTGTATAGCGATGTTCTTGTCGCCGCTGTTGAGTACAAAGCAGGCCGTATCCTCCACAGGTACTCCGCACACAAAGAAGTGCGCAAAGATCATCACCGCCACCGATACAACGAGCAGCGCAGCCGCTCCCACAAGGCGCATGACCATTTTCGCCTTTCCGCCTGCAAGCGCTCCCGCAATAACAAAGCCTGTCATTACTGCGACTAACGCAAGCAGCACCGCCGTGGCTATTCCGAAATACTCATACGGATGTGATACGCCCACCCTTACCTGTATATGGTCAAAGCTGTAAGAGGCTGGGACCTTGCTGCGAACAGCATCCAGCACCACCGCTGCCGCCAGCACCAGCAGATCGCATATTATCGCTATAGCTGCAGCTATCTTTGGTTTTATCAGCAATTTCATCTTTCCTGCTCCTTTCAGGGCTTATCACCGAAAATGACGGAGCCGTTCCTGCTTATCACGATATGCTCTGCATTGCCTGCGGAATAGTCGTTTCCGAGATTGAAATCAGACCAGTCCGCACGGGTCAGGCGCACCTGCACCGTCATGGAATCTCCCGCATTCAGCGCACCGTCCGAGAAAGAGATGCGGCAGCGGGTATCGGCATCCTTGCCGTCAGCCTTTGTGAAGTCGCCTGAAACAGAGCCTGTCAGCGCCACATAATTGCTGCCGTTGGTGGCAGAGTGATCGCACCAGAAGTTCAGGTCACTGTTGCCGTCGCAGGTGAAGAAATAATCTATCGTCAGCTTTTTGAGATCAATGGAAGAACCCGTATTGTTCACGATATCCAGTGTGAACTGGATCGTATTTCCCATGCCGCTTACCGCCTGCTGATTAAGGCTCACGGAAATGCCGTTATCTTCAGCAGTGGGATTCTGCGGCTGCGCAGGTGTTGACGGCTGAGCATTGCCGCCGCTGTTGCCGCCACTATTACCGCCTGCAGAAGGTGCAGATGGCTGAACAGGCTCAAGGTTTCCTGCCTTTCTTCCGCCGGGTTCTGTGCCGAAAACAAGCTCGCCGCCCTCATAAAGCGCCATATTCACTGCACGCACCTCAGATGAGCCGTTAGTGCCGATAAGCTCCTTATAAGAGGGATCGTTGGATGCATCCCATGCGCCGCCGTTAGAGGTTATGCGGAACTGCACTTCCTTTTTATATGCGCTCTGACCGCCCGGGTAAATCTTTGCGCCCGAGAAATCTATGGAAACATAGTAGATATGCTTATCCTCGTTCCAGCAGTAGATACCGCCTGCCTTGCCGCCCTCGCTGTAGTTGGTGGAAACAGTAAGCTGACCTGCGTTTCCGCCTGCGTCGTACAGCTCACTCAGATCCATGAAATAGCGCAGCTCCAGATCCTCGCAGACCCTTGCAGGCCAGGAGGTCTTGTTGTAGATGAGCGCCTTGATCTCGGTGAAGCCGTTGCCCTGAGCATTGGTGCGGTACTCGACGTAAAGCTCCTCGCCCTTATCCTCTACAGCACCGAAGTCCACCAGCGTCTGTCCGCCGTACTTTGCGTACATCCTCGCAAGAACGCCCGTGAAGCCTGCGTTGTAGTCACAAGCGACCTCGTTGCAGTTATAATCAGAAACGGTGTCGGTATATCCGTCCGAGGCATTCGGGCCGCCGACCAGTGCGCCATAAAGCGTATGACGGTGGTAATTCGGCTCGTTCATATTATCCGCCCAGCTGCCCTGCGCAGTGCGGTGATGCGGATGCTCGGGAGGATTCTCGCCAAAGCCCACCACATAGCTTCTGCCGCTGCTGCCGAGCGCATAGTTTATCTGACTTTCATAGAACTTTATGTAGGTATCCTTTTTGGAGGAGGGACAGCCCTTCCAGTCGGAATATACCGCCGCTATGAATGCGGAAGTGGTGGCATAGCGAAGGCTTCCCCAGTTATCTATCCACGCAAGTCCCTTGGGGGTGTATGTAACTCTCTCGCCGCCCGTGCCTGTAGTCCACCAGTCGAGATTCTTCTCCACCTTGTCCTTGTAGGTCTGCTTTTCTGTCAGCTTTGCAAGCATCGTGCAGGCGCCGATGGATACATCATCCCAGCACATCGTCCACTTGTAATCGCAGGAGGCATTCTGAACATACTTCTCCGCCTTGTCGAGGTAGCTCCTGCTGTCCGTTGCGAGGTAAAGCCATACACCCGCCCATGCAAGCTCGTCATAGAAGCCGCTCCACGAGTTATAAAAACCATTTGCCGCTGTGTAGCCGCTGTCACTCTTGGTGCGCTCGGCGAAGTCATACAGCTGCTTTGCATGGGTAATGCACTTCTTTGAGTAAGCAGGGTCGATATCCTCAAACACCACCGCACACGCCGCAAGAGACGCCGCAGCCTCTCCCACAACGGCAGAGCCGGGATTGTTCACCGTGACCTTGTAGGACGGGCGATCCATCTGCATTACCTCAGCAGCACCCCACCATGCATGGTCCTTGTGTCCATCGCCCACCTGATAGTAATACACATCATCCTCGGGATGGCATTTTATGAGATAATCGTTCACCCACTTTATCGTTTCGAGGGCGTATTCCAGCTGAGCGCTCTCCTCGTACGCATCCCTGTCCTCGTAGACTGACCACGCCAGTACCGATGCGGTGTATGCCATGGGCAGGTTGAATTTTACATTGTCGCCTGCATCATAAAGTCCGCCTGTAAGATCGAGACCTACGTCAGCGCCGTCCTTCATGCCCGAATCGCCGCGCCAGTTGGTGCGATCCTTGGCTTCGTCCAGGTCGCCCGAGCGCTGAAGCTCATAGAACATCAGCGATTTCTGCAGCGCCTCGCCGTAATTGAAATCGCCTGTTCCCTTTCTGCCCTCATAACCTCTGCCTGTTTCAGTGAGACCTGTAGTGTCCTCGGCAGGCTTCGTCTGAGGCTTTGCCGCTGTGGTAGCAGTGGCAGCAGTGGTCTTGGCGGTGGTGGAAGCTGTTGTTGCAGCGGTCGTAGCAGCTGAAGCATTCGTCTGCACCGCAGAAGTCGAAGCGGATGTGCTGCTTTCCGTGGGAGCTGATGTGCTCTCGGTCTGAGCTGCGCTGCTCTCCTCGGGCGCAGCTGTACTGCCCTCTGTGCCGACTGTGGCGGCAGTGGTGGTGCTTTCTCCGCCTGCTGCAGAAGTGTTCGGCTCAGCAGTTACAGAGGATGTCTGAGAAGGCTGTGTGTCCTCCGACACAGAAGGAGCGGTATCCTCCGCACAGCCTGTCATAAGTATCACAGCCGCAAGCGCCGCTGCGGCAAATCTTTCACGCATCTTCATGGAAATCCCTCCATTTTACAATATACTTATATAATACCGCAATACAGTGAGGTTGTCAAGATTTTGTATTGACCAACGAACAAAAATGATGTATAATTACTATATATCAGTTGAAAGGATCACTAAGCATGGGACTCAACTCCACTCCCTCGGCTAACCGCATACACATCGGCTTCTACGGCAGAAGAAACGCAGGAAAATCAAGCCTTGTCAATGCCATAACAGGGCAGGAGATATCGCTTGTATCAGATATAGCAGGCACCACCACAGACCCGGTATACAAAGCCATGGAGCTGCTGCCGCTAGGGCCTGTGATGATAACAGATACCGCAGGCTTCGACGACGAAGGCGAGCTTGGCGAGCTGCGTGTAAAAAAGACGCTGAACACGCTCAACAAAACGGATATCGCAGTGCTGGTGGTATCCGCACAGGACGGACTATCCTCCTATGACGAGAAGCTGATACAGCTTTTCAAGGACAAAAACACGCCTTATCTTATTGCACTCAACAAGGCAGACATCGCAATGCCTGAGAAGCTTCCCGAAAATGCAATTGCTGTAAGTGCAATGAACGGTCACAACATCCGTGAGCTAAAAGAGCGCATTGCAGCCGCTGCATTGCACAGCAAAGAAAGACCGATAATCTCTGATAAGCTTTCTGTGGGAGATATGGTGATGCTGGTCGTGCCGATCGACAAAGCAGCGCCGAAGGGCAGGCTGATACTCCCTCAGCAGCAGACCATCCGTGATATTCTTGATGCAGGCGCCATGTGCAGCGTCTGCCGTGATACCGAGCTTCCTGCAGCGCTTGCCGCTCTCTCGCACAAGCCGAGGATGGTGATAACGGACAGTCAGGCATTCGGTCGTGTGGCAAAGGATACTCCCACCGATATACCGCTGACATCTTTCTCGATAATCATGGCACGCTACAAGGGTTTTCTGGAGCAGGCAGTGCGGGGCGCCGCAATGCTTGATAAGCTTCAGGACGGCGACAAGGTGCTGATATGCGAGGGCTGCTCCCACCACCGCCAGTGCGAGGACATAGGCACCGCAAAGATACCTGCCTGGCTGAAGGAATACACAGGCAAGGAGCTTCAGCTAAGCTGGACAAGCGGAATGCAGTTCCCTGAGGAGCTTTCGGAATACGCCCTCATCATCCACTGCGGCGGATGTATGCT
>JAZSEG010000215.1:0-2353 GCA_045531575.1 Oscillospiraceae bacterium | reverse complement strand
TTCGCTGAAAAGCACGGCATACAGGATATAGAAAAGCTGTTCAGGCGCTGCCTCGGCACCACCTACGCCGAAACACGCCGCCTTGCACTGGAGTTTTACGGCGAGGATTTCCCGTATGACGAGTACAAAGCGGAGGTCTCTGCGCTGTATCACGAGCGCTATGACGACGGCAGGCTGCCCACAAAGCCGTATATCACTGAACTGCTGCAGTATCTTCGCAGCAGCGGTGTGCGCATCGGTCTTGCCTCCTCCACACGGCGGCAGGTGGTGGAGCAGCAGCTCGACTGGGCGGGGATACTCCCCTATTTCGACAAGCTGGTGTGCGGAGATATGGTCACACGCAGCAAGCCTGCGCCTGATATCTTCCTCAAAGCCTGCGAGGAGCTTTCCGTGGCTCCCGAAAACGCCGTCGCCATTGAGGACAGCTACAACGGCATACGCTCCGCCCATGCCGCAGGTATGATAGCCATAATGGTGCCTGACCTCGCTCCCCCCACCGAGGAGATGCAGCAGCTTGCACACGCTATCCTCCCCCACCTCGGCGCCGTGATAGAATACATGGAGTCTTGAAATTTCTGCCATTTTATGCTACAATGGTTCACGGAAAGTGAGAGATACGATAATGAAAAAAGGACTTATACTCGAAGGCGGCGCAATGCGTGGACTTTTCACGGCAGGCGTTATCGATGTGATGATGGAGAACGGCGTGGAGTTCGACGGCGCTATCGGCGTTTCCGCAGGAGCGGCTTTCGGCGTGAACTACAAATCAAAGCAGATAGGCAGAGTCATCCGCTACAACACCCGATTCTGCCGTGACAAGCGATATTTCGGCGTGCGGTGCTTCCTGCGCACGGGAGATCTCTACAGTGCGGATTTCGCATACGGCGAGGTGCCGCTGAAGCACGATCCGTTCGACTTCGAAGCCTTTGCCGCTGACCCGATGGAGTTCCATGTGGTCTGCACGGACATCGAAAAGGGCGTGCCTGTCTACCACCGCTATGAGGGATGGAACGATCACGGGTTTGACTGGATAAGAGCCTCGGCGTCCATGCCGCTGGTGTCACGCAAGGTGGAGATAGACGGCATGAAGCTTCTTGACGGCGGAATGTCGGACTCCGTGCCGCTGAAATACTTTGAAAGCATCGGCTACGACCGCAACATAGTCATCCTGACCAAGCCAAAGGGCTACATCAAGGAAAAGAACAGCGCAATGCCGCTGATAAAGCTGAGATACAAAAAGTACCCGAAGCTGGTGGAGCTTATGGCGCACCGCCACGAAATGTACAACGCTGAGATCTCCTACACAGAGGCAAAGGAAAAGAGCGGCGAGGTGCTGGTCATCCGCCCCGAAAAGGCGCTCTCCATCAGCAAGACGGAAAAGGATCCCGAAGTGATGCGTGCAGTATATAAGCTCGGCAGAGAGGCTGCGGAAAAGCGCATCGCCGAGATAAAGGCGTTTCTATCTGAGGGTGAATAACAGAATAAAAAAGTACCCGACATCCGCATAATGCGAAGGTCGGGTATCTTTATTTGTGTTGTTCTGCAAAAGCCTTTGCTCCTGCGGCTTTATTCGTCCTCATCCACGGTGATCCTGATCTCATCGCCTTCGAGATTTCCTGCGCAATACAGCAGCAGCGCACGCAGCAGCGGAGGTATACCGTCATTTGAATTACTGAGCTGCGGCTTAACTCGTGACTTATTGATGCTCCTGAAAACAGTATCGTTTTTCGACTCCAGTATCTTATGAAGAGACTCCACCAGATTTGTGATCATTTCCGAATTCTTTCTCAGCTCACTGCTTATCGCAGGGTCACCCTTTGATCTCAGCCTTAACACCGCAAGTGAGAATTCAAGACAAGCGGGCAGCTTTTCAACGCTCCTTGTCGAAATATTGGTATTACTCTCACATAAACCTGCATAGCCTTTTATAAGCTTCAGCGCATAACGGAAGCACTCCATTATCATGCCGCTGTCTGCATTGAGTATCATCTCGGGATACTTCCATGTGGGACGGGCCAATATACTGATTCCCTTTTTGGGATTGACTTTGCATACCTCAACGATCTTATTGAACAGGCGTTTCTGATCCTCGGTCTCACAAGGCCCTACTGCAAAGCCGATGGAGGAAGGCAGCTTTACCTTTCTATCCATCAGATGATTTTCTATCACATCAAAGATAAGATGATCGTAAAACTCCTCATCCATATACGGATAGAGCAGGCACAGCATAGTAAAAAGATTAGCTTTGATATTATGTTGTTCGCCGGTAAGATCGTCCGCATTACACAGCTCCTGATACATCTCCAAAAGATTATCAACATTATCGCTGATGATCTCCCTGAATTCCAATGGG
>JAZSEG010000213.1:0-7215 GCA_045531575.1 Oscillospiraceae bacterium | reverse complement strand
TGTTCATACGAGCCTCTCGAACCCCTGTTTGAATTATGCTGCCACCCGATGCTTGTGCGGTGATACTTGCCTGATTCCTTGTTTCCGATATATCTCCAGTTGTAGCCGTCGTAGTTTTTGGGTATCTCAGGGTAGGGAAGTGTGCTGTAATTCCTGCTGAGATAGTTGAATGCCATAACACCGTAGAGATATTTAAGCTCCTCATCTGATTTCTCGGCACGGTAGTGACCGATTTTAAGTGCTTGTGCATATAGCTGTTCAAGGGCGTCAGTGAGCTTTTCCATCATTGGCATAAGGGCCGCTTCAACGTGTTCCTCACAGTATTTGCCGTGCTTGTCGGTGTGTATGATGAAATCGGTGCGGTATCTGCCTTTTGAATGCTCTGCCAGTGCGCAGCGCTCTACTAGATATGCTGTTCTGTCTTCAATATAATATGCGGGAACACCGCATATTTTAGCCAGCTCTTCGATCGTTCTGGGCGCTTCGTAACAGTTGTAGAGGATATTCTGAGACAAAGCGTCGTTGATGAAATCACCGGGGAAGGGCTTATCCTTGCCGTTATATTCACCGCTGCCGTATATGCCTGTGTGCATCTGCACGGGGCGTAATGCTGTTTCTTCCATATTTGTACACTCCTTTTTCAGTTTGCTCCGAGCTTCAGAAAGCCGCCATGTAACGGTGCCGAGAGGTATATTCAGCTGCTCGGATATCTGCTTTACCGAAAGACCGTCATAGTAGTGAAGCACGATTATATCACGATATATCGCCGATAGCATTGCTATCTTTTCCCGCAGTTCGGCATAAAGCTCCTCGCTGTCATCGTCTGGAGCGGGAATATCAGCAAGCTCTTCAGGTGCGTCATAAACAAACATTGAACGCTGCTTGCCCTGATTTCTGCGAAATGCACGAGCGGTGTTTGCGGCAAGTCCCCACAACCACGGTTCGAATCTGCTCTCGTCCCGCAGCTTAGGCAGCGAACTGACAGCAGTCAGCAGTATCTCCTGTGACAGCTCCTCTGCCTCCTGTTCGGAAAAGCATTTGCTTAGCGAGAATTTGTATATTGCGTCAACATATTCTGTTAAAATTGAGATCTCCATCGGTTCACTGCCTTTCGGGTGCTTTCATAAATAAAGTGCATAGGATCCCCGTTTTATTGGGTGTTATGAAATAAAAAACACGGTATCGCTGTGAACGATACCGTGTCGTTTTATGCGCTCTTTGAGTTCTTCAGGATAAAATCAATGAAATCCTTTTCTGGGATGGGTCTTGAGTAGTAGTAGCCCTGAATGAAGTCACACTGCAGATCGGAGAAGCGCTTCACCATCTGCTCGGTCTCGATGCCCTCAACGACTATCTCCATATTCATATCCTTGAACATACGGATGAAGTTTTCTATAAATACCTCTATCTTCGGATGCTCGTTGTTGTTTACAAATGTACGGTCGAGCTTAACTATCTTAAGGGGCAGGGAAGCCACTCTGTCGATATTGGAGTAGCCCGTTCCGAAGTCGTCTAGCGAGAAGCTTACGCCCGCTGCACTAAGCTTTTCAAGGTTCTCTGCCATGGTGTTCTGGTTGTAGCTTGCGGCGGTCTCTGTGATCTCGAGATTGATCTGAGAAGGCTTAACGCCGTATTTGTCGAGGGTCTTCAGCACCTCGTCGGCAAGTCCGCCTCTCATGCACTGAGCAACGGAAAGGTTGATCTCAATGTAATCCAGACCCAGCTTTTTGTATTCATCACTTGCAATGAAGCGGCACACCTCGTTCAGAACGAAGCTGCCGATCTTGTGGATAGCGCCGCTCTTTTCGGCGGCGGTGATGAAGATGTCGGGCGGCACGAAGCCGTGAACATCATCGATAAGTCTCAGCAGCGCCTCTGCCGAGGTGAATCTCTGCTCCTCCACGGAGTAGATGGGCTGATAATATACCTTCAGGTTATTCTTTGTAAGAGCTCTGTCAATGATGGTGTTGATCTCGTTCGTCATGCTGAAGCTCTTCTGCTTGAAGATCTCCTCCGCGTAAACGGGAGTGCCGTCGTAGTTGGACATCTTCTCGTGGAAGTCAGCGCCGAAAGCCATCAGCGATTTGAAATCCGCAATATCCTCGGGGCATCTTGCAACGCAGACGTAGCTGTCAAGATTGAGGTCAATGCGGTTTGCTGTGATCCTTTCCTTGAACAGCTTGCCGATGGCAGCCACGGCAGGGTCTACCTTGTGCTTGTTGAAGCTGTTGATAACAAAACGGAAACGTCCTCTGTCAAGATAATACAGATCTGCGTATGCCTTGATGTCGGTATTCACCATTGAGAGCTTGTCCGCCAGCCTTCTCAGAAGCAGGTTTGTGTCGTCGTAGCCGAGAATGGTGTGAAGCGATGAGAAGTTCGCTATGTTTACAAGTATAATGGTAACATGATTGCCGTTGATGAAATTCTTTTTCATATCGTCGGCGTAAGCGTTGTATTTCTTCAGCATCGTAAAGGAGTCGATGAATTCCTCGGGGCGCTGGATGACCATCGACATTATCATGATTCCGATGGCATTGGAGAATATCTCCACCAGTGAGTTAGGGTAGTTCATCTTGACCACAACTGCCAGTATCGAAAGCGGCAGCATGGAGGATATCGCAAGCATCTGATGCCTTTTAAACAGCTTGGCGTTCCTGATGAGATAAATTATTGCGCTGATAATATAGATAGCTGCGCATATATAGAGTATCCGGTTGTTGTGGACAATGAGTTCCGCATTTCTGTATTCAAATATGAAGCCGGAGAAGATGTTTGCGATTATCGAACAAACAATAAATATGTAGGGAAGAGTCAGCAGAAATGTGATGACAGGATGCTCTTTTATCTTGTGCCAGGTCTTTGCAAGGCTTATGATGTACATGAAGTAGACAGGCGTAGCACTGTTGTGGAAGATAAGATAGAAAGAACGAACGATCGTGAAAGCGAGATCGTTTTTGCAGCTTGCTGCGTTCATGAAAATGATAGACATTTCAAATGCCGCTGCAAGCAGCGTAGTTGAGATCATTAGCATGAATATCTGGTTCGTCGTGCCTTTGTTCATTTTCCTGTACATGGTAGTGAAAAGGATTATAATAAGCACCAGAACGGATGCTACATCAAAATGAATCAGCTGACCCACAAAAAAGCCTCCTTTGCTGTGGCGATCTATAAAAAAGAGCATAGCCAAGCCAGCATAGTTTTATCTATATGTTAATTATATCACATGTTTTAGATTAATTCAACATATTTGCGTATTTTTCAATTATCTTTTTTGCATAAACTTATGTTAAAAATATATATAAAATGCTCAAATTAATAAAAACTAATATAAATAATCAACAAGAGTTGCCTTAGTTTTTTAGGTTAGAAAAATATTTCTAAAAAAATTTCAAAATAGGGGTTGACAAATGCAAATGCTTGTGGTATAATTATTAAGCACTCAGGAAATACTGATTGCAGATAAAATATCGCGGGATGGAGCAGCTCGGTAGCTCGTCGGGCTCATAACCCGAAGGTCGTAGGTTCAAATCCTGCTCCCGCAACCACATCAAAGCCTTTATTTAAACGGTTTTCGTTAAATAAAGGCTTTTTTATTTCTACGGGAAAAAGCCGTTTCCTAACACTTTCCTAACATTTTGTATCATCAGGCACTCTCGCTTATATTTAAACTTGCACAGATAGCGTCCAATTCTATCAGCTTGTCGCTGTTTACAATATGCGAGTAGGTGTCCGCTGTCAGGCTGAAATTAGCGTGTCTTGCATAGTCCTGCACCTGCTTCATTGTGAAATTGCTGTTGCTTGCCAAAAGGCTTAAGCAACTATGCCGCAGGTCATGAAATCTTATATGCGGTAGATTATTTGCTTTCAGTATCTTGTTGAATTTGTTAGTTATGTAATCCAATTTCAAGAGATTTCCTACTGCGTTAACACAGACATAATCCATATATTTATTGGTTTCCCTCGGCATTGCCTGTTGTTCCGAATATTTTTTCATCAGGTAGGCGCAAATCGCTGTATTAAGGTAATATACCGCCTTACTTGACTCTGTTTTGAGTTCGTTGCTGACAACATCAATTATTCTGCCATCAGCCATCTTCTGCCTTGTTATTTTCTCACATACAGCCAACGTCATGTTATCAAAGTTGATATTCGACCACCTTATGGCTAAAGCCTCACTGCGGCGAAGTCCAAACAGAACCGCAAACATAACAGGCAATTCCATGTCAGTGTTCATTACGGTACTCAATAACGTTCTTAACTGTTCGGCTGTATAGAAATTATGCTGAACTTTTGCCTTTTTTGGTTTTTTTACCTTATCGGCAGGATTTGATTTTATCAAATCGTTAATAACAGCATCTTTCAGAGCAGTTTTAATAAGCGTGTAATGCTTTCCCACTGTATTTGCACTTAAACCACTTTCAATCTTACTGTTCATATACTCCTGTATATGCAACGGCTTGACCGCCTTTATTTTCATAGTAAAGTAGGGTTGGATGTGCCTTTCTACCATGTGCATATAGCCGTCATAAGTTGTTGCCTGCACATTTATTCTATTCCGATTAGCCCACTCCTTAATGTATTCGCCAAGCGGCATTTCGGATTTGTCGTTGTATGTAAGATTTTCATAGTGTTCAACAATTTCAGCGGCTTTTTGCTCTGCAAGCCTTTTATTGGCTTTGCCGCTTGCCCCTGCCTTAATTCCAGTGCTTAAACACTTCTGCTTTCTACTGCCGTCATCCTGTATGAGCCTAAAGCTGACGTGCCAAATGCCTTTGTTTACGCTCATACTGTATCTTATATTCTCATTCATGGTTAAACCTCCCAATTAACCACCTTGTTGCTGGTCTATTATAACGCAACAAGGCGGTTTTGTAAAGAGTTAATCAGTACTCTTAACCAAGTACTCGATCACACTTTGCTTTAAGATCTTGTGCTTTCTTCCTATACGAATACTTTTTATACAGCCGTTTTTAAGAAGCCTGTATGCTGTCGTTTCGCATATTTGAAGCATTTCGCATAGTTGCTCAACATTAACTATGTCTGGATATTCCTTAAACATTTTGCACCCCTCTTTCCAAAACGGCTATTGCCGATATAGTTTCATCTAGCCAGTGTTCAAACTCTTTTTCCGTCATTTCAAAATCACCGTAATCGAGCTTGTAGAATTTCGGTGAGGGGGAAGATAAGCAATACAGCAGATAATGGTGGAGGAAAGGGGACACCACCGTGAACCTGTCACCATCACACCGCCAATTCTCTACAAGGGGGTATTTATTACCCTCTACCGTCCCATGCTTATCAAGCAGACCTTTGAGCATTTCTGCTATCCCATGCTCGCATTTTCCATACTGCGACATAGTAAAGCTGAACTCACTGCTGTTTCTCAAATCATTCTCTGGCAGACTGTATGCCAATGAGAACAACCTATACAGTGTATTTATAGACACACCCTCAACTGCCATTATGTAATTTATCTGTGTTCCAACAGGAATGATTAACTCTGGTTTTGTGTTGTACATTTTGTATTCTCCTTTTAATTGGTAAATCTCCCTCACCCTCTATCTCAGACAGGTGAGGGATACTTTTTTCGGGGAACTATATGTTAATCGAACTTATGTATCTTTTTGGGATTTAGAATTACGCTTTCTTTTCTTCTGGGGCTTCAGTGTTGCTATCGGAGGCATCTCAACCGTCTCTTTAGGGATACGGTAATAAGTGCGTGTAGAATGTATTTTTTTAAACCCTTGTGTTGCCAAGAATTTATTGTGGGGTATTGCAAACTCACAGTCGTACACGGTTTCCCCTGTGTCAGGGTCTGTTATTGCCTTTGCAGAGTAGTAACTGTGCCTTTCGTAAAACTTTGTGATATCATCTCGCTTTGATGATGTCAGACTATCTGACCATTCTTTAAATGCAGCTGCATCTTTTGCTGCTGTGCTTGACAATCGTTTGTCTCTATCGACAGTAGTACTGTAACCTCTTATGCCCCTTTTTTCCTCTATATTTTCTTCAAGTGTCTTGTAATGATATTTAAGTGCGTTATTATAATAAGCCTTGTCGCTTATCGTTTTCGCTTCCGTGCTACCATTCTTCCACACTTCTGCTATAAGCCTCTTGTTGTTGCTGTCTCCCTGCAAGTTGCACATCATATGGAAATGCCAGTTTCCGTTTTCTTGTCTTGCGAATGTTGCTACATGAAGAAAATTATTGCAACAACGTTTCATCCTCTTGATGAAATTTTCGAACTGATTTTTCGCAAAAGCAAGGTTTTTAGGCTTGTCCGCCTCAAATCTTGATGGGTCGAATGTCAGTGTGACATATGAACACTGACCCACTATAAAGCCTCTGTCACAAAGCTCCTTGATTACTTTTTTTCGCCTGCGTAGCGTTTTCTCATAGTTGATGTCTGCGTACTTGCTTGGTTCTTCTCCTTTCTTCTTCCTACCGCCTTTGTTACCCCAATTGGGGTTGGGGGTATTTTCGCTATCAATAACGATAGTGCAATCCCTCTTTTCAATAGTTTGTATTCTGTCCGTGATGCTGTGCGTCATAGTTAAAGTCCTCCTCATAATTATCAAAAGCAATACCGCATAAATGCCATTTTGGGGTTTAGGGGTATTGGTTTAATAACGAATGCATAGCACGTCGAAAAAGACGACTGGCACTTTTAAAGGGAACGTCTGAACCACAATGACAACGTCTGCGAAAAAGACCCCAATGCTGTCACTAGATACTAATGCTCTATGCCATTTTCTCACTAGGTGCGAAAATATATAACATTTTGGCATTTTTTCAGAAATATCTGAGTTCTAATAGTTCTGGATATGTAGCACAACTAACTAAATGCGCAAAAAAATAAACATCTCTTGCGGTGAACTAAATAGAGATGTTCTTATTCATATTCAATATATAATATTAGGATTTTTTCCGCCGCTCTCATTATCATTGGTTTTATAATTGATGAAATATTTGGAAAGGAGTCTCTATCATGAGTAATGAAATCATTGCTTTGTATTTCATCAATCTTTTTGCTGATGAAATAAAAAACCCATGCAAGGACAAAGGCTTGCATGAGTCTTTTGAAGAAATGGTTGAGGCATATCAACTGTTTCTTAAATACTTAGAGAATGATTATTTAAATCTCTGAGTATTATAAGGTAAAGAGGGTGTGTCAGCACTCTCTTTATCTTTTTCACTAACATATATGGGAAT
>JAZSEG010000176.1:0-7360 GCA_045531575.1 Oscillospiraceae bacterium | reverse complement strand
AAAAAACTGTGGTTTGTGCTACAATTAATAAGGTTGTGTCCGTTAATATGGACGAAAATATAACAAAATATAGAAATAAGGGATATTATGTCAGAACAAAAAGAAATGCTAACATATAAAAAAGGTTTCCGTGACGGATTGCCGATAGCGCTAGGATATCTGTCTGTGTCCTTCACCTTTGGTATCACTGCGGTGAATATGGGCATACCTGCACTGGCTGCGATACTTATATCCATGACCAATCTCACTTCCGCAGGTCAGGTGGCGGGTATCGGTATTATTTCAGCGGGCGGCGGCTATGTGGAGATGGCGCTCACGCAGCTGATAATCAACATGAGATATGCGCTGATGGGAATTTCTCTCTCTCAGAAGCTGGACAGACGCTACAGTCTGCTGCACCGCATAATCAGCTCATTCGGCATAACGGACGAGATATTTGCCGTGGCTTCGGGACAGAAAACAGATGTTCCTCCCCGATATATGTACGGACTCATCACTCTGCCGTATATCTTCTGGGCAGCAGGCACTGCAGGCGGAGCACTTCTCGGAAACATCCTGCCGCAGATAGTGCAGGCGGCGCTGGGCATTGCGATATACGGAATGTTCATCGCCATCGTGATACCTCCTGCAAAGAAGTGCAGGGGAATACTTATGGTATCGCTGCTGGCGGCACTGTTAAGCTGCGTTATCTATTACATTCCTGCGCTGGACTTCATCTCCTCGGGAATGTCGGTCATCATCTGCGCTGTGGCGGCTTCCGTTTTCGGAGCGCTTTGCTTCCCTCAGCAGATAGGAGAGGAGGCGGTCGGCGATGAATGAGAGTACATTATATCTTATATTCAGCATCGCTGTCATGGCAGTGATGACATACCTTATCAGAATGCTGCCGCTGGCGGTGTTCCGCAAGAGGATAAAGTCAAGATTCGTGCTGAATTTCCTGTATTATGTGCCGTATGCGGTGCTTAGCGCAATGACTATTCCTGCGGTTTTCACAAGCTGCGGAGACAGCTTCAGCGGTGTGATTTGCTCGCTGGTGGGATTCGCAGTGGCACTGATACTCGCCATCTTTGAGCGTGGTCTGCTTACTGTTGCGGTGAGCGCCTGTGCGGCGGCTTTCCTGACAGATATCATTATCGGTTTATTCGGAATATAAAGGAGATATTGCTATGAAACTTATGTTTGCATCAGATATACATGGTTCTGCGCTGTACTGCGAGAAGATGCTTGAGGCATATCGCAGGGAGGGTGCAGAGAAGCTCTGCCTGCTGGGAGATATCCTGTATCATGGACCGAGGAACGACCTTCCCGACGGTCACGCACCGAAAAAGGTCATTGCCATGCTGAACGAGGTTAAGGAGGAGCTTCTCTGCGTTCGTGGCAACTGCGACACCGAGGTGGATCAGATGGTGCTGGAATTCCCCGTGCTTGCTGATTATGCGGTGCTTTTCGTGGATGGCAGGAGCTTTTTCCTTTCTCATGGACACCATCATAACCCCGACGCACTGCCGCCGATCAAGAAAGGCGATGTGCTGATAAACGGTCATTCTCATGTGCTGAAGGCATTCGAGAAGGACGGCATCCATTGCCTGAACGATGGCTCGGTATCGCTCCCGAAAGAAAACAATCCCCGCAGCTACATGGTCTACGAGGATGGTGTATTTGCAATAAAGGAACTGGATAGCGGCGAGAACATTCTGACGTATTCGTTATAAAATAAAATGACGGGCGATCTGCCCGTCATATTTTTTTGCCCGGATTATCTGTCAGCTCGAAATATGCTGCGGAATATCTCGGAACATTCATTTTTACATTACCATTGCTGTCGGCGCGCATGGTCTTTTTGTAGTGAGGTGCGCAGCCGTTCCATTCGTCGGCAGTGCTGTCAAGCAGGCAGCTGAGCATCTTGCCTTCACCGATGTGGATGCTGTAATGCTCCTGTACACTGTCTGAGAAGTTCATCACTGCAATTATCGGCCTTTCGCCCTCACAGCGACGTATCATAGTATAGCAGCGCCTGAGTGCACTGTCACAGTCGAGCCACGCAAAGCCATCGGGGGTGTCGTCCCAGCGTGAGAGCGCAGGCTTTTTCAGATACAGCTTGCACAGCTTTTTCATGAACTCAGAGAAGGCGTCGTGGATGGGGTATTTCAGCATATCCCAGTCCTGTTCTCTTTTTTCATCCCATTCACGCAGCTGACCGAATTCGCTGCCCATGAAATTCAGCTTTTTGCCCGGGTGAGCGTACATATACATATACAGCGCCCTTGCCTGCGGGAACTTATCCTCGTATGCGCCGTGCATCTTCTGAAGAATGGTAGCCTTGCCGTGGACGTTTTCATCGTGGGAGAGAGCGAGTATGTACCTCTCGCTGTAATAATACAGCATCGAGAAGGTGAGCTTGTGGTAATTCGGCACACGTTCCTCGGGTGTTTTGCGGAAGTAATCCAGTGTGTCGTTCATCCAGCCCATGTCCCACTTGTAGTCGAAGCCGAGTCCGCCCTGATCGGTGGGCTTTGTTACATTCGGATAGTCGGTGGAATCCTCGGCGCAGAGTATCGCGGATGGATGGATCCATTTCAGACCCGTATTCATGCTTTTCAGGAATTCAAGACCGTTCGTGTTGACTCCTCGCTGTTTGTTGCCCATCCAGTAGATGACACGGCTGATGGCGTCCATCCTGAGTCCGTCAAAGTGGTATTCTGTCAGCCAGTAGTTTGCTGCGGATTTCAGAAAGCTGCAGACATGGCCTTTGCTGTAATCAAAATTACGGCTGCCCCATTCGCTGTGAGCTATATCGCAGTATTCCGATTCATACAGGTTGCTGCCGTCGAAGTCTGCCAGCGCATAGCCGTCCACTGCAAAATGAACAGGTACAAAATCCAGCAGCACTGCGATATTGTTTCTGTGGCAGGTATCCACCAGTTTTTTCAGGTCTTTTGCATCGCCCCAGCGTGCAGTGGGGGCGAAAAAGCCTGTCGCCTGATATCCCCAGGATTCATCACAAGGGTATTCGCTCAGCGGCATCAGCTCTACGCAGTTGTAGCCGTGGTTTCTGCAGTATTTCACAAGTTTTGAAGCAAGTTCTTCATAGGTAGCTGCATCCTTTTTCCAGGAGCCTGCATGAAACTCATATATATTGAGTGCATCGCCATGCCATGTGCCTCGTCTGCACATCCAGTCATAATCATCGAAGTTATAGGAGATATCCCTGATGACAGAGGCGTTTTCGGGGCGCAGCTGGGAGCCGAATGCGTAAGGATCGCAGTGATCGGTAAAGCCGCTGTCAGTATATATGCGGAATTTATACATATCTCCCGCTTTGGCGCCTGCGATATATAAGCCCCAGAAATTATCATCTCCGACGTGTATCATGTCGGCAGGCTGCCAGTTGTTGAAGCTTCCTATTACGGCTACTTTTTTTGCATGAGGCGCAAATACTCTGAACATTGTACCGCCGAGATCAGTATGAGCGCCCAGCCAATCGTAGCTGTCGAAGCTGTTTCCGCTGTAGAATTCGTCTAATTTCATTAATTTTCCCTTTTTTCTGCTAATATAGTAAATTGATTATTGACAATCGTCGATTTTTGTACTATAATACATTATAGTGAATCAATTGATTTATTTCAATCATCAGATTTAAATAGAAGTATTTTATGCAACATTTTGATTATATTGTATAATACAGAATGTCGTTTGCTGAACATATTACATTTGTCAGGTGGAGGTAATTATCATGGATCTCAGAATTCAGAGAACAAAATCAGCTATCAAGGACGCTTTCCTTGAATTCAGACAGAAGAAGCCTATAGAAAAGATAACAGTAACCGAGCTTACCAAGGCTGCCAATATAAACAAGGCGACATTCTATCTGCACTATTCCGATATATATGCTCTGTCGGATGAGATAGAGAACACAATCATCGATGAGATACTGATAGATCTTCAGGTGCAGGATAAGTTCTTTGAGGATCCGCAGCAGTACGCAAACGAGATATTCAAGGCTATTGTGGCACATCGTGAGCAGATCGACATCGTATTCTCGGGCAGCAGAAATGCCATTGCAGCGGACAAGATCGAGGCACGCATCAAGCACATGCTCTTCAGTGCATATCCCGAGTTCAGTTGCCATAAAAATGATATAATCCTTTCTTTCCTTATTCAGGGAATCTTCCATACCGTCAAGACCAGCCGTATGACAGGTGATATGAAGGAGGAATACGAGGTGCTTTCCAACCTCTGTTCCATGGTCATCAATGAGGCCAAGCGTCCTGATCAGGAATGATATGTTGTTATCACCGCTGCAATGCTGCAGCGGTTTTTTATTTTTGTGAATAATTGACAATATGTTACTTTTGTGATATACTGAAAATGGTTTTGTATCGACACTGCACAGGTTTGTGCTATGGGGAGGAAACAGATAATGAACAATGGCAACGTGATATATTTCGATCATGAAGGCGATCTGTCCAATTGGGAGCAGTACTGTCTGCCCATAGGAAACGGCCATCTGGGCGCCAGCCTTTTCGGCGGTATCCGCAAGGAGCGTATCGTTATCAATGAGAAAACACTGTGGGCGGGCGGTCCCTGTGAAAACAGACCAAACTACTACGGCGGCAACAACCGTGACCGTTACAAATATGTAAAGCAGGTGCAGGATGAACTGAAGGGCGGCAGCTATGATAAGGTGCTGGAGCTTCTTCCGCAGCTTACTGGTGACGGTGATTTCGGTACATATCTGCTGCTGTGTGATATGATGATAGAGTTCAACGTACCTAACGGTCAGGCGGAAAACTACCGCCGTGCGCTGGATCTCGATAAGTCGCTGTATAGCTGCGAGTTTGAGATAGGCGGCGTTAAATATACCCGTGAGGCATTTGCAAGCTATCCTGCAAGAGTTATCGCATTCAGATTCACAGCATCTGAAAAGGGCAGACTGGGCTTCAGTGCGTGGCTTGAAAAGACGCATCCCGCAAGGATCACCTCCGAGGATGGAATGATGTTCTATAACGGTCAGGTAGAGGACAACGGCATGCGTTTCGATATGAGAGGCATGTTCAAGACTGACGGAGATATCATTATAAACGGCGGGAAGCTCACCGTAACAAATGCTTCCGAGGCAACGATCTACATCACTGCCGCTACCGATTACGAGATGAAATATCCCACCTACCGCAGCGGTATAGATCCCGAGACCATAACCATCCCGCTCATCGAAGCGGCTTCCCGTCTCGGCTGGGATGAGCTTTACAGAGAGCATCTCGCAGACTATTCTGCTATCTTCAACAGAGTATCTCTGCAGCTTGGTGGGGATTATGCCGAGCTTCCCTCTGACAAGCTTCTGGAGGCTTACAGAAACGGAGACCGTGCCGCTATGAACAGGCTGGAGACACTGTATTTCCAGTATGGACGATACCTGCTGATATCCTCTTCCAGAGAGGGAACACTTCCTGCAAATCTGCAGGGCGTGTGGAACGAGAGCAATACACCGCCTTGGTGCTGTGATTATCACATTAATGTGAATCTGCAGATGAATTACTGGGGCGCATATAATACCAATATGGCAGAGACAGTGCCGCCGCTGGTGGATTTCCTTGAATCCCTCAGAGAACCCGGCAGAGTTACTGCAAAGGAATACTACAACATCGTCACCGATGAAGAACATCCCGAAAACGGCTGGACGGCGCATACCCAGTGTTCGCCCTTCGGCTGGACAGCACCCGGCTGGGATTTCTACTGGGGCTGGTCCACTGCGGCAGTTGCATGGCTGATGCAGAACATATGGGAGCATTACGAGTTCACAGGCGACAAGAAATATCTCGCAGAGAAGATATACCCCATCATGCGTGAGAGCGTGAAGTTCTATACCCAGTGGCTGATATACGATGAGAAGCAGAACAGACTTGTTTCCTCGCCTACCTACAGCCCCGAACATGGTCCTGCGACCATCGGAAACACCTACGAGCAGAGCCTGATCGAGCAGCTGTTCATCGACTTCCTGAAGGCTGCCGAGGCACTTAATACCGATCCCGAGCTTTGTGCAAAGGTGCGTGAGATGCTGCCGAAGCTGGAGCCCTATCATGTGAGCAAAACTGGTCTGCTGAAGGAGTGGTTTGAGGAGGATGAGCCTGATTTCGACAGCTCAAAGGTGCAGAAGAATCACCGTCATATCTCGCATCTGATGGGACTCTATCCCGGAAAGCAGATAAACCACGAGCGTCCTGAGCTTATGGATGCCGCCATTGCGACGATGAACGACCGTGGCGACGAATCCACGGGCTGGGCGAGAGCATACAAGATCAACCTTTGGGCAAGAACAGGCGATGGCGACCGCACATACAAGCTGCTGAGAGGTCTGCTGGAAAGCTGCACTTTCGTTAACCTGTGGGATTTCCATCCCCCGTTCCAGATCGACGGAAACTTCGGTGCATCCGCAGGCATCGCAGAAATGCTGCTGCAGAGCCACGAGGGTGTGATAAGGCTTCTGCCTGCGCTTCCTGCCGAGTGGAAGAACGGCAGCTTCAGGGGACTGTGCGCAAGAGGTGGTTTTGTGGTGAATGCCGAGTGGGAGAACGGCGAGATCGTTTCGGCTGAGATATTCTCCTCAAACGGCGGCGAGCTGAAGGTGGAGATGCCTGCAAACGGCACTGTAATGCGCACCGTTATCAACACATCCAAGGGAGAGAATGCAGTTATACTGCCTATCGAATAAGCATATACAGATAAGAGCCTGAGAGAATGAACTCTCAGGCTCTTTTGCTATTCAGATGCTGATGTGGTGAATTTGTAGCCTACTCCACGCACAGCGGTGATGTGACGGGCATAAGCACCTATCTTGCTCTTGATGCGGTTTATATGCACCGCTATGGTGCGGTTATCCGACAGTATCCTGCCCCATATTCTTGAGGAAAGCTCGCTTCGGCTGAAGGTCTGATCGGTGTGGGATATCAGCAGAAACAGCAACTCTATCTCTTTAGGGGAGAGTTCTGTAGGGCATCCGTCCACCAAAACCGTATAGGACTTCAGATCCACCGAAAGACCATTGAAATCCGCTTTTGTGATGCGGGCCTCTTCATTCTTTTCCAATCGGCGTAGCAGCGCTTCTATGCGAAGTGCAAGCTCTGCAATATTGAAAGGCTTTGCAAGCACCTGATCCGCACCATTGCGGAAGTACATTATACTGTCAACAGGCTCACCTGAAGATGCCAGCATGATAAGCGGCGTGTTCCTGCTGCCTTTCAGCTTTGGTATATATGCGCCTGTGTTGTTTCCCGCAACGCTGTTGCAGAGAAGTATCACATCTGCCTTTTCGGCTTCGTTCAGCGCATATCCGTCTATTCGGGATGTGGATTGTACATCCATT
>JAZSEG010000155.1:0-5040 GCA_045531575.1 Oscillospiraceae bacterium | reverse complement strand
GCTGTTATAGGGGAATGCTTCGGGCAGCTCATACCAGTTGTCATAGACGTTTTTGCAGCCCGCAGCCTTGGCTTCATCGCCGCTGAAATAAACTATATGGCTAAGCTCCTGCGCCTTCAGCAGGGTGGACTGAACATACGTTTTTATCGTTTCGGGGGAAGCTATATCCTCACTGCCGTTATAATATCGTGGCTTCATTATAAAGGTGCTGCCCTTGCGGTACATCAGAAAGCCGATGTTCTCGTCATAGAGGTCGCTGCACCAGTCATCAGAGGCTATGCCGTTTATCTCTCCCGTATATCTGAACTCTGCACTGATATCCACTATCCAGGCGTCGGGCAGAGCCTTTTCCTCGGCGGTGATGTTCCAACGGCTGTCCGCTTCGGACACTCTGCAGAAGTCCACTTTCACATCCTTGTATTCATTTATGCTGAAGGTGCGTTCTGTTTTGCCCACGCCGTAGCCCTCTAGCTGACCCAGAAGCTTTTCCGCAAGCTCCACGGCGATCCAATAGATATCCTCATCCGTTGTGGGGGAGGTGTAGAATTCTTCCCACTGCGGTGTGTGATACACCACAGATGGCTGCGCAGCAGGCACGGTATATACGTCCTCGGGGAGCAAGCCCGATTCAAGGTCATGCAGGAAGAACAGTCTGCTGCGGTAGTCGTTGTAGGTGCTTTCGCTGATGGGGGAGAAGGGCGCCTTGCCGTACCAGTCCTCGGTGAAATCCCAGCCGTAGCGGTAGAAAGGCTCGCCCTCCAGCGTACCTGCGGAGCAGAGATATTCAATATAGTAGCCGTCCCTGCCGTTGTGCTTTATCGCAGCGGTGACAGTCGCCTGCTTATAGCTGTCGGAATAGGGAAATTCAAAGAACAGGAAGCCGCTGTTTTCGCCCTGATAGCGGTATATAACAAGCTCGTCCTTTTCCGATGGGATATCCGCCTGCATCAGCGTATCATAGCCGAATTCCTGCTGCTGAATAAGATATCCGTCAACTTCCTCAAACACATACAGCGAATAACCAAAGTGTACAAGCACCTCTTCCTCGCCGTCGTTATCGGTATCCAGAACTGCTTTGCCGAACTCTTCGCCTGCCGCATCCTTTAGGGCTTGTATGCAGCAGAGATGTCCGCTGTCGGCTTCGTCGGTGTGCATATCAGTGATTATGTAAGCGCCGCCGTTGATGTCGTACTCATCGCTGTTCGGCACGAATTCTGTCATCACAAGCGAAGCTTCCTCGGGAACAGCGCCGATTACAAAGAACCAGCCGTCCCTGTCCCCGTCATTGTAACGGTGTGCGTCAAGCGTGCTCATGCCGCTGAAGCGCTCATCGGTGAGCTGCTCCGTGAAATGCCAGTCATTATATATCTTATCGAACACAAAGATGCTGCGCTCGCTGTTCTTTCCCGCCAGCAGGAGCAGCTCCTCCTCGCCGTCAAGATCGAGGTCAAGCTTCGTATCGCACATGAGCGTATAGCCGTCAGGCTTCAGCAGGTCACGCTCGAATATATCCACGGCAGTCTGCGGCTTATTCAACAGACCCTCAAAGTTCCTTTTGTACTCGTTGCCGAGATGCGACCTGAGCTGAGTTATAAGCCACACGCCCTCAAAGCATTCAAGCCTCATAACGGAATGCTCATAGATATAACCACCGTTTCCGTTATGGCAGGCGGTACACAGCAGATAATCCGCATACACGCCCTCCTCATAGTCCAGCAGCCCCACAAGGTTTGTCCATGCGGCGGTGCTCTCATCGCTTCCGTCCGACAGTGCATAGGTCTTTCCGTCATGATAACGCAGACGGCTTTCGATATGCTCCTTCAGAGTAATATCGTCACGGTCGTTGTCGGTCAGCCACGGAGCATCCTCGGGGTCTTCTGCCGCAAAGTACACATACTCGCCATCCTCATAAGCATACACATCCTGTGCAAAGGTGCAATCGTACATCGAGCCGATGCTGTCGTGCTTTCCTGTTTTTGTCGTGAAATAGCTTTTATCGAGAGCAATGTAGTTCTCATCGTATCGGTCGCTGTTATCTCCCTCAGGCACCTTATGCATTATCTGATACAGCATGACCGCTCCATTGAACCGCATCTGTCCCAGCGAGAGCAGGTCCTCGTTAGTCAGATCGACCTCCTCGTGACCGTGGTCGCCTGTGCTATATGGATATTTTATTGCTATGCCGTTGATGATGCCATAGCCGTAGCCTGTGGAGCTTGTGTTAATAAGCTCGTCATTCTCATAAATGTGGGTGTCACGGCGGTATATCGTATCCTCTGTCGTTTCTGAGCGATATATAAGATTAACGTTTACCGTCAGACGTTCGCCGCTGCCTGTGAGCATTATATCCGTCACCCACAGCATATCCAATCCCTCTGCGTGATACTCGGATGCTTCCTCGTTCACGGAAAGCAGCTCAACTCTGCTTCCGTCCGGCATCAGCTTCTCTACGATGCCCAAGTCATTATCACCCTGCGAATAATACAGCGCTTCGCCATCACAGAGTGTGTTAAGCACCACGCCGTTGTAAGCAGTGTGCAGCAGAGTAAAGCCATCCTCGCTGCGGTAATATATTTCGTGCAGCTCCGCATTCTGAGCCATTTTTATCCTGTAGGCTTTCATCCAGAGCTCATCGCCGCTGTCTGTTTTTGCATAAACAGCACTTTCTACTATTATATCAAGTCCGCCCTCGTCTATCGCCTGCTGTGCTGCTTCACGATAGCTGTCATCCTGAGCGTTTTCAAGCGAATCCTGCTGGAACTGCTCCTGATATTCCAGCGCACCTGCGCTTATCTCATTGATAAATGCAAGTGTTTCGGGATCGTTTCCCGTATACGGCTTCATGCTCTGCCATGCGTCGGGGTCGGAGATATCCGACGTTTCGGCGCTTTCGGTGACTTCTGTTTCGGCGGTCACCTCGATGACAAGCTGCTCGGCGGTCTCATAGCTTTCAGTGCTTTCAGAGGTGACCTCTGTCGTGGGGTCAGCCACGGAAAGTATCGGCTCACCGCCACGCAGAAGGAACGCTCCGCCTGCCACGCACAGCGCCAATGCTGCCGCTACAGAGCCTATGCCTATCCACAGCCTGCGCTTTTTGCCGCATTCCTTTTCGGGTGAGAGCTTCACGGGCGCAGCGGTGTACTCCGCACCGTCAGTGCCGCTGTATTCGATTGGTGCGTGCTTTGTGAAATACTCTGCAGCCTCGTCGGTGAACTTCTCGTCGATGCTCTCAGTAACCTTGTTCCAGAACTGCTCGCTCATATCTCCACCCCCCTTTCCGAAAGATAGCTTTTAAGCGCCTTGCGGCTTCTGAGCAGGCTGCTCTTGACCGCCGAAACGCTCATTCCCGTGTTGTCTGCGATATCGTTCATGCTCATATTATAATAATATCTCGCCACGAACACCACACGATTCTTCTTGCCGCAGCCCTCAAGGAAGCCGTTTATATGCTCCGCTATCCTGCCGCTGTCGTAGCGGCTCTCCACGGTCTCGCTGTCGGGCAGAAGCTCGGCAAGCTCTTCAAGCTGCTCATGCACAGAGCGCCTGCGGATGGCTTCGTATGCATTCAGCGCCGTGTTGCGGACTATCCTGCACAGATAGCCGCACAGCGACTCGGGACGCTTCGGCGGAATTGCGTTCCACAGCTTTATGTAGGAGCTGCTCACGCACTCCTCGGCATCCTCGCGGTTATTAAGGATGCCATAGGCTATCCTGCCGCAGAGAGCGCCGTATTTCTTCTGCACCTCGTCAAGCCCCTGCTCAGAGCGGGCGAAGAACAGCTCGATTATATTCAGATCATCCATATATGTCAGCCCCCATTCATATAAAGAGATTTTTATCTTCCCTCATTAAGTATAACAGATATCGAAGCGGTTTGGTTGCTTTTTCCGAGATAAAATTATTTTTAGTGCATAATTGATGCAATCCGTCATTTTGGAGTGGGTTTTTATATAAAAAACGGTAAATTTCCTGCAAAATACGAAAGATTTTCACAAACTACTTGCAAAATTCCTGCATTTGGTGTAATATAGATGTAGCATTTTCCGAACTTATTTGAAATGAGGATATGAATTATGAAGGATGATCTGCTGCAGCGTATTTCGGATATGATGCCCGAATTCTCCAAGGGACAGAAGCTGATTGCAAAATACATCTTAGAGCATTACGAAAAGGCTGCCTATATGACGGCGCTGAAGCTCGGCAATACAGTGAATGTCAGCGAATCCACGGTGGTGCGCTTCGCAAACAAGCTGGATTATGAGGGATACCCTCAGCTGCAGCGCTCACTGCAGAGCCATATAAAGAACAAGCTCACATCCCTGCAGCGCATGGACGTGACAAGAAACCGCATCGGCGATCTCGGCACGGTGGAGGGCGTTCTCACGCAGGATATCGACAAGATACGCCGCACTATCGAGGCTGTCAGCCCCGAGGCATTCGAGAGCGCAGTTGATACCATCTGCGCCGCTGAGAATATCTATATCCAGGGCGCAATGAGCAGCGGAATCCTTGCAAACTTCATGCATTATTATCTGCGCCTTATCTTCAATAACGTCAGCCATATCGGTGCTGTAGGCACTAACGAGCTTTATCAGCAGATGGTGCATATCGGCAAGGGGGATGTGCTTATCGCTATGTCCTTCCCACGCTATGCTTCAAGCACCATCGAGGCGTGCCGCTTTGCCAGTGAGCGTGGTGCGAAGATAATCGCCATCACGGACAGCGAGAACTCGCCGCTGGTGCAGTATTCCGATCACACGCTGTATGCGTATTCCGATATGGTCTCCTTCGTTGACAGCTTAGTTGCACCTATGAGCCTTATCAATGCGCTTATCGTTGCATGCTCCGACCGTAACCGTGAGAGTGTGGAAAAAAGCTTCAGCAAGCTGGAAAGCCTGTGGGAGCGCACCGAGGTATATAAAAAAGACATTTAAAATAAGCAAAAGGGCGGACACATTCTCCATACGGTCCGCCCATTTTTCTGAAAGGAGATACAATGTACGACGCAATAATAGTGGGAGCAGGCGCAGCAGGGATGAT
>JAZSEG010000306.1:0-2041 GCA_045531575.1 Oscillospiraceae bacterium | reverse complement strand
CCCTCCGTCGGCGAGGATCAACATCAGGAGCGAAGCGACCATCTTTATTCCATTAGGGGAATGCGAAATGGAGTTTGCACGAATCGACAGCAAGCTGTCGACTCTGCGTAAGCAGTGTAAGCGGTGTAAGCGTAGCGTCACTGCGTCACTGGCAAATTCCGATTTTCCTGTCAACCAACAAAAATGCCTGAGAAAGCAAGACCGCTCTCTCAGGCTGTTTTTTATTCCGCAGTATCTTCAGACTGCCTCTTAGCATCGGCACGCTCCATCATGCGCAGCACGATGATCATTATCGCAAACATCAGTATTCCGCTTGCTGTCAGCATCAGACCTGCCTTCATGCCTGCGGGGATGAAATCCAGTGTTATCTCATGCTCGCCTGCGGGAACGTTCACAGCAAGCAACGCCCCATCCATCGTGGAGATAAGCGGAGCTTCCTCGCCATCAATGCGGACTGTCCAACCCTCTTCCATGGGAATGGTGGTGAAAAGCACGCTGTCCTCTGCTGCATCGACTGAAAGCTTCAGGCTGTCGCCGTCGGTGCGCTCGAGAGTCGTTTCGGAATTATGCTTAGCCATAGCCTCGGAGAACTGCTCCATAGCCGCCATATCAGCATAATAGAACTGCGCTTCCTTGAAATACACTGCACTGTCCAGCAGCTTCAGCTTAACACTGAAGGTCTCGCCCTCGCTGTAGGTGCCGAGGTATTCAATGCTGTAATTCTCGTAGAGGTAGTAATTCCCACGATACTGCTCATTGATGTACATCTGAGTCTCACGCTCGTAGATGGTTGGAAGATACATATAGACAGGTCCATCTGCGTGTGCAGTGATCTCCCAGCTTATCCAGGCTTCGTCCTCCTCGTCCTTTTTGCGGTTGCTCTGGTGGGCGTCCGTAGTGGTACCACGGCGGATGTTCTCACTGTCAAATTCTAGATCTGTTATTGGCAGGAATATATCACCCTGTCCATCACCCGCAAGCGCCTTCGCAAGCTCATTCTGAAGAAGGAACGGCTGCTCGATGGGGAAGAATTTTGTTGCCTCGTCAGGCTTTTCATCGGGGGTGATAACATAGTCCGAGATATCAAGCTCAGCAACAGCACTGTCCGCAAGATATGCAAGGCCGAGAGCATCCTCGTTGATATAAGCCGAGATTTCCTGCTCGCTCTCCACAGGAAGAGTTTCGGTGTACGGCAGCGTTTTCTTATCCTTTGCAAGGATATACTTCACGCCGAAGATATCGTCCGTCAGAACGGTTGCGCCGTCGTAACGGCTGTAATGCTCCCTTGCAGTGAAACCGAGCTGCTTCAGCAGTGTTATAGCCTTTGCGTTAAGGGTACTGGAACTGTGGCTCATGCCATACATCTGCACTGCTATCGGGTCGTTTACGCAGCGGTGATAGGTCTTTTCCATGCGGTAGAAGCTGTCATCCAGCTCGTGTACCTGCTCCGTTACCTCACGGGTGTACGGGATATCCCAACGATAGCTCTCACGGGTGGAGAACACTATATCCTTGTGCATCTGATACAGCGACATAGCGGTATTCAGCAGGCATTCAAGGCATATTAGCGTGCATACAGTGATCTTCATACCCCTGCTGTCCGCATATTTTCTGAAAACATAAGCTATAATGCAGATAATTCCCAGTACCGCAAACGGAACAGCAAATGTAAGCACCGTATCATAATATGCGCCGTCGTTGCCGAGATCCGCATACAGCAGCATCACAAGCAGAATGCCGAACGCCGCCCCGAAGCTGCGGCCACGCACAGATTTTATCCTGTCGAACGCCTGCGCTCCGAAAAGCACCATCAGGAAGCTCAGCAGGAATGAATAACGATAAGGAAGCCAGTTAGGCATCTGTCCGCCGTGCCACATCATATCCGCAGGACGGATATACATACACAGCACCAGCACTGCGATAAGCACACCGCCCGAAATACGCTCACGGGCAGAAAACTTCCTTGTAAGGAAATATATCACCATAAACACCAGCGCAAGCGTACCTGCGTACAGGATGGGCATTCCCTCCATGCGCACAG
>JAZSEG010000178.1:0-2891 GCA_045531575.1 Oscillospiraceae bacterium | reverse complement strand
GGATATTTTAAAAAAGCTTTAAGCCTATTGACACGTTGACAAAAATTGTTTATAATAGTATTTGAGGAACGATAAAGTTTTTTAGGAGTTCCGCCTTTTACTGTAAATCATACGCTTTTACGGGCGGCTGAATACACAGATTAGGAAAATTATTTAGGAGGTTTACTACAATGTCATTGACAAAGAATCCCAACGTATTAAAATGGGTTGACGAGATGGTTGCTCTCACCAAGCCTGATAAGGTTGTATGGATTGACGGTTCTGACGAACAGCTCGACGCCCTCAGAAAAGAGGCAATCGCAACAGGAGAAATGCTTGAACTCAATCAGGAAAAGCTCCCTGGCTGCCTTTATCACAGAACCAAGCCAAACGACGTTGCTCGTGTAGAAGACAGAACTTTTATCTGTACTAAGAATAAGGAGGACGCAGGTCCGACAAACAACTGGATGGATCCCCAGGAAATGTACGCTAAGCTCACACCTATGTATGACGGTGTTATGAAGGGCAGAACAATGTACGTTATCCCTTACTCAATGGGTCCTATCGGATCACCCCTTGCTAAGGTTGGTGTAGAGGTTACAGACTCTATCTATGTTGTTCTTAACATGGAAATCATGACAAGAATGGGTGCTGAGGCTTTCGAGAACCTCGGCGATGAATCAGACGACTTCGTAAGATGTCTCCATTCAAAGGCTGATGTTGATCCTGAGGGAAGATATATCGTTCAGTTCCCTGAGGACAATGCAATCTGGTCAATCAACTCTGCTTACGGCGGAAACGTTCTCCTCGGCAAGAAGTGCTTCGCTCTCAGAATCGCCTCATTCCAGGGTAAGAACGAAGGCTGGATGGCTGAGCACATGCTCATCCTCGGCGTTAAGAAGCCCGATGGCGAAGTTAAGTATATCACAGCTGCTTTCCCTTCAGCTTGCGGAAAGACAAACCTTGCTATGCTCATTCCTCCGGAGGGCTACAAGAAGGACGGCTATGAGGTATTTACAGTAGGTGACGATATCGCTTGGATGAAGCAGGGCGAGGATGGCAGACTCTATGCTATCAACCCTGAAAACGGTTTCTTCGGTGTTGCTCCCGGAACAAATGCTAAGTCAAACTTCAATGCGCTTGCTTCAACAATGAAGAACACAATCTTCACAAACGTGGCTATCAACAATGATGACAATACTGTTTGGTGGGAAGGCCTCGACAAGAACCCTCCTGTAAACGCTACAGAGTGGAAGGGTGCTGAGGTAAACGGCAAGGAGTTCACAGAGTCAGGCGAGAAGCTTGCTCACCCCAACTCAAGATTTACAGCTCCGGCTATCAACTGCCCCTGCATCTCACCTGAGTTCAACAATCCCGCAGGTGTTCCTATCTCAGCTATCATCTTCGGCGGACGTCGTGCTTCAACAACTCCGCTCGTATATCAGTCATTCGACTGGACACACGGAACATATATCGGTTCAGCTGTTTCTTCTGAGACAACTGCTGCTGCTACAGGTGCTGTTGGCGTACTCCGTCACGATCCTATGGCTATGAAGCCTTTCATCGGCTACAATGTAGGCGATTACTGGGCACATTGGCTCAAGATGGGCGAGAAGCTCGGCGACAAGGCTCCTAAGATCTTCAACGTTAACTGGTTCAAGAAGGACGAGGACGGCAACTTCATGTGGCCCGGCTTCGGCGACAACATGAGAGTTCTCGACTGGATCATCAACAGATGTGACGGTACTGTTGAGGCTGAGGAAACTGCTATCGGTTACCTCCCCAAGAAGGGCGACATCAACCTTACCGGTCTTGAGGACGAGGTTACTTCCGAGATCGAGGATAAGCTGCTTGCAGTTGACAAGGATCTCTGGACAAAGGAAATCGCTGAGATGCGCAGATATTACGATGAGGACATCGCTGCTAAGGGCGGCAGAATTCCTGCTGAGCTTTACAGCGTTCTCGATAAGATCGACGCAAATCTTGCTAAGTAATCTATACTATTATAAAGTAAAAATCCCGTCTGGCTTCAGACGGGATTTTTGTGTGTTTATATTATTTTACTCTTAGATGCTGATACATAAGTCCGTGCTTTGTGCAGTACCATACCAGTATTCCGTACGGTATTCGGGGAAGCCTTGTCAGTAAGTCCCATTCGGGATATCTCTTGCGGATCAAAACGGTTTCATCGGCAAGAAGTGCGATAAATGAAATGTAATGCTCTCGCGTCATTTCGTGCTCAGAGCTTATAAGGTATTCGTTTTCGATAAGCTCAGCAGACAGCTTTTCATGCTCATCTGCTTTTTGGGGCGTGAGTGGAGGAAGCTTCTTACCACAGCATGAAATAACAGCCTCTGTTACTGAGGTTGTAATATTTCCACACTTGGGACATACATAAAAACGTACTTTCTTCATATTGCCAGAGACTTTTTCGTTTGCGACCATCTCTCCAGCCAGCAGTATGCCAGGTTCTACATTGAGAGTGTCTGCAAGAGATGATAGAAGTGAAGGGTCGGGACAACCCAAGCCTCGTTCCCATTTAGATACGGCTTTATCGGTTACGCCGATCTTGTCAGCGAGTTCCTGCTGAGTAATGCCGAGTTCAAGTCTAAGCTTGCGTATGAGTGCTCCTGTATTATTCTGATTCATAATAATCCTCCTTTTGCGCTGTGTTATAAATATTATACACATACTTCAGGAACTAATCAATAAACGCTCTGTTTAGTATTCACATTGTAATAAGAAAGGGGAGAATTTTACGGATATTGTTCCGGAAATCGAAAAAACTCTTGAAAATCTTTCGAATAACTGTTATTATATAAAGTATACGATTACAGAAAGGTAGATTTGAATGGAAAAATTTATTAAGGCGTGTGTATCGATACTCCCAAAGAAATGGCAGGAGATATATT
>JAZSEG010000280.1:0-15724 GCA_045531575.1 Oscillospiraceae bacterium | reverse complement strand
TATCGCTCAGGGGAGATACGCAAATTAGGAAGAGTAGATCACGGAAACGCTTTCCTTGATACCGACAGCATGGAGCGCAGCCGTGGCATAACCATATTTTCTAAGCAGGCGAGCCTTTCCCTGCCCTCTGCTGCTGTAGCTCTGCTTGATACTCCGGGGCATGTTGATTTTTCAGCAGAAATGGAACGTGCGCTTCAGGTTCTGGATTATGCTGTGCTTGTCATCAGCGGAACCGACGGCGTTCAGAGCCATTCGGAAACGCTATGGCAGCTGCTGATACGCTACAATATACCCACGTTTATCTTTATAAACAAGATGGATATCTCATATCTCACGAAAGAATCTCTGCTTAAAGAACTGAAACAGCGTTTCTCAGGCGGATGCTGCGATTTCAGTCCGCTTCGTGACACGAGTGAGCTAACGGAAGAACTGGCAGAATGCTCGGAGGAGATGATGAATTCATTCCTCGACAGCGGCGAAATATCAGACGACCTTATTTCCGTGGCAATTACAAAACGCGAGGTATTCCCCTGCCTGTTCGGCTCAGCTCTTAAACTGAGCGGCGTTGATGAACTGCTTGATATACTTGATCGATACACTATACAAAAACAATATCCCGAGGAATTCGGTGCGAGAGTATACAAGATCACACAGGACGAACAAGGCGCTCGTCTTACTCATATGAAGATAACAGGCGGCACACTGAAGGTACGCTCGCTGCTTGAGGGCAATGGCTGGGCAGAAAAAGTCAATCAGATAAGGATCTATTCGGGTGTCAAATTCACGGCTGTGGACGAGCTGCCTGCAGGTGGTGTCTGCGCCGTTACGGGACTCACTAAAACATTTGCTGGCGAGGGCATCGGATTTGAGCGTAACAGCCCCTCCCCTGTTCTGGAGCCTGTTCTGACATACAAGATCATACTTCCTCCTAAGACAGACGTTCAGGCGGCGCTTCAGCAGCTTCACAAATTAGAAGAGCAGGAGCCGCAGATGCACATCATCTGGAACGAGCGCCTGCAGGAGATCCATGTGCAGCTTATGGGCGAGATACAGCTTGAGATACTCAAGACCATGATCTCAGACAGATATGGCATGGATGTCAGCTTCGACCGTGGCAGCATCACATATAAGGAAACTATCTCAGAGCCTGTCGAGGGCGTTGGCCATTACGAGCCGCTGCGTCATTATGCCGAAGTACATCTGCTGATGGAGCCTGCGGAGCGTGGAACAGGTCTGCAGTTCTTCACTGATCTGCAAAGGGATTCACTCGACATCAACTGGCAGCGACTGATACTCACGCACCTTGAGGAAAAGGTCCATATCGGCGTGCTTACAGGCTCTCCTATTACCGATATGAAAATAACTCTAGTCGCAGGAAAAGCACATCTGAAGCACACCGAGGGCGGTGATTTCCGTCAGGCAACTTATCGTGCAGTACGACAAGGTCTGCGTTCAGCAAACTCAGTGCTGCTGGAGCCTTGGTATGATTTCAGGCTGGAGGTGCCATCCGATTGCGTAGGCAGGGCTATGACCGATCTGCAGCGGATGGAATGCGACATGCAGCCACCGATTACCAATGCCGAGACCACCACGCTCAGTGGCTCTGCACCTGTGGCAAAAATGCGTGATTACCAGAGCGAGGTGATAAGCTATTCCCACGGCAAGGGGCGCTTATCCTGCATTCCTAAGGGATATTTCCCCTGCCACAACTCAGATGAGGTAATAGCAGCCATTGGCTACGATGTTGACAGCGACGTAGACAACACCGCAGACAGCGTTTTCTGCTCACATGGAGCGGGTGTTCTCGTCAAGTGGGATGAGGCGCCCTCTCGCATGCACGTCGACAGCGGAATACGCTTCGGCGGCAGTGCCGATGATAATGAACAGGAGATCGCTGTACAGCAGCAGATATCCTCTTACAAGCAGCGTATGGCTACCGATAAGGAACTGATGGAGATATTCGAGCGCACATATGGCAAGATAGATCGCGACCCACGGCGTGCCATGCGAAATGAAAAAGCTCCAGAACACAAAAAAATACCTAAACTGCCTGCGCCGCCAAAGGGTCCTGAATATCTGCTGGTGGACGGCTATAATATAATCTTTGCATGGGATGAGCTCAACAAACAGGCAAAGGACAATCTCGATCTTGCACGAAACACGCTCATAAATATTCTGTGTAACTATCAAGGCTTCAGACAGTGTAATCTGATACTTGTCTTTGACGCATACAAGGTTAAAGGCAACCACCGTGAAGTGGAACAGATAGGCGGAATAAATGTGGTCTACACGAAGGAAGCAGAGACAGCTGATATGTATATTGAAAAGGTCGCTCACAAGCTGGGCAAGGATCACAAGGTGCGTGTTGCGACTTCCGATAACGTTGAGCAGCTGATAATCCTCGGAAGCGGCGGTATAAGAGTATCTGCCGCAGAATTCCACGAAGAAGTCAGGATGATAGAGAAGGCTATCAGAGATCTGATCGGAGGTTAATATGGAACTAAAGACTATCGCATATCTCCGCTCGGATTTCCCGGAAAAATTCGGCATACCACGTCAGAGCGGACTGGTTGATTCAATTGCAAGGATAGTTTTCACACCCGAGTATCGTAATCCCGATGCTCTGAGGGGACTGGAACAATATTCCCACCTGTGGATAATATGGCAGTTTTCAGAAGCGGTGCGTGAGGAATGGTCGCCGACCGTAAGACCTCCTCGCCTCGGTGGAAACAAAAGGATGGGCGTTTTCGCTACACGTTCGCCCTACCGCCCGAATCCGATAGGACTCAGCAGCGTAAAAATAGAAAAGATCGAGCCAGACACAAAGGATGGCCCTGTAATAACCGTTTCAGGTGCGGATATAATGGATAATACACCAATATACGATATCAAGCCGTATCTTGCTTATGTGGACAGCCATCCAGACGCCTCTGACGGATTTTCACTCAATCAGCATGAGGGAACACTGAAAGTCATAATGCCGCAGGAGGTGGAGCAGCTCCTCCCTGCTGATACAAAACAGACTATCATCGACCTGCTGGCGCAGGACCCTCGTCCGCAGTATCAGAATACCCCTGACCGCATCTATACCATGAGCTATGGCAGCGATGATATCAGCTTTACGGTGGATGGAGATACGCTGACAGTAACAGGAGTCAGAAAAATTAAATAAGGTGATATTATGAAATTTATTACTGAATATTCAAAGATAACCTGCCTTGACGACACCGGAAAGGAAGTCGGAAATATAACCTATCCCGAAGCAGAGGATGGTGTTTTTACTATCGATCATACCTTTGTTGACTCCAGCATGCAGGGCAAAGGCATCGCTGCTAAGCTCGTTCAACTTGCGATCAACGATATCAATATGCGTGGTGGTGAGGTAAAAGCAACCTGCTATTATGCACAGAACTACATCAAAAAGCATGGACTCCGCCCTGTTGTGATATGCCACATGGTCACAAGCATAGATGGCAAAGTAACAGGCGATTTCCTTTGCAGCAAAAAAGGAATGCAGGTAAGCGAAAGCTATTACGAGATCAATCGTATGCTTAAAGGCGACGCTTTTGCCTGCGGTCGAATAACAATGGAAAGCAGCTTTACAAACGGCTTCAGACCTGATCTGAGCAGCTTTTCCGATGCTGTTCTCCCCTGCGAAGACCATATTGCAATGAAGCACAGCTACTATGCAGTATCGTTTGACAGACTGGCGAATGTCGGCTGGACTGACAGTATGATACATGACGATGACGAAGGCTATGATAACTGCCATATAATCGAAGTAATAACCGAAAACGCACCTGCGTCGATGCTTGCTTATTACAGAAGCATCGGTGTATCGTACATCTTTGCAGGAAAGGATGACATCGATCTCAAGCTTGCTCTTAACAAGCTTTACAGCATTTTCGGCATAAAGAAGCTGCTGCTTGAAGGCGGAAGCATTATCAACGGCTCTTTTGAGCGAGCAGGGCTGATAGACAGTCTGAGCCTTGTAGTTGCTCCAATAGTTGGAAACAAAGACGACAAACCGCTCTTTATGGACTCAGATATGAGTGAGTTCAGACTGATCGGTACAAACCCTATGGAAGACGGTTCTGTCTGGATGAGATATGCGAAATAATATCAACTCGCATATATTATTGTCGAAACAATGAATATATTCCCGCACCGTGGTAGCAATATCTGTGCAGACATAAAAGCAACTTTTTCTATGAAAGGAAATGTGATATCGGTAACTTCCGAATTCCGCAAAAAAGTATAATTATTCAACAAATTATTCTATTTCATTTCTTTGCTGAACGTATTATACTATAAGTAAGGTTATTGCCTAAACGAAAAGGAGTTGACACTATGACCAGATTCAGAAAATCCGCATCATTTGCTCTTGCTGTTACGATGATAATGACAATGTCTGCCTGCGATGAAAGCACTTCACAGGGAATATCTGCTCCTGCATCAACGCTTCCTACAGGTACCACAACTACGGTTGCCGTTACCACCACCGACCCTGACGAAAACGCCGCTACAGACGAAAAGATCAGGGATGTCAACAACACCGAATATGCTCCCAGTGGAAATGCGGGCACAGTGAAATTCCTCGGATATAACGATATCCGCAACCGCAACACTGAGGTATACAGCATCTTTACCTCCGAGAAGTACGGCGGCGAGATCGAATATATCGCTTCTGCAAGCGGTGACGCTTATTTCGAGAAGCTCGGTGTACTGATTGCATCAGGCGACTCCCCTGACTGTACTACATATGAGTGGCAGTCCTATCCGTATGGTTTAAAGAGAAACCTTTATGAGCCGCTTGACGAATATGTAAACCTTGAATCACCTATCTGGAAGGACATTGCCCATCTTGCCGAAGATTTCGTTTATGAGGGCAAGCATTATTACTATCCTTATCAGACCATCACAAACTTTGCAATCAACTATAACCGCAAGGCAGTAATCGAATCCGGTCTGACTGACCCATATGATCTTTATCTCCAGAACAACTGGACATGGGACACTTTCAGAGATCTTTGTGTTGAGTGGTGTAATATTGATGACGAGAAGATCGGATATGCAGGCACTCATGCCATGAGCTTTGTTGCTACGACCGGTGTTCCGCTTATTGACGTCAGAAAAGACGGCACTATCGTCAACAATATCAACGATCCCAACTTGGCCCGTGCGATGCAGTTTGCATCTACACTTTACCGTGACGGCCTTGTTTATCAGAACGAATTTGTAGACTGGCTTTCTCCTCAGTTATGGGCAAAGAACTCCGACAGAGTTCTGTTCTACGGAATGAATCCCGACTGGGTATATTCCGAAGCAGCAGCGGCTGTGCAGAATCTGAAGGGTGTTGAAAATGACATCTGCGGAGTTGTATCCGATTTCGCATTTGTTCCGTTCCCTCGTGACCCCTCCTCCGAAACTTATACCATTGCTTATGATACGTTCGGATATATGGTGCCTAAGGGTGCGAAGAACATCGAAGGTGCTATCGACTGGATCCACCTCAACAGAATTTACGAGATTGATGAGGAAGTAAGAGCGACAGCCCGTGACAGAGCCATCAATCCCGAACCCATTTACTATATCGAGGGCAAATATGAAGGCATGCGGAAATGGCAGCTTGTATGGGATCCCGACTTATATGATCTGTGGATGGATATGAAGGATCCGACCAAATTCAACTTCGTATTTGAGGACTGCAACGGCTTCGACAGCGAGCTCATCACAGCGAAAGACAAGCTTTTCGGAGGACCGTTGTTTGACGGCGACTCATGGACACAGCTCAGTGAGGAGTACGCTCCAGTAATTGAAGCTATGATCAGTGAATACAGGTGATTTTCCCATTATCAGAAAAGACGTTCCGAAAGGAGCGTCTTTTTGTTATAGCTGTCAGGAGAAGGTCTTAAAATAATACAAATATACACAAGTGCTTTATATATTAAGCAAAATAATACAAGTATTTCGCAAGTGAGTTTATTGCATGTTGCTGTAAAAAGGAGTACAATTAAATTACAGACCAAACGTGAAAAGGAGAAGAAGCTATGATAAAGAAGATACTATGTGCTGCTCTTGCGGCGGTCATGCTCTGCACCTGTACTGGCTGCAACATACCGCTGTTTACAAAGGACAAGCCGCTGACCGCCTCTGAAACTGCAATGCACATGGGCATGGGACTGAATCTCGGCAACACCATGGAAGCATACGAAGCCACCGATTGTGACAAGACATACTACGAGTGGATACCTGTCGTGGGAGAGAACCGCCCCATCGATTACGAAACCTGTTGGGGTGCTGTTGAAACCACACAGGAGGTCATAAACGGAATCAAAGCAGAGGGTTTTGATACTGTGCGTATTCCCGTCTTCTGGGGCAATATGATGGCAAATGACGGCACATATACGATAAATCCCGAATATATCGCACGAGTTAAAGAGATCGTGGAATACTGCTGCAACGCAGATCTGTATGCGGTAATAAACATCCATCATTTTGACGAGTTTATTATCCGCCGCAACAGTGACGATGAATGTGTGGAGATATTCACTAATCTATGGACTCAGATTGCAGAATACTTCAAGGACTGCCCCTATACAGTTGTATTTGAGGGATACAACGAATATCTTGGCGGAAAGCGTTTTGACGAAAACGGCGAGCTGATAGAACTTAGCGATGCAGAAGGCTTCGCTATGACTAATACCCTCAATCAGACTTTCGTTGACGCAGTAAGAGCAACAGGTGGTAAGAACGCCGAACGAGTGCTGATAGTATCGGGCTACTGGACGAACATTGACAAGACGACCTCACCCGAGTTCGTGATGCCCACAGATACAGTTGCAGACAGGCTTATGGTTTCCGTTCATTATGTGGACAACATGATGTACTGGACAAACAGAATCGGCGGCGATGACTGGGTAAAATATATCGACGATCAGATTGGAAAGCTCAGGACTGCTTTTTCCGACAAGAATATCCCCGTGTTTGTTGGCGAGACCTCGGTAAATTATCCAAGAAGCAATTTCGACCGCAACGCAGGTTATTCAAAGTCCCCCGAATGTGTTGATTATGTTCTGAGAATGCTGCTGATAAACGGCTTTGTGCCTGTCATTTGGGATGTTAATGACAATTTTTACTCACGCACACAGTATCGTATAAAATCAGGGGCAGACAGAATGGTGATAAGAAAGATAGCTAACGAGCTTCACGGAGTTACCGAGGATATGGAAAATATCGATTTTACCGATGTTGTCGACCCTGTTGAGCTGCTCGATATGGGCTCTCGTACCACTATGGAATACGTTCGTGACATGGGAATCGGAATAAATCTCGGCAACACCTTTGACTGCATGGGCGACTGGTATTCCACAGGTGGAACGCCGGGCGAGGTAGAAAGAGCCTGGGGCAGCCCCACCATAACGCAGGAGATGATACAAGGCTATGCCGATGCGGGATTCGGCGTGATGCGGCTCCCTGTATCTTGGGCAAGTCTGATGGATCCCGATGGAAACATAGATCCTGCATTTCTTGACAGGATCGACGAAGTGGTAGGCTGGATACTGGACAGCGGAATGTACTGTATCCTTAACTCCCACCATGACGGATGGTCAGAAAAGTTCCCTGAGGACTATGACAAAGCAATGAAGATCTACGAGAACGTGTGGACTCAGATATCCAGAAGATTCAACAAATACGGTGAAAAGCTGATGTTCGAATCAATGAACGAAGTCGGATTTGACAGCATATGGAATCAGTATGCAGGAACAGAGGGCAAGCAGGAAGCGTACGACATATTCAATGCGATCAATCAGAAATTTGTTGATGTGGTGCGTGGGTCGGGTGCCAATAACGAGAAGCGTCATCTGCTGATAGCATCTTATTGGACATCAGTCGAGCGTGCATGTGACCCTATGTTCATACTTCCGAATGATCCCGCTGGACGCATGGCGGTCTCTGTGCATTACTACGGTCCCTCCACTCTTACCCTGCTGACACATGATGCGGACTGGGGCAAGGCTCGCACCGACTGGGGCAGCGAAGCGGATTATGAGGAGCTAAATATGTGGTTCGATATGCTGACGGAGCATTTCATCAGCAAGGGTATTCCCGTTATCGTGGGCGAGTTCGGATGCTTTGGCGCCAACAAGACTCTTGAGACCCGTGTGCAGTGGATGATGGATGTGGCTAACGCCTCGTACAGCAGGCAGATATGTCCTGTACTATGGGACACTCCTGGCGGCGAATACATGCGATCCATCTGCACTTTCAAAAACCCTGAATTTATTGAATCACTGGTTGGAATCGCACAATAACAATAACATAGAAATACGGGAGCAGATCAGGTCTGCTCCCGTTATTTATATAGGTCGCGGAGAATGCTCACCGTCGATGAATCACTGCATAGTTTTATAAAACGCTCATCGTTATTTCAAAATGCAGATCAGGAAGTGAAATGCGGTATTTTTCATCCAGTGCAGGGCCACAGGATGCAGAACCTACACCTGCCATGCCACTGTCGATGCAGATGACGTTGTATTCACACTTCTGAAGCTCGTAATTGTGGCGCTTCTCGAAAAGCTCCTCCTGTGTGTATTCGGAAGCGTTGAAAGAGAAGCATTCGCCTGCAAAGCATATCCTGCCGTCACTGCCGCTGACCTCTGCGCTTATACAGCCGTAATGCGAGGAATTCTCCTGCGGACGGATATAGTCCTCATGCATTTCGCATATCGGAGCGGTAAAGCTGCCGAAACGGGAAGCCTGATGCTTGTCAATGTAGCTTTCGTGCGGACCGTAGCCGCAGTAGCCTGCCATATCGAAGCTTTTCGGCAGGAATATTCTTATTCCGAAGCGTGGCATGAATGTAACCTTGTTGCTTGTCTGCATATCGGATATGATTCGCACACCGTTGCCGCTGAATATCAGCTTCGTTTCGCCCTTTGCGAAGGGCTGATAAATGCTCCAGCCAAAGGAATGGGATATTGTGATGACTACTCTGTCATCACGCTCCTCAGCGCATGTGCTGTATACCTTTGGCACAGGCTCATGCAGATGCGCCCTGTACCAGTCCCATTTCATGTGGTCGTTATCGGTCGGAGCACGGAAGAAGTTGAACTCAATCGGCTTTCCGAGCAACTCCTTATCAGCTTTACGCACCGAGCTTATGCAGCCCCTGCGCCTGTCAACAGTATAGGTAACATCGCCTGCAACGACCGTAAAGCGGAGTGCCGTTTCGGTGAAGGCAGGCACTTCCCTGCGATCATCAGGCTGTGCGGAGTTTATCGCTGTCAGCATTATCTGCTCAAAGCAGACTGGGTATCCCTTTTCACACCACAGAGTATCGCTCTTTACGGTGAAGTAAAGATTTATGAACGTGTTATCGGCGGTGCAGCTTTCAGCTCCGTCTATGATAAGCTCCGTACTGCCCATAGGCTGCACCGAGAAATCAAGCGTTCCCTCCGCAACACCTCCGTCAAGGTCGCATATCTCATAGCGGCAATCAAGCAGCTTTCCTGCATCCTCAAATGCCAGATAGCTTGTAAGGATAAACCTTCCGTCATCCTCTCTGCGCACACGCACAGGGCGATACACCTGCTTTGCTTCCAGCAGACCTGTGTGCGGCGTCCTGTCGGGATAGACAAGGCCGTCCATGCAGAAGTTTCCGTCGTTGTGCCGTTCTCCGAAATCGCCGCCGTAGCCGTATTTTATCCTGCCATCGTCAGTCATACCCTGAGGCAGCGCATGGTCACACCACTCCCAGATACAACCACCTACAAAACGCTCGGAGGAGAAGAACATCTCGTGGTAGTCCTCCATGTCACCAGAGCTGTTTCCCATCGCATGGCTGTATTCGCACAGGAACAAGGGACGCTTTTCGTCCTCTTTTTTGAGGAAATCCCTCATTCCGTCAAGGGACATATACATTATCGACACCATATCGAGGATATCGTGAGGTGCATCATCCAGCTTGTGGATGCTCTCATAATGCAGGAGTCGTGTGGGGTCTGCTGACTTCACATACTCTGCCGCTGCAAGTACGTTCTCTCCGTAACCGCTCTCGTTGCCGAGCGACCAGAAGATTATCGACGGGCGATTTCTGTGCTGTGTTACAAGCTTCTTCACCCTATCAACTACTGCATCCTTGAATGACGGCTCTATAGCAAGCAGTGCGATACCGTTGTATCCATCCTGCCACTGCCACTTGAAATCATTGTATACCTCAACGCAGCCATGGCTCTCGAAATCCGCTTCTGCTACCACATACAGACCGTATTCGTCACAGAGCTTATAGAACATGGATGCGTTGGGATAATGCGAGGTGCGTACAGCGTTCATGTTATGCTGCTTCATCATTGCGAGGTCTTTTCGCATCTGCGCTTCGCTTGCATAATAGCCGCTCTCGGGATAGCTGTCGTGGCGATTTGCACCCAGCAGCTTTACCGGAGTTCCGTTCAGTGTAACGACACCGTCTGTGACCGCTATCTCCCTTATGCCGACTTTTTCGCCGATCACTTCATCCGCTGTGCTTATGACGAGATCGTACAGCACAGGCTTCTCTGCCGACCACAGCTGTGGATCGTCTATGTCTGCGCTAACGGGAGTTCCCTCATGAGCCTGTGCGCTGAATACAGTTCTCCCATCAGGAGCTGTAAGCGTGATATCAGCGTCACAGCCTTTTACTTCAAAGCCGAACTCCGCACTGCCACCATTAAGTTTTGTGGTTATCGTGTAGTCTGTTATTCTTTTCTTCGGACGTGATACGACATACACATCACGGAATATTCCCGAAAGCCTTATCTTGTCCTGATCTTCGAGATATGTACCGTCGCACCATTTCAGCACTGCTGCGGTAATGAGGTTGTCACCCTCATTGAGGAATGGCGATATATCGAACTCGGAGAACGCATGGGACACCTGAGTATAACCGACAAACTCGTCATTCACGAACAGATACAGGCAGCTGTCGACGCCCTCGAATGTCAGCAGACGGTCATTACCATCGGGGGTATAACTATATTTACGCTGATATACTCCCACAGGCGTATCATCTGGAACATACGGCGGATCGTAGGTTATGGGATAGCAGATGTTCGTATACTGCGGCTTATCGTAGCCATGAAGCTGCCAGTTGGACGGCACAGGAATGGTATTCGTAAAGGCTGCATTGATGAAATCATCTTCGAGGTCGATGATGCTGTCATAGTATCTGAAGCCCCAGTCGCCGTTGAGCATCTCAATGCGTGACGAATCCTGCTTTGAGGAAAACGCATCCTCGCCCTTAGCAAACGGAACGAACCAGCAATGGTCATCCTGTGTACCGATATGCAGCGCTGTCGGATCCTCGTGATATATCAGCCTGCTTTTAGGGCTGCCTTTAGCTGAGATCAGTGCTAAATTCATATGTGACCTCCGTCAGTCAAGTTTTTCATACACTCCTATAAACGACAGCGTAGGCGCAACTCTGGAATCTGTGATACAGATTGTCAGCCTGTCAGCCTTTACGCCGTCTTTCAGCGGGATTATACGCTTGTAGCCGACAACAGTGCCGCTGTATATCTCCTCAGAAACATCACCGAGATGGGCGGTTACGGTAAAGCTCTCGATGCGCTGGCTCATGCGGATATTCTCTTTAAGAACGATGTTTGCGATGTCGACAGGCTTGTCCCAGCGGATGTCTATCTCAGCCTTTGTGACTCCGTCAGCGGTGCGGAAATAGCTATCGTAGCTGTCGCAGCGGACGTTCTCGATGCCGCAGCCGTCGATTGCGGAAGCGCAGTCCAACACCGCATCATCCAGAACATTTTTGCTGAAATTCTTTCTCAGATACTCGCCTATCTCCTCAAGGCGCTTTACGTCGTTTTCGTGGAACAGTCCGTCGGGTGTGGGCGGAATATTCAGCAGGAATGTCGCATTTCCGCCGACCGAGCAGTTATACACATTGATGAGATCATCAAGCGTACGCACCTTATCGTCCTCATGATCGTGATAGAACCAGCCGGGACGGATGGAGGTGTTCACCTCCGCAGGATACCATACGAGGTCTGTTTCGCCCTCAAGTATCTCACGGCTGCCGAGATCGCCGTCCCATGCGTGTATCTGACGCTGACGGAACTCCTCGTTGTCCTCGTGCTGGCTGTTCTCAGCTATCTTCTCAGTATCCCTCGTGCGGGCAGGTACTACGCTCCATTCTGCCTTGCGGGTGTAGCCTGCCTCGTTTCCGCACCAGCGGATATCGGGACCGCAGACGTTGATGCAGGCATTCGGCTGCAGCTCTCTGATAGTTGCATAATATCTGTCCCAGTCGTAATACTGCTTCTTGCCGTTCTCGCCCTCGCCGCAGGCTCCGTCAAACCATACCGAGAACACCTCGCCGTAGTTCGTCAGAAGCTCTGTGAGCTGACTGATAAAATAGTCGTCGTATGCCTTGCCCTGACCGTACAGCTTACAGTTTCTGTCCCATGGGGAGAGATATACGCCGAACTTTATGCCGTATTTTGCACAGGCATCGGACACCTCTTTCACCACATCGCCCTTGCCGCCCCTGAAAGGAGAAGAAGCAACGGAATGCTCGGTGTACTTGCTCTGCCACAGGCAGAAGCCGTCGTGGTGCTTGCAGGTGAGGATAAGTCCCTTCATACCTGCGGACTTTATCGCCTTCACCCACTGCTCAGCGTCCAGCTTTTCGGGGTTGAAGATGTCGGGGGATTCTTTGCCGTCGCCCCACTCAAGTCCCGTAAAGGTGTTTACGGTGAAATGTACGAACGCATAGAACTCAAGCTGCTGAAAGCTCAGCTGACGTTCGGAGGGGATGGTCTTTATCAATAATTCATCAAAGCTCATATAAATATCCTTTCCAGACATAAAAACTGTTGTTATATAAATTATAATACATTTCGGTTTCAAATTGAATATAAATATTTGCTGATATGTTATATTTTTTTGCAAACAAAGCAAATTTGTTCATTTATACAATTTTGCCAAAACCTCTCTGTTAAAAATAAACATAGATGATTTTTTAAGAAAATTACACTTGTATTTTTTTGTTAACCGTGATATACTAACACTATATGGGAGGTGTATGTTCATGCTTTTTCAGAGTCAGTTTCAGCGATCGGAGCCGCCGTCAAAATCACATATAAGCTGTTCGGCGTATGCGTCAGATGAAAAAGGCAACTATCCGCTGCACTGCCACTCATATTATGAGATATCCTTTATCCTCAGCGGCGAACGATATCAGATATTCAACGGCAAGAAATATCACATAAAAAAGAACACGTTATTCCTGATACCGCCGCTTGTTATGCACGGCAACGACAACATAACCGATGTGGAGGATATAGTCCTCCAGTTCTCAACATCATTTCTCAGCAGCCTTTCCACCATAATCAGACCCGAAATGAAGCTTGTCCTGGAGGGAGAGCTGCCTTACATCGAGCTTTGCGAAAACGAAAAAGCCTATGAGACCATGATACGCCTTGCCTCCAACAGCGAGAGAGAAAAGCTGCTGCTCAATACCGAGCCTTTTGATTTCAGGCAGGCGGCTGCCATCGAGTGCAGACGAAACAGTCTTGTATTCGAGCTGATTTCCTGCCTTTTATCAGACCAAAAAGCGTACATTTCAGACAAATACAGCAATCTTACAAAGCTTAACACGCTCAACGAGATAATCGCACTGATAACCAACGACCCGAAAAATATCCCTGACATGAACACCGCAGCACAGATGACAGGCTCCAGTTATTATAACTTCAGCCGCATCTTCAAGGAAGCAACCGGCATGAATTATTCCGAATATACGAATACCGTACGTATAGGCTATGCTGAACATCTTTTGATGAATACAGAACTGACTATCGCTGAGATCGCAGAAATGTCGGGCATCGATACTCCCAGCTATTTCACAAAGCTTTTCAAGCAGGTAATAGGATTTTCGCCTACTGAATACCGTAGAATGTATAAAGGAACTTGATCGCACAAAAACGGGAGCAGTTTGCATCTGCTCCCGTAATTATATTTTAGAAGTTACCAGCCCAGAGGGCTGCAAGATATACTCCGGCATCGGCATAGCAGCCAAGAGCCTCCGCCTGTGCAATTGTTGCACTAAGATCTGCGCCGCCGAAACTAATATCATCCTGATAGCAGTCGAGATACCAGTGATAATTCTGCTGAGCTTCTATTGCGGTCCAATCATCCGTACCTGCAAGATTAGATCAATTGAAAATTGTCGAAACAATGAATATATTCCCGCCATGCGGTAACAATATCTGTGCAGACATAAAAACAACTTTTTCTATGAAAGGAAATGTGATATATGAAAGCTACTGGAATTGTCCGCAGGATCGATGACCTCGGACGTATCGTTATCCCTAAAGAAATACGCAGAACTATGCGAATCCGTGAAGGAGACCCATTAGAGATCTACACCAGCCCTGACGGCGAAGTCATCTTCCGCAAGTATTCCCCAGTCGGCGAGATCTCAGGAACTGCTTCGCAGTATGCTGATGTACTCTCAAAAGTCGGCGGCTGTCCTGCTGTAATTTGTGACAGGGATCATGTGATCGCTGTTTCAGGTATGTCCAAAAAGGAAATTATCGAACGCAGAGTTTCAGGCTCTCTGGAAGATCTGATAGAACAGCGCAAAACTCATTTTTATAAAAGCCGCGAAGATAAAAGGCTCAATCCTATTGAAGGTATTGATCGATATGCAATTGCATGCGCCCCGATTCTCTCACAAGGTGATGTAAACGGCGCAGTTATAATGCTGGCAGGCGATAACAATGAGTTTGCAACCGGAGAGCAAAGCGCACTCGTTCAGGCAGCAGCCATGTATTTCGGCAAACAAATGGAAGAATAAACAATATCCGCCGTGCTTTAGAGCGTGGCGGATATTATTATGCAAGAAAAACCCCATCTTTTCAGATGGGGTTTAATATTACTTCTTACGACGCTTACCAGTAGCAAACATCAGGATCGCAGAAACACCTGCAGCCGCAAGAGCAGCACCTGCAACAGAACGCACACCTGTATCAGGGTTAGCCATCATGTTATTGGGAGTTGCACCCATAGGAACATCGAAATCGTCAAAGTCCACGGGATCATCGTCAATCACGAAATCAGGCTGATTGCCAAGCGGAACATCAGGATCATCAAATGTAACTATTTCAGGATCTACATCTGTGTCACTGTCGGTGTCAGTGTCTGTGTCAGTATCAGTATCCGTGTCTGTGTCAGAATCAGTGTCTGTATCTGTGTCAGTATCAGTGTCTGTATCTGTGTCAGTGTCAGTATCAGTATCTGTGTCAGTGTCTGTATCAGTGTCTGTGTCAGTGTCTGTATCTGTGTCTGTATCAGTATCTGTGTCAGTGTCAGTGTCAGTATCTGTGTCTGTATCAGTGTCTGTGTCTGTATCAGTATCCGTGTCAGTATCTGTGTCTGTGTCAGTATCTGTATCAGTGTCAGTATCTGTGTCAGTATCTGTATCTGTGTCAGTGTCTGTATCAGTATCTGTATCTGTGTCAGTATCTGTATCAGTGTCAGTATCTGTGTCAGTATCAGTGTCAGAATCAGTATCTGTGTCTGTATCTGTGTCAGTATCTGTATCAGTATCAGTGTCTGTGTCTGTGTCAGTATCTGTATCTGTGTCAGTATCAGTGTCTGTATCTGTATCTGTGTCTGTATCTGTATCTGTGTCTGTGTCAGTGTCAGTATCTGTGTCAGTGTCAGT
>JAZSEG010000295.1:0-1690 GCA_045531575.1 Oscillospiraceae bacterium | reverse complement strand
ACATATTCGCACAGATTTGCGATATATGTAGAGCCGCACCTATCGTTGATATTCGTGCCATCGGGAGTATTGCCGATAAACTGACCGCTGACGCCCATGGAAGTGAACAGCTTTTCCGCTGTAGCTGCGGAGCTGCCGTTTGCACAGTCGAATGCTACATTCATGCCTGTGAGATCAGCGCCGATGCACTCCCTGATATGCGCTATGTAATCATCTCCTGCATTGGAGCGGCGCATGATGTTTCCTACATCAGTTCCCTCCATCAGCTTTATCTCATCGGGTCGGTCGAGAATTAACGCTTCGATCTCCTCTTCAACACTGTCAGGCAGCTTGAAGCCCTCGCCTGAAAACAGCTTGATGCCGTTGTACTCAACGGAATTATGGGATGCGCTTATCATAACGCCTGCGTCAGCGCCGTACTTCTTCACAAGATACGCAACTGCCGGTGTGGGAACAACGCCGAGCTGCTCCACCTGTGCGCCAACGGATGCGAGACCTGCGGAAAGCGCTGCCTCCAGTATTCTTGAAGATATGCGGGTGTCCATTCCCACGAGAATGCGGGGATGCTTGTTGCCGCTCTCCTTTGTAAGAACATGAGCTGCTGCCCTGCCTATCTCCATCGCACGCTCGCAGGTAAGCTCTGTTATTGCGACGCCTCTTGCGCCGTCTGTACCGAAAATTCTAGCCATAATACGTTTTCCCCTGTTATGTAATATTTTTATAGATTATCCAGCGTCTGCTGGTTGTCTTTCAGGATACCGAGATGCTGATACGCAAGTGCAGTTGCAGTTCTGCCTCTGGATGTTCTTGCCACAAAGCCGAGCTGCATCAGGAACGGCTCGCATACCTCTTCAAGAGTAACGCTCTCCTCACCGAGCGCCGAAGCCAGTGTTTCCAGACCGACGGGTCCTCCGCTGTAACCCTTGATTATCATTTCAAGGAAGCGCTTGTCAAGACTGTCAAGTCCGAGCTTATCGATCTCAAGCCTGTCAAGTGCGATCTCTGCTATCTCACGGGTAAGCTTTCCGTCACCGAGGACTTCTGCATAGTCCCTCACACGCTTCAGAAGGCGGTTTGCGATACGGGGCGTGCCACGGGAGCGCCTTGCTATCTCCATAGCACCGTCACGGGTACATGGAATCGCAAGTATGATTGCAGAACGCTGAACTATATCGCAGAGTTCTTCGGGACTATAAAGCTCCAGATGCTGAATAATGCCAAAACGGTCACGAAGAGGCGCAGAAAGCTGACCCGAACGGGTAGTAGCGCCTATCAGCGTGAAATGCGGAAGGTCGATTCTTATGGAACGTGCCGAGGGACCGTTGCCCATGATGATATCCAGCACATAGTCCTCCATTGCTGGATAAAGTACCTCCTCCACCTGACGGGAAAGACGGTGGATCTCATCAATAAACAGCACGTCATTCGGCTGAAGATTCGTAAGCAGAGCGGCAAGGTCGCCCGCCTTTTCAATAGCAGGACCCGATGTTACTCTGATATTTACGCCCATCTCATTTGCAATGATACAGGAGAGTGTCGTCTTACCGAGTCCGGGAGGTCCGTACAGCAGCACATGATCGAGACATTCGCCTCTCTTCTTAGCCGCTTCGATATACACGGACATATTCTCCTTGACCTTAGTCTGTCCGATATACTCGGAAAGCACCTTAGGACGCAGGCTGTATTCTAT
>JAZSEG010000248.1:0-3021 GCA_045531575.1 Oscillospiraceae bacterium | reverse complement strand
AGCCGCTCATCCAGTCACGCTTTTCGCAGGCACGGAACATTTCTGCGTACCAGTCAGCCTGTCCCTGCAGGTCTACCTCGCCACGCACCGCCCAGTCGTCGGGCACGAGGTTTGAGTTCTCTGTAGACATACAGCCGCATTCTGCAAAGAAGAGCGGCTTGCCGAACTTTTTCACAACAGCTTCGATGCGGTCAAGCTGGCGCCCCCAGTCGTTGATGGGGTAGTAGCCGCTGGAGGATATCACATCCACAGCGTCCCACCACTTTACATTGTGCTCCTGATACTTATCTGTATTATACGAAACAAGTCCGCTATATACACTGCGGATATCGGAGATGAGCCTGCGCCATTCATCTTCTCTGCGCTCGGACTGCACCATCTCGCAGCCTGCTATGAACATCTCACAGCCGCATTCCTCTGCTATTTCCGCATAATGCATCTGGAACTCGGTGTACGCCCTGAACCAGTTGCACCATTTCGGCTCGCACACCACATCCTCGTCAAAGAAGTTGATATGCGCACGCCATGTGCCGTTGCGGCAGTTGGCGGTGGGCTTCAGCGCAACTCGCAGTCCTTTACCTTTGGCATATGCGATGAAATCACGCAGCTCCTCGTCGGACATGGTGGCTTCGGTGGTGAAGTCTATCGTTTCGGACTGGGGAGTATCCTGCAGACCGTTCGGAACAAGTATGATAAAATCGGCATTGGTGCGGCTTACGAGGTTTTCAAGGCTCTCTCGAGCTTCCTTTGATGAGAGCAGACCTCTGCGGGCGAACGGGGCGAAGGTAATGCCCTTGATGAAATCCACAAATATTCCTCCTGATAATTTTTTATTAAAGTATATCATTTTCGGGGAATATGTGATATAATGTTCATACGGAAAAATTGTAAAAATCTCTTTGGAGGTCTCTATGCATTATCTGTTTGAAAAGACTGACAGTCTTAATATGCCCATCGAATGCTTTGTTTTTGATACTGCTCACCAGAATTTTCCCATACGTCCTCACTGGCACTATTTCTATGAGGTGATCTGCATCACCGAGGGAACGGCGGAGATGCGCTGCGGCGATGACAGCTATATAATGAGTGAGGGCGATATGATAGTGTTCCGTTCAAGGGCGGTACATTCCATCTTTGCTGTTGATCGTGATCCGCTGAAATATTCCGTGCTGAAGTTCGATATCAACCGCTTTGCCATCACAACGCCGTATGCGCCCAAGCTGCGCAGTATCTTCCGTCAGGCGGAGCAGCAGGGAATGCCGATATATTTCCCCCGTGAGCAGGCTGAGCTTATGGGCGGCGATCAGCTGTTCAGCCGCTGCGTGGAGGAGATGCAGCAGCACGGCTACGGCTACGATCTCATGCTTCAGACCCACGTTTATTGGCTGCTCATGAGCATCATCCGCCGCTGGCTATCCGATGGCTTCGTCATCAGCGATGATGAGGCGGAGAGCGATAATTATGATATCGACAGCATCACGGAATACATCGATTCCTGCATGGGCGAGGAGCTTCGTGTTGCTGATATCGCAAAGCAGTGCGGCATGAGCTATTCCTGCTTTGCAAAGAAGTTCCACGAGACCTACGGCATGAGCTGCAAGGAATACATCGAGCGCATGAGGATATTCAAGGCTGAGGAGCTGCTGCTGTTCACCGAGCATGATCTAAGCTACATCAGTCAGGAAACGGGATTTTCCGATTGCAGCCACCTGATAAAGAGCTTCAAGAAGCTGCGTGGAATTACGCCGAAACAATTCAGGCTTGCCAGAAAAGGAAAAACCTCTTGACATTGACAAAGTAATATGTTACAATTCTCCAAAACAGAAAGGAGCAGCCGCTATGAGTGATAAGCTGTATACACCCTGCAACCCCAACGCACAGCAGTGCGTAAAGAACGTGATGAAATATCTTTCCGATGTTACATATAAGAAGCTGATAACGGGTCAGCACACACAGACTATGGCTCAGGAGGAGCTGCATTATATCGAGGAGGTAACAGGCAAGCAGCCTGCGCTGCTCGGCTTTGAGCTGCTCTCTTATTCGCCGAATATCAATTATCTCGACACTGATGAGGAATGCATGACCGAGGTGGAGGAAAACTTCGGTACCTTGAAGCGTGCGTGGGAATGGGCAGAGAAAAAGGGACTCATCACCTTTACATGGCACTGGTTCTCTCCGCTCGGCGGACGCTCCAAGTCATTCTTCACCCGCAATACTGATTTCGATGCAAGCCGTGCGGTGATCGAGGGTACTCCCGAGTATAAGGCGCTCATTTCGGATATGGATATGATGGCAGGCCTGCTGCGTCCGTTCTGTGATAAGCAGATACCCATCCTGTGGCGACCCTTCCATGAGGGAGACGGAAACTGGTTCTGGTGGGGAGCAAAGGGTGCAGATACAGTAAAGAAGCTTTTCCGCATGATGTATGACAGATACACCAACCTCCACCATCTTGATAATCTGATATGGGTGTGGAATTCGCAGGCGCCTGAGTGCTATCCGGGCGACGATGTGGTGGATATCATTTCCCGTGATATGTACCCGCCCGAACATGAGCATACCTCGCAGAAAGATATGTATTACAACCTGCTGCAGATAACTAAGGCTCCCAAGATATCCATCATCGGCGAGATAGGCACGGTACCGTGTGCGAAGGATGTTGTTTGCGAGGGCATAGGCTGGGCAAGCTTCATGAGCTGGTCGAAGGAATTCACCATGACAGAAAAGTACACCACCAAGGAAGTGCTGCGTAAGCTGTACGGCAGTCAGTATTCCGTCACAAAGGACACACTGCCTGAGCTGTATTGATAAATCGGAATTTGACGAGCGTAGCTCGTCAAATTCAATGAGGAATTAGGAATGAGGAATGAGGAATTTCGATGCGGCTTCGCCGCTGATTTCAATGCGATGCCCGGTGTATAAAATGCGATCAAACAGCGGTTTGGAGCCACGTTACGGCGCAGCCGTTTTTTTAATACATCCGACGAAGTCGGATACAATAATTCCTCATTCCTCACTCCT
>JAZSEG010000184.1:0-7450 GCA_045531575.1 Oscillospiraceae bacterium | reverse complement strand
GAAGTTCTCAGCCGGATGCTTCCTTGATGTAAATGCCATATCTGGAATACCTAACGTTGAAGGTGGCACTTATGATGATGGCTATAGACCGAAAGCTGAAGCCAAGCCGGAGAAAAAACTTGTAAAAGTCACTCTGGAAGTGGATAACCACAAGTACACAGGACTACTTGAAGAAATATAAACTTACTACTATAACATAATAAGAACGCTATGAATAGATTTACTAATATATCAAATACTGATTTATCAAGAATCATAGATGAATGGGTTAAGGGCGAACGTGATCGTAAGATCATGAAGCGCAGATTGATCGACTGCATCTGCTTTGAGCCATTAGCTGAAGAATTTAACCTGTCAGTACAACACACACATAAAATAGTTCAAAAAAATCTGAAAATAATCACCAGAAATATGTAAAAATAAGCTCGGTTTGCTTGATGGCGAACTGAGCTTATTTATTTTATACTGTAATCGGTGATATAAATGTATATCTTTTATAACAACAACCCGGCAGGACTTCGCATTGGGGATTGCGTTGTGAGGGCAATCTCCACAGCCTTGAATCAGCCTTGGGAAAGAACTTACATAGATCTCTGCATCGAAGGCTTCATGTTTCATGATTTACCAAACGCAAATGCAATCTGGGCTTCATACTTGCGCTCTAAGGGCTTTGCACGGCGTTCTTTGCCCGATAACTGCCCTGACTGCTATACTATAGCTGACTTTGCAAGAGACCATAAAAACGGCGTTTATGTGGTTGCTACAGGCAGTCATGCGGTTTGCGTGAAAGACGGAAGTATTCTCGACAACTGGGACAGCTCCGGAGAAACAGCGGCTTATTATTTTGCAAAGGAGTGATTTAATGGGATTTCTCAATCCTAACCTTCTGTACAATTACAATCCTTACGGTCAGCAGTATCAGCAGCCTGTGCCGCAGCCGCAGAACTTCACAGCTCCGACTATTCGGGCGGAGATCGTGCAAATAAGCGGAGACCGGGAAGAGGCAGATAATTACCCTGTTCCCACAGGGGGGACGCAGATGATGATAAATAAGGCAGAAGATAAGATATTTATTAAGACGGTCTATGCCAACAATCAGCACAACCTTGATGTGTATGTCAAGCAAGCCCCTGCTCCTCCACAGCCACAGCCGGATTTCGACAGTTTTGTTACCCGTGAAGAGCTGGAACGAAGACTTGCAGAGCTGACAACTACACCGCAGAAAAAGGAGGAAACTGTAAATGAGTATGTTTCAGAGATTAGGTAATCAGCCACAGCAGCCACCGCAGCAGTCACAAGACCCACGCTCAGCCGCTATGGAGCTGATGAAGCGACAAGGGATAGACGTGCCGCAGGGCATGGAAAATGATCCGAGTGCCTTACTACAACACGTTTTGCAGTCTGGCAAAGTCCCACAGGGGCGCTTGAACATGGCACAGCAGATGATGCAGAGGATGTTCGGCGGCAGAAGGTAAGGACATTTAAGTCCTTACCAAAACGTAAAAGCATATATAATTTACGTTTTGCACTTGCGAAAATCGAAAGTTTGTGCAAATAAACTTGAATTTTGTGAAAGCAAATCTAAAATTTGAAAGGAAAATTAAAAAATGAAAGAAAAAATTGAAAAGAAGCTCAATGCTCACATCAACGCTATACTTAGCAAGACACAGCTCAGCTATAAAGATTATCAGACCCTTGCTGCTGAGCTTGGGAGGATAAAGGCTGATGAAGCAGCTAAGAAGTGGGAAGATGAAACAGAGGAACGCAATGAGAGAATGGCACAGCTTCTTGCTTCTACATTCAGCAAATAATCAGGTATCACAGCTTCGGCTTTGATATAAATCCCCGATCACGCATAAGGACGTGATCGCTTACCGGGATAATTCCCCGGAGAAAGGAGGGCTTTATGGCTCTTACAGATGAAGGAATGGGCACAACAATGCTCATGCAGCCTGCCTATGGCGCACCTTATGGCAACGGTGGAGGCTTCGGTTTCGGCGGAGATTTCATGTCTTGGATTCTCTTGATTCTTGTTCTCGGCGGAGGCTGGGGCGGTTTCGGTGGTTTCGGCATGGGCGGCATGATGGGCGCTGGTATGCTTGGCATGGATATGGGCTTCGGTCTTTACCCCTGGATGAATCAGGTCAATCAGATGAATGACGGTTTCAGAGATCAGCAGCTCAATGCAACAGCTCAGGGCATTCAGAACGCTGTAACAAGCGGCTTCGGCAACGTACAGCTCGGCATTGCCGGGGTTAATCAGAATATCTGCCAGACTGGAAACGGCATTATCAGCGCTGTGACAGGTGCTCAGAATGCAATCTCTCAGCAGATGTATACCAATGAGCTTGCTTCGCTGAATCGCTCTTTTGCAGAACAGGCGGCTAACCAGCAGGGCTTCAACGGTGTACAGGCAGGCATCGCAGACCTGAGATACACTGAGGCAACAGAGGGCTGCGCTACAAGAACAGCGGCAGCACAGAACACAAGAGACATTGTCGATGCTATCCGCAGCGGCGATCAGATGATTATGGACAAGCTCTGCGCTCTGGAGCTGGACGGTGTAAAGTCACAGCTTGCACAGGCTCAGCGTGAGAACGTTGGTCTCCAGAATCAGGTGAACATGGCTACAGCAAGAGCAGAAAATCTTGCAAATGCTGATAACATCGTGAATTCACTCTATAGCAGGCTTTCAAGCTGCCCGACCCCGTCTATTCCAGTGGCAGGAAACACACCTCTGTTCTCCTGCAATCCGAGCTTCAACTCACCTAACACCGGTTGCGGCTGTAATGGCGGTTTTTGATAGGCGGTGATCTGAATGGCTGCTGAATACAGTGCAAACGCAACTCAGGCGGTACTATCCGGACAGTCTGTGATTTTCACCGAGTCTCCTGTTCCTTGCAATCGTGGGCTTGTTTTCCACAGGGACGAAAGCGGAGTGTTTCTTCTTGCAAATAACGCACCTTCTGTCAATCGCTGTTCATGCGGTTGCAGAAGGATATATGAAACTCTCTATCAGGTAGAGTTCCACGGCAACATCTCACTGCCGACAGAGCCAGCCGGAACGGTTGAGCCTATTAGCCTTGCAATATCCATTGACGGAGCTACAGATCCGAGCAGCATTATGACTGTTACTGTTCCTCTGGTATCAGATACCGCAGGCGATAACGTAGGCGCTTCTATCATCGTGGCTGTACCGAGTCTTTGTGGCTGTGAAAATGTTACAGTGCGGAATATAAGCACTCAGACAATAAACGTAATGAACGCTAATATAGTTATTAATTATGTCGGCGTTCGTAGAGTGATTTGAGGAAGGAGTGAAACACTATGGATAAACTGTGCAGATACGTTGATCGTGAGCTGGAAGAATACGAGAATAAGGTTGCCAACGGCGGCAAGCTCAGCCGTACCGAGATTGAAGACGGAAAGAACCTCGCAAAGTTCAAAATGGCTCTGCTTACAAACGAAGCTATGGAGAACGAAGGCTATTCCGGCGACTGGGACGGCATTGCATACGAAAGCGGAAGAATGGTTCGCAGAGGACGTGACGGTATGTCCGGCGCTCGTGGCCGTGGTTCTCGTGCTAAGCGTGACTCAATGGGTCGCTACAGCTCTGAGGGCGATTACAGCCGTGCTGAGGCAAAGGAAGAGTTCATGGAGAAGGTTTATGAACTGATCGATGAAGCCCCGGACGAGCACACAAGAAAAAAGGCTGAGCGTTTCGCCAGCGAGTTAAAGTAAGGTGGTGTAGCCGTGATTACGGTCGATGATCTGAAAGCGGCTATTGCCGAATGTGAGGGAGAACGCAACCCGAACGCAAACACCTGCATGAAGCTATCGGCTTATTATATCCTGCTCCGGGAAAAGCAAGGCGCTCCGGAGTACGCATACAGCGCCTCTCCTGCCCCTGTAAGCCCGATCAAGGAAACGGTGGAATACTACTCCGACACTGAGTTTGCAGCGGCTATAGAGGGCAAAAATGCCGACTCTGTGTGGGCGGTTATGGACGAGCTTATGGAAGTCCTGCAAGCTATCAAGCCGGGACTGTATGAAGGTGTCCTGCGTAAACTGCGTGAAATATGAAGAATCCCCTCCCGGACACCGAGAGGGGATTTCTGCGTTATCGCTCGTATCTGTACATATCTATCAAGTCCTGCTGCCATGCGTTCCGAAGGCTGTTTTCCTCTGCTCTCTGATAGTTGTACTCAGCTTCTTCGGCGATTGACCTGTATATCTCGTTGAGGTCGATTTCCTCGTCCTCGTCCATGTCCTCGATGATTTCAAGGGCTTTCTGCTTGTAATACATCTCCCTTTCAAGTCGCTCCTGCTCCGCTTCGAGCTTAGCCTGTGCATCGTGTATGTTCATGTTCACGCCTCCTCTATGTCGATAACCTTTACATCGGTGATTATGTGATACGGATTTGACGGCTCATGTTCTGCGATATAAGCCTCGACTTTATCTTCGCTTATCGGGTAAGAGTGGTGATAGTAGTGGCTTGTCTTACCGGATAGGTGATAATGCGTGATTCTCAGTATTACTTGTTTCATGGTCAATCCTTTCTGCGGAGATTAGCCGCTCCGCTCGGCTTTGGTAATGTTTATTTAACTGCTATGAGCGATACAACACGGTTTCTCCTATACAGAAGAGCATCTGCTTTATACAACTTTTCACGAATGACGTTCATTTCTTCCGTTTGTTCCTCTGTGGCGTTCCATATAGTATTGCCGTTAAGCGGTTCATATTCTTTTCTCCAGTTTACAGCGTATGCACCGTTTACATTTACGATTAGACCTTCTTTTTCGGCGTTAGCGATCTGTTTCTCAACAGCTTTAAGCTCTGTTCTGATCGCCATTACTATGAAGTCGGGCTGTATCTGATTCAAAAGTATATCCATTGCGAATGTGGCTTGTTCTTCGTTGCCAGCCATTTTTGTAAGTTCCTGCCTTGTCATAGTGATTCCTCCTCCTGCCTTGCGGCTGTCGTTTGTTTTACTGCAATTCTATTATATACTATCTACAGTATATTGTCAAGAAAAACCGCATACAAAGTCGCACGAAAATCCGGCTCAATCTTTGTGCAAAATTATACTATCAACAGTATATGGAATATGGTATAATGATCGTGGAGGTGATAACATGGTAAAAGAATCACAGAGGAAAGCAAACAAAAAGTGGGATTCTGAAAATATGCTGACCTTATCCGTTCGGCTCAGGAAGGAACAGGTCGAAGAGTTCCGGAGGGCGGCTGAGTCCAGAGGCACAACAGCTAACGCATTGCTGAAACAGTTTGTTCTTGACACAATAAAATCCCCTGATTGATCGTCAGGGGATTTCGTGTCTAATTTCGTGTCTAATATGATTTTAAAACACTGTTTTTTCATCACAAATTATTGTGAGTTGCAAATAAACGGTTGTGATTTGTGACAAAGAAAAATCCCGATATATCGGCAGAAACTTTTGGAATCTGCAATACATCGGGATTTTGTGTGATTCTTAAGGGACGGACAGTATGTCCGTCCTACGGCGCGAAATATACGCAATAACTCTATTTCGTGTCTAATATCGTGTCTAAAATCGAAATAAAATAACTGTCAATTTTCCTATCTACTTCCATACGCTCAGCGGTAAATGTATGTTGGTATACTGACTTCAAAACACCTGTGCTTGACCATCCACCACGCTCCATAGCATACTTATCAGGGATGCCGAGCATAAGCATAATCGAAGCATTAAGGTGACGGAGATCATGAAAGGACATATGCTCCAAACCGTTTGCTTTCAACAACTTAGTGAAATCGTTGTATATTTTGTGACCGCTTTCAGGAACAAGGTATTCTGAATCGTTCGGCAGCTTAGAAACAAGATCAAGAATGTATTTAGGTAAGATTATACTTCTGGTACTGCCTGTTGTCTTTGTGCTGTCTTTTTCAATATCCTCTCCGTTTATGTGGACAACAGTTCTATGAATAGTTAGTATTCCGTCTTTTATATCGTCACGCTTTATCCCTTTGACTTCTGACATTCTTAAGCTACACCACATTGCTAACAGACACGGCAGCTCAACGCTTGTTCCAACAATTGCCTTTAGAACATCTTCGGCATCAGGAAGATGCTTAATTCTGTTCTGTATGGTAGGACGTGTTACGTTTAGCCTTAATTCGGGACGATACACTTTCAGAGTGCAGGATATAAGGCTGTATGCATTTTTAACAGTTCTCGGCTTTTTACTTAGAGATAGCAAGTTTACAAAACTTTGAACGTCTTGTGAATCGATATCATTGAGATATAGTTTAGCTATTTCAGCAAGCTGATTTTTCCTAATGCGTCTATACTCGGATATGGTTTTGGGAGACAAAACATTCTCTTTCAGATCTATGTACTCATCTATGCATTCCCCTACTGTCTTTCCCTGTTCTTTCTTCTTCTTTCGCCCGAGCTGATACTCACGAGCCATAAGTTCAGCTTCTGCCTTTCCTGCCTTTCCGGGCAGATCAGACGTGAAGCTGACCTGTTTTTTTAATTCGCTGTCATAGACACGCACTCTCCATGAGCCTGACGGGAGCTGCTTCGCTTTCGCCATTGACCGCACATCCTTTCAATTAGTTCAAGTTATCAATAGCATACTGTGCTTCTTCTTCTGTAAACTGTTCTCCGTGATCGGAAGTCAATTGCTTATAGATTCTATCCGGTGACATAGCCATCGAGTCTTGATATGATTTTGCTTTCTGCAATGCGTTGTCTTTATAGTCAGCTACAAGGTTATCAACAGCATATTGCGCTTCATCAGCTGTGAATTGTTCTCCGTGTTCAGAGGTTAGCTGATCGTATATCCTGGCTTTTGACATGTGCTGATTATCACTATAACTTTTTGCTTTATACAATGCATTTTCCTTGAAATCAGCAGACATATTCTCAATTGCATAGGTAGCAGCTTCGGCAGAGAACGCTTCGCCATGCTCAGAAGTAAGCTGATCGTAGATTCCTGCTTTTGACATGTGCATATTATCTGCATATCTTTCAGCCTTTTTCAAAGCGTTGGAGAACTCCTTTGGTACTTTCGGTGTTTCCTCTTGGACTTGCTCTGCTTGTGAATCTTTTTCAGGAGTGGCGGTATCCGATGATACTATTTCAGCAGTTCGGCTTGAATTCTCAGCAGAACGTTTTGAACACGCTCCAATTATAGCAGGAACGAATATAATTATCATCAATGCAACAAGAACACAGGCAAGAGCATCACCTAATCCGCTTTGTTTTTTCGTACATACAGGGCATATTTTAGCTTTTGCATCGATTTCAGAACGGCAATACTTACATATTTTCATCTTATCAGCCATAAAATCACTCCTTTTTCAAAATAAAAATGCGTTTTCTCATAATTTTGTTAATTTACACTAAAATTATGCTATAATATAACCAGAGGGGGCAGCAAAGCTGTTAGGTGTCACTCTTA
>JAZSEG010000320.1:0-3899 GCA_045531575.1 Oscillospiraceae bacterium | reverse complement strand
GTATCGATATCGATCTTTACAATCCTCAGACAGACCCCAACATCGCAGCGAACTTCAACACACGCTCCCTCAAGGGCAAGGCTGCCTGCAAGAGCGCTATCTTCGAGGAATTCGGCATGCCTGAGTACGGCATCCCGCTGCTGGTAATGATCTCCCGTTTTGCAGACCACAAGGGCTTTGACCTTGTTAAGGCTGTATTTGATGATATCATCGCTACAGATATGCAGGTGGTTATCCTCGGCTCGGGCGAAGCTCATTACGAGGACTTCTTCCAGGAGATGCATTACAGATATCCCGATAAGGTAGGCTTCTACAGAGGCTACAATCCTCAGCTTGCAAAGAGACTCTATGCAGGTGCGGATATGTTCCTGATGCCCTCCAAGAGCGAGCCTTGCGGTCTTGCTCAGATGATCGCAGCAAGATACGGCACCGTGCCGATCGTTCGTGCAACAGGCGGTCTGAAGGACTCCATCATCGACGCTGGCGACAACGGCATCGGCTTCACATTCCAGAGCTACAACGCACATGACATGCTCCATGCAGTGCAGAGAGCAAAGGCAATGTACGATAACAAGGCTGAGTGGAAGAAACTTGCGGTTCGTGCAATGAAGGCTGACTTCAGCTGGGAGGCATCCGCTAAGCTGTACATCGGTCTTTATCGTGAGCTTTGCGGAGAATAATTGAATAACACATCGGGCGGCATCTGTCGCCCGATTTCATTCCGAAAGGGGAGATAACAATGGAGTTGTGGGACGGCTACAACGCCGATGGCACGCTTGCAGGACGTGATATAGTCCGTGGTGAAACACCGCCTGCTGACCTGTATCACTGGGTAGCGGATGTTATCGTGCAGCATACGGATGGTACATATCTTGTAATGCAGCGAGACCCGAATAAACCTCTCGGCGGCGGTATGTGGGAGATAGGGGCAGGCGGCTCGGTGCTGAAAGGGGAGACACCGTATAACGGCGCTGTCCGTGAATTGCATGAGGAAACAGGCGTTGTTGCAGATACCCTTATACAGTTAGCAACAGTCACTGAGGCCCGCCATCCGATAACAGGATATAACTCTCACTACAGCGTTTATCTATGCTGTACTGATATGGATAAAGACGCAGTTATCCTGCAGGAAGGTGAAACCGTCGCATATCGCTGGATAAGCGCAGAGCAGATACTTGCCGAAAGGCTGATACCACGCCGTTCTATTGAACTTGTGGAAAAGCTGCATGACATGAGGCTCATCGTAACAGACAGACTTGTTCTCAGACCGCTTGAGGAGTCCGACCTCCCGACGGCGCATCTCTATGCGTCAGACAAGGAGATGACACGCTACATGCTGAATCTCCCGAATGACACCGAGGAGGAAACGCTGAAGTTCATCACCGATGCAGTAGCCGAGTGGAACAAGGAACAGCCCGAGTATTACGAATACGCCGTGACCATCGATGGTTTTCAGATAGGCGGCGTTTGCCTGTATCTTACTGAGGACAGAAAGCAGGGCGAGTTGGGTTGGATACTGAACAGGGAATATCACGGCAAAGGCTATGCTTTTGAAGCCGCAAACGCAATGATTGAGCTTGCAAAGGCACTGAAGCTTGAATCGGTCTTTGCACGCTGTGATATCCGCAATAAACCGTCCGAAGCGCTGATGAAGCGTCTCGGGCTCACACTCGAATCTGCCGACGGCACACGCAGTTACGATAAGCGCGGCGAAACAGCAGGGGAGCTGAAATACTCCATGATGCTTATATGACACAAAAATGCCCCTCATTACGAGGGGCATTGGTATTACTTCTTGAAATAGCTCTTGAAATGCTCAGATCTCAGCGGATCCTCCTGAAATCTTATGTAGCTTATCATATCCTTAGGGATGTTTTCGAGGACTTCTATCTCAGCCGCACTCTGGAACTGCACATCATGCTTTGTGAAAAGATATTCCTGCTTAGCCTCAGGGTATTTCGCAGGATCAAGCTTTGTCGTGAGCTGTGATGCCTTGTACATATATTCGCGCATGGGGTGGAATATCTGCTTCAGCATGATCGCCTCACTGTTGTCCTTAGGGAGAACGGTAAATCCCGTCACTCTGTAAAGATGCTTGTTTACAAAGCGTTCTTCGTCAGTTATCTTGTCCCAGTCGGCGTGGCGGAGGATTTCTCCAACGCTTATTTCAAATGTCGTACCGTTATCGAGAGTAAAAGTTTTCTGCTGGCTCATCGGACAGACCTCCATTTAGAATTATCGTATATTTATTATACACCAAATCAAATCTGCCTGTCAATAATAAATAACAATTATTTTGCCAAAACCTATTGACAAATTAGGCAATATATATTAAAATTTATAGTGTATAAACGATTACATAGATGTTTTTCACATTATCGGCCTGTGTCGGAAACGGCATACCGTCGGTCCTGTGAGCATCGGCAAAGGAGTATTATTATGGCTTATATTTTAGGCGTTGATATCGGTACTTCGGGTACCAAGACAGTGCTGTTCTCCGAGGACGGCAAGGCAGTAGCGTCCGCTACTTATGAGTATCCCCTCTATACACCTCAGAACGGCTACGCAGAGCAGGACCCCCTCGACTGGTGGAATGCCTCTGTAAACGGCATCAAGGACGTTATCGCTGAGAGCGAGGTAAACGCAGAGGACATCAAGGGTATCGGTCTGTCTGGACAGATGCACGGTCTTGTTATGCTTGACGCAGAGAACAGACCTATCAGAAAGTCCATCATCTGGTGCGATCAGCGTACCGCTAAGGAAGTCGTTGAGATCACCGATAAGGTAGGCGCTGACCGTCTTATCGACATCACCGCAAATCCCGCTATCACAGGCTTCACCGCTGCAAAGATCATGTGGGTGAAGAATAACGAGCCTCAGAATTACGAGAAGTGCCGTCATATTCTGCTGCCTAAGGACTATATCAGATTCATGCTGACAGGCGAGTATGCAACAGAGGTATCCGATGCGTCGGGCATGCAGCTTCTTGATATCCCTAACCGCTGTTGGTCTGACGAGGTGCTGACAAAGCTCGGCATTGACAAGGCTCTGCTTGCAAAGGTTTATGAGTCCCCTGATATCACTGGCACGATCACAAAGAAGGTGGCTGAGCTTACCGGTCTGAAGGAAGGCACTCCCGTTGTGGGCGGCGCAGGCGATAACGCTGCTGCGGCTGTCGGCACAGGCGTTGTTGAGGACGGCAAGGCATTCACAACTATCGGCACTTCGGGCGTTGTATTCGCACATACTTCCGATATTGCTATTGATAAGAAGGGCAGAGTTCACACATTCTGCTGTGCTGTTCCCGGTTGCTGGCACGTTATGGGTGTTACCCAGTCCGCAGGTCATTCTCTGAAGTGGTTCAGGGATAACTTCGCATGGGCTGAGATGGAGACTGCTCTGGCTATGGGTGTCGATCCTTATTATCTGATGGATAAGGAAGCAGGCAGCGTTCCGATCGGCGCTAACCGCCTGCTGTATATGCCTTATCTCAACGGTGAGAGAACTCCCCACCTCGATCCCAACGCAAGAGGCGTGTTCTTCGGCCTGTCTGCAATGCACAAGAAGAAGGATATGCTCCGTGCCGTTATGGAGGGCGTTTCCTACTCCCTTCGTGACTGCGTAGAGGTAATGCGTGAGATGGATATCAACGTAAGCGACATGATGGCTTGTGGCGGCGGCGGAACCTCTCCTCTGTGGAGACAGATGCTGGCTGACCTGTACGCTTGCCCTGTAAAGACCACCGTTAACTCCGAGGGTCCCGCACTGGGCGTTGCCCTGCTTGCTGCAGTTGGCGCAGGTATCTACTCCAGCGTGCCTGAGGCCTGCCGTGCCGTTATCAAGGCAGACAAGGTGCAGGAGCCTGTCGAGGAGAACACCCGTCAGTACGAAAAGGTATA
>JAZSEG010000310.1:0-5167 GCA_045531575.1 Oscillospiraceae bacterium | reverse complement strand
ATATTTATCAAAATACTGTAATCACATTGAAACCAATTGTAACCAATCTGTAACCTCGAATTTACACAAAAACAGAAAGATCCCCCGATACCCTTACGGATATCGGGGGAATGCTCTTAGGAGAGGTATATATCATAGCTGAACTTAGTCAGCAAGATAATCATATATCATATCGATCATATCGGAATATGTGAACTTCTCACCTGCGCCGAGAACTGTATCATCAGACTCCAGCAGCGCATGAGCGATAGCATAGTAGCCGATGTTCTTGTCATTCTCCTTCACGTCGGTGTAGGGGGACTTGAATATTCCACCGAGGGACGGAACGGCCGTGCCACACTCGGCCGCTGTCAGCATTACCATAGCATCACCGACTGTAATATCAGCCTCTGCATCATACTTGCCGCTGCTCAGAGGGAGGATATCATACTGTCCATACAGGCCCATAGCACAGATACGGTTAAGGATGTCTGCATAAGCGTCGGTCTTTACGCCGTCACTAACCTTTTCCATGCCATTTGTCACTGCAATGCCGTGCATTTCCAGTATCTCAGCTTTCTCTCTCAGCGCCTTGTCTTTGATAGCTTCAACATTGCTCTGCACTGCGTAGTCCCAGTTATATACAGGCTTGCCTGTGAATGCATCGCGATATACAGTGCTGTCCGTGCCGTACACCAGAACAGTCTTTGTGATCTTCTCGTGTACTCTTGCAAGATAGTACAGCTCAAGCTCGTTATCCTGCCAGAATATATCCATGATCTCATCCTCAGAAAGGATATCATCAGGGGAAGCAAACTCCACATCAGAATAATTGATGCTATATTCAGTCAGCACGCCGTGCGCATTGAATCCGACATTTATATAGTCGCCGCGGACATCCAGACCATTCACCTCTCTGTCCCAGCCATACCAGCTGCCGTAATAGGTGGTATTATTCTGCTTATCGGTATACTTGCTTACATCACCTGAATCAAAGGTGTATTCACCAAATCTCTCGCCTGCATACTTCTCTGCGACATCCTCAGCCTTTGCCTTTGTTTTAGCCTCATCAAAGGTGTCGCTTCTGTCCATATCGGAATTGTAATAGCTGTAGCTGATGATCTCGCCTGTTTCAGCATTTACAGAGATGCCTACGCTCTCATAGAAGTAGCTATCCTCCCAGATGACCTCCTCCATGTAATCCTCATATACAGGCTTATCAGACATCTGCTCCGCACTGAAATTCGCAGTATACACATAAGTTTCGTTGTCATTGTACTCAGTCTTGTAAAGGCGGGAGTAATCAAGCACCATGCCGTCGTTATAGCTCATATATTCATCAGACTTCATCAGCTTAATGATATCAGCCTCAGTCGCATAGGGAAGATCCTTGTTAAGCTCCTTCAACTCTGCCTCTGTAAAGCCCATGTTCTTGTCAGCTGCGCCTGCTTCCTCCTCTACGGCATCATCCATCGTGATATCATTGTCGCCAAAATATCCGTCTGTAACGAAATTGCTCTTCTTTCCATTGAATGCATTGATCTCTCCACGGTCTGCCTGACGATAAACGATCCTTGAGGTATACGCCTTGTTGTCGCCGTCAAAATATATCTCATATTCGGGATATATTGCGATCATATCCTCGTAAGCATCCTTTGCCTTTTCCTCGGAAATGATCTTTTCGGGGGAACGGAATGCCGCATTCGGATGCCAACTGATATTGAACGATATAAGCTCGCCCGTATCCTTATCCAGCACGATGCGTCCGCCGTCATTGTCAACAGGGATATCATTCTTTGTGCGGATCAGCCTGAATGTTGCCCTGTTTCCCGAAAGCGCCAGCGAGAGGCTGTCCTTATCGATCTCAATACTGCCTGCAACAGTCGGATTGAGCATCGTAACCGCCTTTACCGCCTTGCTGTAAAGCTCATCAGCAGAAAGCTTTGCCAGCGAAACATCTCTGCCTGTGTAATCGTAGAAATCCGCATCAGTGTAGCTGTAATTCGTTATAACGGTGCTGCAGATAGTGCAGGAGATAGCCTTATACTTCTCCGCATCATCAGGAGTGTGCCATGTAAAGGTATACTCCTCCTTGGGCGAGTATGTAGATACCCTATAATCGAACTCCTCCAGTTCTGCAGGAACTTCTATCCTGCTCTTGACACGGGACAGCATGGTGCGCAGCTCCGCCTCATCCCTGCCCTCTGCATAAACGCATACAGAGCTTGAAAGCGCCATCAGCGCCGCCATAGAAAATGATAATGCTCTTTTCATAACATAGACCTCCTTGTTAGTGTGCTAAAGTGCCTTTGTATATAAAACCGCTCATTATTGGAAAAGGTTGCGCTCAAAGGAATATTTTTCACTCGTTCAGAATTCTCACCTCGCAGAGTATATGAGTATTAGGATAAAATTCTATCTCAACGGCATTCAGGCGAGGATGAGTCTTTTCATTCAAGGCCTCATCGATAACAGTTCTACTCTCGTCATAGCGATTTGATCTCAATTCCGCGTGGGTATGCTCGTTTATTAATAACGAATAATACCTGTTTCCGTACGAAAAACTCAGATACGGCATATACTCATATTTATGCTTCACAGGAACAGTATAAATATCTGTCTGCCAGACAACACTACCGCCAAAAGCATCCTTATAATAGTCTATCGCATTTGTTCCGAACAGGAACACCGGAATACTAATACAATAGAATATGATATATGCCCAACTGTCAGTCTTTTTCAGTCCCGCAAAAAACATTATGATATAAATCACAGCGGCAGCAAAGATAAGCGTATACGCCGCCGTCACCGCATAAAGATACCACGCTCCCTCTGCCCTGTTGTTAACCAGCGTTACGAGTGCGCATACCCCAAGCATAAATGCCGCCAATATGGTAACTGAAATAATCCTTGCTGTTTTTTGCTTCATCAGCGTTTCCTCCATTGTTTGATGTTTTTATTATATCACCAAATCGATTTGAAAGCAACAAAAAGATCCGCTCCCTTTCAGAAGCGGATCAAATTTATATGGAATATCAGAATCTGATTCTTTCCTCGATGTAAGCTCTAACCTCGGAGATCGGGATTCTTACCTGCTCCATGGTATCACGCTCACGAACTGTTACGCAGTTATCCTTCTCAACAGTATCGAAGTCGATGGTAACACAGAAAGGTGTACCGATCTCGTCCTGTCTGCGGTAACGCTTACCGATAGCGCCTGCGTCGTCGAAGTCTACGGGGAAGTACTTAGCCAGCTCATCGTAAAGCTCGCCTGCCTTCTCGCTCAGCTTCTTGGACAGAGGCAGAACAGCAGCCTTAACAGGCGCAAGTGCAGGATGCAGGTGCATTACTGTTCTGGTTGTGCCATCCTCCAGAGCTTCCTCGTCGTATGCATCGCATACAACAGCAAGGAACAGTCTCTCAACACCGAGAGAAGGCTCAACAACGTACGGAACATACTTCTCATTTGTCTCGGGATCGAAGTATTCAAGGCTCTTGCCGCTGGTATTGATGTGCTGAGTCAGGTCGTAATCTGTTCTGTCAGCAACGCCCCACAGCTCGCCCCATCCGAACGGATACAGGAACTCGAAGTCTGTTGTAGCCTTGGAGTAGAAGCAAAGCTCCTCGGGAGAGTGATCTCTCAGGCGGAGGTTCTCCTCCTTCAGGCCGAGATCCAGCAGGAACTTCTTGCAGTAGCTTCTCCAGTACTCGAACCATTCGAGATCAGTGCCGGGCTTGCAGAAGAACTCCAGCTCCATCTGCTCGAACTCTCTTACACGGAAGATGAACTGACCGGGAGTGATCTCGTTACGGAAGGACTTACCTACCTGCGCCACACCGAAAGGAACCTTTTTACGGCTTGTTCTCTGAATATTTGCGAAGTTTACAAAGATACCCTGAGCAGTCTCGGGACGGAGATAGATTTCATTCTTGCTGTCCTCTGTAACACCCTGGAATGTCTTGAACATCAGGTTGAACTGACGAATATCGGTGAAGTTCTTGCTTCCGCAGTTGGGGCAGCAGATCTCCTTCTCCTTGATAAAGTCGAGCATCTGTGCATTATCCCAACCGTTGCAGTCCTGACCGAAATCCTCGATCAGCTTGTCTGCTCTGTGACGTGTCTTACAGTCCTTGCAGTCCATCAGAGGATCGGAGAAACCGCCAACGTGACCAGAAGCCACCCATGTTTGGGGATTCATCAGGATTGCGGAATCAAGTCCTACATTGTACTTGTTCTCCTGAATGAACTTCTTCTTCCATGCGTTCTTCAGGTTGTCCTTCAGCACTGCACCGAGAGGGCCGTAATCCCATGTGTTTGCGAGACCGCCATAGATCTCACTGCCGGGATATACGAAGCCTCTGCCTTTGCAGAGCGCAACGATCTTTTCAAGTGTCTTTTCTGTGTTTAACATAGCTTTTTATTTCCTTTCATTGTCCCTCGTGGCATGAGGGAACATTATTGACTGATAAATAAGGTATATCACTGCGCAGCAGCGTTCATCACCGCACAATAAGCGTCAACAAAGAGGTTGGTTTCGGCTTCGGTGTATTCCGTAAAAAATGCCTGAAGCTCTTCTACCTCCTGCGCACTCAGATCCAACTCGCCTAAGTCATACTTAGTTGCTTTTATTACGCCTTCAAAAAACTTTTTTTCGTACTCCGCACCTTCGATCAACTGCTCATGATAGGGAGCAAGCGATTCGGGCGGCTCGATAGCAATAATAGCCTCAAGTGTAAAAATGCACTTTTCTGCTGCTGCAAAAAAAGCATCGACATCCAGATCCTGCACGTCTACCGCATAATTAGCATTATTATTAGCATCAAAAAATGCGGCCTGATCATTGAGGAGCTGATTGTATTTGTTGTTCAGTTCATAGGCGTACATCTCGCGGAAAAAGGGATCGTCCTGAGCTGCCTCGACAGCAGATGAAGCCGTAGTTGCAGATGTCGTTGCTGAAGATACTCCGCTATCTCCGCAGCCCGTGAGCATGAGCATGGCAGCAATTGCTGTCGCAAAAGCTATGTATCTCATAGCACTTTCCTCCCATACAATTCTGACGTTCTTCTATATGCCCACAGGACAACAGCTTGCCGATTTCTGTGCGAAAACGGTAGAGCAACTGCTCTTTTCGCATTTTATCGGTAACCCCCTTTGCCCGCATTCTGTTACTCGCGGCATGAGGTGACG
>JAZSEG010000180.1:0-5418 GCA_045531575.1 Oscillospiraceae bacterium | reverse complement strand
GCTGTATGTCACATCCGATAAGGGTCTGCACATAATCGACAGCATCAACATGGAGCTTATAACCACTCTCCCCGATATCGCAGGCGGCAGCGACCCGTTCCTCTGCCGTGGCAACGGCCCGAGAGTCTACACCGTCGCTCCCTATGAGGGCGGAAGATGGGCATTGTACAGCGTCTACGACCCCGGTGAGGACGTTCAGCCGCAGACCGAGATACTCGCCATAATGGAGGATTTCGAGGGCGGCAAGGCGGCGGTCTCCGAAAACGGCACGATGTATTACCGTGACGCACTCGGCAGGCTGTATGCGCTCACCCTTGTGGAATATAATATCGTTATGATAATCATCAGGCTGCTGATAATGGTGGCGCTCATCGCAGGCGTATTCATCTGGATAAGGATGGTGGGCAAGCGCAGAGCGCAGAACAGATTCGGATAAGGAGCAGGCATGAAAAAGATACTTTTTATCGCAACAGGCGGCACTATCGCCTGCGGTGAGACCGAAGCGGGACTTGCCCCCGAGGCGACGGCGGCGCAGCTTCTCTCCGCACTGCCGCAGCTGCGGGATATCTGCGAGATAGCGGCGGTGCAGCTGTTCAACCTTGACAGCACGAATATGTCCCCCCGAGAGTGGACTGAGCTTGCCGCCGAGATACAGCGCTGCTACAGCGATTTCGACGGCTTCGTGGTAGCGCACGGCACGGATACTTTAGCATACGGAGCAGCGGCGCTCTCCTGCCTTATACAGGGCAGCGCAAAGCCGATAGTGCTGACAGGCTCGCAGCTGCCGATGGGCGTGGACGGCTCGGACGCTCCACGCAACCTTTACGACGCTTTCCTCACCGCCTGCAGCGGACTCTGCGGCATTGCGGTGGTTTTCAGCGGACGTATCATCGACGGACGGTGCGCAAGGAAAGTCCACACCCGTGATTTCGACGCCTTCCGCAGCATCGGCAGAGAGGATATCGGCTGCGTGCATGACGGTGCGGTAACGCTCCAAGAGCCGCAGGACGAGGACGGAGCGCCGATATTCTTCAACCGCATGGATACGGCGGTGGCGCTTGTGAAGCTCATCCCAGCGCTCTCCCCTGCGATACTGGATTTTGCGGCGCAGAATGCGAGGGTGCTGATAATAGAGGGCTTCGGCACGGGCGGCTTCCCCGATTACGGAGGCAAGGAATTCGAGCAGAAGATAGCCGAGCTTACCCTTTGCGGCACGATAGTCATCATGACCACGCAGGTGCCTGAGGGCGGCTGCGATATGTCGCTGTACGAGGTTGGACGTGAGGCGAAGAAGCGCTACCGCATCATCGAGGCAAAGGGCATGACCACCGAGCTTGCCGCCATGAAAGCCATGTGGGCGCTCTCCTTTGCGTACAGTGCGGAGGATTTCGCAGACCTTTTTCTGAGGGAGATTTGATATGAACGAAACATTAAAAACGATAAGCACACGCCACAGCTACCGTGGCTCATACAAGGCGGAAAGCGTGCCGAGGGAGCATCTCACCGCCATCATGCAGGCAGGACTTGACGCACCGTCAGGCTGCAACAAGCAGACCACCTCGCTCATTGCCGTGGACGAGCCTGCGCTTCTTTCGGAACTTCTCGGGATGATAGACCCACCGATATGCACTACCGCTCCTGCGCTGATATGCGTGCTTACGCAGAGGATATGCGCCTACCGTGACAAGTGCTTTGCGGTGCATGACTACTCCGCTGCGATACAGAACATGCTGCTTGCGATAACCTCGCTCGGCTATGAGAGCTGCTGGTATGAGGGTCACATCACGGATGACGACAGGATATGCGACAGGCTTGCAGAGCGGCTCGGCGTGCCTGATGGGTATGAGATGGTCTGCATTCTGCCCGTGGGCAAGGCGGCGGACGAGGTGAAAGCGCCGAGGAAGAAGCCTTTCACTGAGCGTGCATGGTTCAACGGCTTCGGCAAGGAGTAAGAAATGGCGATAAAAGCTATTATCTTCGATGTTTTCGGTACGCTCATCAGGGTGGAAAAGGGCAACTCCGCAAGGGTCACTATGGACAGGATAACCACCTCCTGCGGTGCAGAGATAAACGAAGCGGAATTTCTCGCAGAGTGGCGCAGCTATTACGCCTTACACACCGCCGACGGCTGCGGTTTCATGACGGAATGCGAACTGTTCACCTCACGCATAAGAATGTTCTACGAGCGCTACGGCGTAAACAGAAACGCCGCCGAGGACACGGCAGCGCTGCTCTCAGCTGCGTATGAGCGCAAGGCATACGAGGATGTGCAGCCGACTCTCAGCGTCCTCAGGGGCAGATACAGGCTTATACTCGGCTCAAACACCGATAACGATATACTGAACTATGTGGCGGCAAATAACGCCCTGCGTGCGGACAGCATCTACACATCGGAGGATCTGCGCTGTTATAAGCCGTGCCGCCGCTTCTTTGAAAGCATACTGGAAGCCGAGCAGCTTCTCCCCGATGAGGTGATATTCGTGGGAGATAATCCCCGTGACGACATAGAGGGACCAAAGCAGCTGGGCATAAGAACGGTGCTTATCGACCGTGAAAAAAGCGGAAAGCAATGCGGTCAGGACTACACAATAACGGAAATGACGGAGCTTATCAACATAGTTGACAGCTTGCGATAACAGGAGGATAAAATGTTAGAGGAACTCAAAAAGAAGGTATACGAAGCGAACATGCTTCTGCCGAAGTACGGTCTTATCACCTTTACTTGGGGCAACGTTTCGGGCATCGACCGTGAAAAGGGGCTTGTTGTCATCAAGCCGTCGGGCGTGGAGTATGACGTGATGACCCCCGAGGATATGGTGGTGGTAGACCTCGCAACAGGCGAGCGTGTGGAGGGAAAGCTCAATCCCAGCTCCGATACTCCCACACATCTGGTGCTGTACCGCAGCTTCCCGAATATCGGCGGCGTGGTGCATACCCACAGCCGCTGGGCGACGGTGTATTCCCAGTCGGGCAAGGGCATTCCTGCTCTCGGCACCACCCATGCGGATTATTTCTACGGCGAGATACCCTGCACCCGTAAGATGACCCCCGAGGAGATAGGCGGCGCTTACGAGCACGAGACGGGAAACGTCATCGTGGAGAGATTCAAGGACATCCCTGCCGACGATGTGCCTGCTGTTCTCGTTCACAGCCACGGCCCCTTCACCTGGGGAACAGACCCCCACAACGCCGTTCACAATGCGGTGGTGCTGGAGGAGCTTGCTTTTATGGCATGGCACAATCAGATGATGGATCCGACTATTCCCCCCATGCAGCAGGAGCTGATGGACAAGCACTATCTCAGAAAGCACGGCGCTAACGCCTATTACGGACAGAAATGAGGTAACGACATGGATATTACACTGAAAAACGGCGAGGTCTCCGCTAAGATCATTTCAAAGGGCGCAGAGCTTAAATCTCTCATCGTGAACGGCAGAGAGCTTATGTGGCGTGCAGACCCCACATTCTGGGGCAAGACTTCCCCCCTGCTCTTCCCCATGATAGGCACGCTGAAGGACGGCAAGACCCTGATTGACGGCGAGGAATACCGCATCACAAAGCACGGCTTCGCAAGGGATATGGAGCTTACCCCCGAGGACATCAGCCCGAGCAGCGCCATGTTCTCATTAGAGCAGAACGACATCACAAAGGCGATGTTCCCGTTCGATTTCCGCTTCACCGTGCGCTACACCATCAAGGCTGACGGTCTTACAGTGACCTACCGTGTCCGTAACAACAGCGACCGACCCATGCCCTTCTGCATCGGTGCGCATCCTGCTTTCGCCTGCGACGGCGACATGACGGACTACCGCCTTGAATTCCCGAAGCTTGAGACCGCCGCAGTGCCGAACTACAACCTCGAAACAGGTCTGCATGAGGAGAACGTGCGCCGTCCGCTTATGAACGACGAGACCGTCCTCCCCCTCACGCATGAGATGTTCTACGAGGATGTGTGCTACTTTGACAAGCCCCGTTCACGCTCGGTACAGCTCCTTAACAAGGACAACAAGGGCGTGCGTGTGGACTTCCCCGATTTCACGAGCCTCGGCGTATGGCAGGCAAAGGACGCACCTTTCCTCTGCATCGAGCCGTGGTGCGGCTCCGCAGACTTCTACGACTGCACAGGCATTTTCGCAGAAAAGCGAGGCATCGAGATACTCCCCCCCGATACAGAAAAAGCATTCACCTACTCCATCACGGCAGTGTGACAAAACCCCGTCAGGGGTTTTATCAATGAGGAATTAGGAATGAGGAATGAGGAATGGTTGTATCGCCTACGGCGATATATTTGAATTACGGCTACGCCGTAACGTCGATCATAGTTGCGGCGTAGCCGCTATTTAAAATCGTTCCCGCAGGGGACACCGAAATTCCTAATTCCTCATTCCTCATTCCTAATTAACAGAAAGGATTTATTATGACTGCAATAATCTACGAATCAAACACTGGCTTTACCGAGCGCTACGCTAAGATACTCTCCGACAAGACAGGCGTGCCTGCGTACTCCCTTTCCGAGGCGAAAAAGCAGGTGGCAAAGGGCGAGGAGGTCGTGTTCCTCGGCTGGGTGTTCGCAAACAAGATAAGCGGCTTCGACAAGGCGAGAAAGCTGTGGAGCATGGCGGCGGTGGGCGCCGTGGGCATGAATCCCCTCTCCGATGAGAACACTAAGATAGTGAAAGAGGCAAACAAGCCCGAGTGTCCGCTGTTCTATATGTGGGGCGGACTGGACAACAGCAAGCTGAAAGGCATCAACAAGCTGATGCTGGGTCTCGTGCGTGACTCCCTCATCAAGGAGAACAAGCCCGAATACGCCGACGCCATCAAGGTGTTCAAGGAGGGCGGCGATTTCGTCTCCGAGGAGTACCTCACCGAGCTTATCGCTTTCATGCTGATGAAACAGTGACAAAAACATCCCCGTGGAATGGTCTACGGGGATGTTGAATTATAGCGACAAATCGGAATTTGACGCACGAATATAAATATGGTTTCATCGTAGGGGCGACCTGCGGTCGCCCGTTTATCAGAATGCGCATTTTTGGCGGGCGACCACAGGTCGCCCCTACAAAACGCATTGTAATACCATTTATCCGTAGGGGCGGCAACCTGCCGCCCGTGCAACGAAACAATAAAATACCACATAATATTGATGATATCGCAATATAACAAGGATTTTCAAATTATCATCATCAATTAAATAGATTTCATCCACGGGCGGCAGACACGATGTCTGCGCAGTTGCCCCAAAAGGCGGTACGGATGCCGCCATAACAGGGCAACGGGCGGCAGACACGATGTCTGCGCAGTTGCCCCAAAAGGCGGCACGGATGCCGCCATAACAGGGCAACGGGCGGCAGGTTGCCGCCCCTACAAACCGCATCGTATACCACAGATCTCCCTATATTTATGCGATTTGTGTAG
>JAZSEG010000015.1:0-13599 GCA_045531575.1 Oscillospiraceae bacterium | reverse complement strand
TCAGGAACAGCTTGATATATACGATTGGGAGGATTATGGCCAGCAACGTCCCTCCTCTGCAGAAGAACTGTGTTTCTCGTACGGGTTATGTCGTGATTTTGACAATGACGGAGAGAATGAAAGCTTTATAGCGATAGATCTCTGCTGTGATGCTCAGTGGAATGAGCATCTGGTACTGTATTACATTGATGATAATAACATTGAACTTATAAGGGATAACATCGACAAATATCCGTCCTTTACCAAAATAACTGCGGAAGACAAGCAGTACTGGCTTATCAGTTCGTATACGGGTCTTCACAACCATTCAATGCTTATTTCTATCGGACAAAACGGAATTGAATTGCTTGATGGATGCTTTGGTGCAAGTATTCACGACACATACATAGATTGGCTGAATAAACATGTGTGGCAGAGCTATCCTGCTATATTTACTGCTGATGGAGAATACAAAAGACTTGCCGTTGAGCGTATTACTGAGGAACAGTTTATTGCTCATGTAAATAACGGAGAAAGCCTGCTTTCTGAAATCAGAAAAAACGGTAAAATTGGAAGAATATATACGGCAGGGCATCTTTCCTATTGGATAACCGATGAAAAAGAGGAAGAGCTTCTGTGCTATTTCAATGTATCTAACAAAAATCTGACCGTACAAAATGCGCTTAACGGATTGGGATGGATGCATTTGCCGGATACTGCGAATGAAAATGCAGCTTATGGCATTGACCTATTCGGTAAAGTTCCCGATATGTCTGCAATAGAATATCTCAACCAAATAGAAAAATGCGAGGGCTTTTCTGATACTCTTGATATGGGGGCAGACGCAGTTATTACAGACCTTGACAGCGACGGCAGTCCCGAGCTTATTATTCAGATATGCTCTATGATAACCGTTTCTGACGTGTTCGGCATTGATGAAAACGGTGCGTATCGTGCTACTGTAAGCAAGGACAGTATTATTTCCGAAAATACGGGCGATGTATCGTATATCGGTGAACCTCCTGTGGGCTGTATCGTTGACAGAGAGCCGCAGTATTATTCGAGGTACTGGTCAGGCGGCTCCTGCGGCGGCGAGGGCGGCTGGGCAAGGCTCACTCTTTCCGACAGAGAGATAAAGACCGAGCCGCTTGCACAATACGGAATGCACAGGGATGGCTTTGCACAGGTCTATGAATATTCGGGCTTTGAAAATGAGGAGGAATATAATAAATATATCGAGGACTTTTTTTCGCGGCATGAAGCCATTCCTGCTGTGAGCTTCAGATTTTTGGATGTAGAAAAGTCCGAGTACAGAGCTCTACTCTTGCAGCAGCTTGAAAAGTATTTTAAGGAATATAAACAAGAGACCTCCTTTGCTTCCTATCTCGCCGCATATACTGAAAATAATGGATATCCTCCCTACGGAGTTCTTATCGACGATATAAACAGCGACGGACAGGACGAAATGGTCGTGCACATCAATCCTTTCGGTAATCTGGACATACTCTACATGAAAGATGGGGTTATGAAGGTCGTAAACTGCGAGGTGATGTCGCAGTGGGGCAACACGTGGTACGACAGCAGTAAAAACCGTATCATAAATATGTATTTCTACGGGCATACCGAGGGTACAGCGGGAGCATATGAATATTATGTCTATGACTGGAACGGTGAAGATTATGTCATAACAATGCACCTTGAACAGGAAGCGGGATATTTTGAGCGTGAGGCTGACGGGGTTACCAAAACGGATAATTTCATCCACGGACAGTCTTATCTCAATGGCGAAGAAATATCAAACGAGCGGTTCGAGGAGCTTCATGCTGAACTATTAAAATCAATGATACCCGAAAACAGATTTGATATCATTCCATCAGGTGCATTTGAAACGGAGGTCGCTCTGAAAAAAGAGCAGGAGGAGCAGTATAATGCCTATCTTGCAGAAAAGCTGTATTCTCCACAAATGACCTGTGCCGAACAGGAGCATTCTTTCAGCGATGTGGATTCACTCCCCGCAAAGCCGCAGGGTTTACGCATTGCAGATATAGAGATCGATGAAAGCGACGCTGAAACAGTTCTTGATAAAACCACAGAAAGCATTGCGCTTGATTGTCTGCGTTCCTCTGAAAGCTATATTAAAACCGCAGAAGCACTGAAAAAATCGTGTGGAAGATACTATATCGGCGATGTAGAGCTTTCCGCCCAAACAGACGAGAATTATCAGCCTTTGATAACAGCGGTGCAGTCTTATTCTCTTGACCTTGACAGCAACGGGAAAGATGAGCATTTTGTCATTCTTCGGTACCTTGACCTTTCACCTGAATTTATTCCCTACGAAACAGATTGTTGCGTTTTTGTGTCGGATAAAGGAGAAGCAGAGCTTTTGATAGAAAAGGCGGTATTTCTGAAAATGGGTGTAATTAAAGGAGATGGAGTACAGCACATCTGCTTTGAGGCAGGCTGTAATAATACAACGAGCTTTTTCAGTATCTATTCTCTGAAAAACGGCAAGCCTCATAGGGAGCTTGAGGAATGGAAAGCACTAGGTATATCCGACGGCGAAATAAAGCTCACGACCCAGCTGGACGAATATTATGCCGTATACGATCTTGACAAGGAAGAGTATATCTTATATACCTTGCGCAATGACCTTTCTTAATTATTGCAATAATATTTGTATATGTACGAGACCTTTTCGCAGTTTTTGCTGTCTATAATCATGAGAGAAAACCATCGACATAATTAAGGATGTGATGAGCATGGATGATAATCAGATCATTGAGCTGTATTTTGAACGCAATGAACAAGCACTGTCCGAAACGCAGACGAAGTATGGTAATCTTTGTGGCAGGATAGCACATGGTATACTGCATAAATACGAGGATGCGGAGGAATGCGTCAGCACCAGCTATGTAAAGCTGTGGAATGCAATTCCGCCGAAACGCCCCCAGTCGCTTTGCGGTTATCTCTGCAGGATAGTGCGCAATACAGCACTGAATGTATATGAGGCTGTGCGTCGCCGTGGGTTTGAGGAACAGTACGATGAGCTGTGCGAGGTGATACCCGACATAGAGACCACCGAGTCGCGCTTTGAAAGCGATCAGATAACCAAGTACCTTAACAGCTTCCTTGCTGTGCAGAGCAAAAAGAGCCGTGTGGTATTTACCGCACGCTACTACTATAATATGAGCATAAACGATATCGCAGACAGCGCAGGCATAAGCGTTTCTGCCGTAAAGAACAGTTTGCTCCGTTCACGGAAGGCACTGCGTGCATATCTTCTTGAAAGGGGTGTTGAGGTATGAGTATCGGAAAGTGGCAAGAGATAACAGACGGTATCGATGAAAAGTACGCCGACGAGTGCGCAGAATACCTCGCAAAGCACGCAAATGCGGCAGAGCCTGTCGATGGCGGCACACCCACCGAGATAAAGATCTCGCAGCCGCAGAAAAACAGGATACGCAGCTGGATAATAGGTGTGGCAGCGGCTGTTGTTATTTGTATTTGTACAGCGGCAGGTCTTATCCTCTCTCGTGGCGATGTGCTACTTCCGCATGATACGCCCACCGAAGAGATAACGAGCGAAACGACCGAAACCGATGAAACTGCCGAAACAGTGCAGACAACGGATAATGTGATCATACCCGAATTTAAAGCGGATGAAACCATGTGGGTGCTTTCGCCTCTCAATGCTTACGATCTGCAGGGGCTTGACGATTACGGCCTGCCCGATGACCTTGATGTCACCACCCTGCCCGACTTCGCTTATGTAGAGGAGCATCTTGCGACCCTCACCGAGCAGGAGCAGGCTGAGCTTGCCACAGACAACTACAGCTGGAACAGCTATGGCTGGCGCTATGCGGGAAACGGCGCATGGATAATAAAATACCAGTACCACCTTGCGGTAGGCGGCAAGACAGGCTCCTACTTCACGCAGTATCTTCTCGTGCGTGACAACACCGTTGAACGCTGTATAAAAGAGGTCTACGGAAACAGCTATTACGACGGCGAATACGGCAGCAACGACGGCTATTATGGCAACAGCTTAGGCGATTGGGGTGAATGTCTGCTTTACTGTCATGAAAACGGCATACTTGCAATCAACACCGAAACGTTTGAAGCTAAGGACATCATCACCGCTGACAGCTACTGCGTTATCCATTTCGTTACTGATAACTATATCGTGTACAGCGAGGCAGATGGTCTTATGCGCGTCTACAGGGCGGATATCGACGGATATTACGACACCGATTGCCGCTTTGTCAGCGAATGCTCAGAGCGCTACGGTGCAGAGGTCATTTGCAGGCGCAACGAGCAGTATTACAGCTTCGAGCTTGCCACAAACAAGCTGACAAAGCTTGATATGTCGACCGAGCAGTACAACGAACTTACACTTCGCTATGATGTGCAGAGCGAGGCTTACGCCGCAAGCTATATCAACGACGAAAAGCGTGACGATATAGCAGATTATGCCTATAACACCATAGACAACGGCAAATTCGAGCTGCTGTATAAAAAGACAGGCGAGCGCCTTACAGTGCGTCTTGACGGAATACGAGAGCTTCTCGGCAAGCCCGAAACCATGACGCATGAGCTGCTTGGCTTCTGCGGGGATGTGCTGTACCTCGCAATAAATGAGAATGACAAGGGTGACGAGAGTGAACCATGCTGCATCGCAGCTATCGATGTCAACACCTTCAACACTGCTGTGATGACGTTTGACGGCGGCTATTTCAGCGGATTCAACAGTATTACAGGAGGGGTTTATCACCGCTTTGACTCCGTTGTTACAGCGCTGACGCTTACAGCAGACCTCGGTGCAATCGAGGATGGCTGGGAGACCGACGATGTTGATTATGTCCTCGCCCCGGAGCTTATCGAGGATGACAGCGTATGGAGCACTACGACATTCTCGCTCTCAGCGATAGAGGAGCAGGTCGGCTACGATACTCCTGTGGATATTACGGCGCTCCCCGAGTATGCCGAGGCTGTGGCTCATGCCGAAACTTTGGAACAGTCTGTGCGTGACGAGTTGAAAGCACAGAATTACTCTGAATGCTCTACAAATCAGTGCTATGTCGGCTCTGACAACGCCGACTGGCTGTGCACTGCAAGCTATACACTGGTTACGGGCAGCTTAGCCTACCCCTACTACACACGGCTGTTTGTCGTAAAGGACAACAAGGTCGGCGAGACCTTGCTCGAGGTCAACGGTGATATCTACTCGATAATACAAAGAACCGACGATGTGGCGATAGCTTCGGACAACGGCATATACCTCTATAAACGTGGCGACAGCGCCGTAACAAAGCTTGCAGATATCTCGGGTGGCTATTCAAGGCTTGGTCAGTTAAACGAGAAGTATATCCTGTTCTATGACGGCGACAGTGTGCTGAAAGTGTACGTCTGCGACAGCGGCGAGGTCATTTCTACCGATATCCGTATGGCCATCCACGACGGCACCAACTATATACTTGACGGCGACAGGATAGTGTACTGTGACCCAATGCACAGCGGCCCGTTCAGAAGCTTTGATATCCCGACGCAGCAGTACAATGACACCGAGATAACCGCAGCACTGTACGAGGAGCTTTGCGACAAGAAGCTTGCCATACAGAATGAACACTATGCCGCAGAAAGTGCGAACGATTTTGACATCATCGTGCGCAGCCTTGACGACGGCTCGGAGCAGTGCTATACTTTCAGAGAGCTTGCGGCGGATGTAAAATACGACACGCGTGCGATAAACATATCGCCCATCGGCTTTGACGGGAAAATACTTATAATCTCAGCACAGGCGCTGAATGATCGGCTTGAAAGCTGTGTGATAGCGCTGGATGTTGAAACAGGCGAGGCATATAAGCTTGTCACGGATTCGGTAGTGCAGAGATTCGTATTCAACAGCTTTATCGGTTACAGTTACCGGAACAATATTGATTATGCGATACAGTTTCTTGGAGCCCCCTTGACTTAATACTCATGCTTTCGAATATATAATGATTCTAATGTTTTCTCCAACAAAAATGGGTTCGTTTATTAGCGTATTTGCTCCACCACAGTGTGCATATCCGAACACGCAGTGTTCGGATATGACTTGCTCTACTCCACCACAGATGGATAATTTACTGTGCAAACTAATCGCCTCCCTTATGGGAGGCGATTTTGTTTTATGAGCATAAATACGTCGAAAACAAGTAAAAGTGATATTGCAAAACCGGAATTTTTGTTCGTTGTATTATTGGTGTTTTGGGTATGCTGAAACACTAAAAAAATGTACGATGTAGCAGATTTGAATGCACTACAAACCAAAGAGGGCATTTGCTACAAAAAAGTCGTTAAGACAAAACAGCGGAATATGACATATCGGCATTGCGGTCAGCAGTGCCGATTTCTTTTGCTTAAAGTGTAATCGTTACTATTTATGTGAATTTTACTTTTCTTATGTAGCGTATTTTACATAGCCTTGATATAATTGAGCTGTAAAAAACGAAAGGAAGCTTGATTATGAAAAAAAGAACAATAAGTGCTGTTGTTGCAGCATTAACAATGGTAAGCTCAGCGGTAAGTGCAAGTGCTGAGGAGATCGGTTTTGCTGATGATACAGCTCTGTCGTTTGATAAGCTCGGCGGCTACACTTCGGGAATGTCCTGCCTTGACGGTGGTGTTACCGAGATACTTTCTTATGATTATATAAATCATAAGGCTTGGGTAGTAAACGGAATGGCAGGCACGCTCGAAATACTTGATCTGTCCGAGCTTGACAAAGAAAGTGTTGTAACATCGATATCCATCGATGTAGGAGCTATCGCAGAAGTAGCTGTGGATGATTTCACCTATGGAGATATGACTTCCGTGAGCATAAACAGCGAAACGGGCATAGCCGCTGTTGCATTGCAGCATTACGAATACGACAAGAACGGCTATATTGCACTGCTTTCTGTTGATGGAGAGCTTCTGGCGATGCTTGAAGCAGGCTGTCAGCCTGATATGGTTACATTCACGCCTGATGGAACAAAGATACTTTCAGCAAATGAGGGCGAGCCGAGAAACGGCTATGGCGAATCCGTAACCGACCCCTGCGGCTCGGTTACTGTTATCGAACTGAATCATGATTCTGTCGCTGACAGCAGATGTACAAATGTAGGCTTCGAGCTGTTTGATGAGCGCCGCGATGAACTTGCATCCGATGGAGTGATCTTTGTTAAGGACGCTCTTCCATCTGCGGATTTTGAACCCGAATACATTGCCGCTGATAACAGCAAAGCGTATATCACACTTCAGGAATCCAATGCTCTGGCAGTGCTGGATCTTGATAACCTGAGCTATGATGGTATATATCCGCTCGGCTTCAAGGATCTCAGCCTTGTAGAAAATGCAGTTGACCTCATAAAGGACAGTACCTATGCACCGCTTACTTATGATAGTGCGATTGGAGTATATATGCCTGACGGCATTTCAATATATAACGATGGTAATGAAACCTATATCCTCACCGCAAACGAGGGTGATGCCCGTGAGTGGGGTACTGATGGAAACGCATACTGCAACGAGATAAAGGCGGATATAATTGCCTCTGATGGCACTGTTGCAGAGGGAATCCGTGTGCTTGACAACACTGTTACCGATGGTATTCCCGAGGGAAAGACAGCCCTGTACGGCGGACGTTCATTCTCAATATACAGAGCAGACGAGAACGGACTTACACAGGTATTCGACAGTGGAAGTCAGCTTGAAGCCATTACAGCTGAATTTGCTCCCGAATATTTCAACTGTTCCAATGACGACAGTGACATAGACAGCCGTTCGCAGAAAAAAGGCCCCGAGCCTGAAAGCGTGGTGATCGGTACTGTCGGTGATAGGACATACGCCTTTGTGGGCCTTGAAAGATTTGGTGGCATAGCAGCATACGACATTACCGTTCCCGAAAACACAAGCTTTGCAGGCTATGTAAATACCCGTGACTTTACCGAGGAAATGGAACTGTCCGAGTCTGACTCGCACTTTGAAAGCGATATATCCCCCGAGGGACTGTGCTTTGTAGATGCTGAACATTCCCCCACTGGCACTCCCTTACTCCTTGCGGCGTTTGAGGTAAGCGGTACGGTAGCTGCATATTCAGTAGAGGAGTTTGCTGATAACCTTATCGAAATTGAAGAGATCCCTGAAACTTCTGAAAACCCTGATACAGGCATTAAGACTGTCAATGCTGTTTCACTCTCGGCAGCAGCTGCTTCGCTGATGCTTATTGCTGCAAGTAAAAAGGTTAAGAAAGCACACAGATAACATATCAGGAAATAATTTTACATTGATTTTACAAACAAAAGCTTTGTGATTTTACAAAGCATTGGTATAATCATATCGTAAGCTAAACTAGAAAGGAAAATGAAAACATGAAAAAAATAATCAGTATTTTGACCGCAGCACTTGTTATGTGCAGTACACTCGCAGGCTGTTCCTCCGAAAAGGAAGCAGTTGCAACAGACGGCTCCACCTCCATGGAAAAGGTCATCGGCGTTCTGGGCGAGACATTTGAGCTTGACACAGGAATTACAGTTACCTACAATCCCACAGGCTCTGGCTCAGGCATCAAGGCAGTAGCCGCAGGAACCTGCGACATCGGACTTTCCAGCCGTGACCTCAAGGACGAGGAAAAGGCACAGGGACTCACCGCAACAGTACTCGCATACGACGGAATTGCAATCATCGTAAACCCCGAAAACCCTATAAATGACCTGGATGTTGAGACCATCGCAAAGATCTATACAGGCGAGATCGCAAACTGGAGCGAGATAGGCGGTAACGATGGCGAGATCGTACTTATCGGTCGTGAAGCAGGCAGCGGCACCCGTGACGGCTTTGAGTCCATCACAGGTACAGAAGATAACTGCAAATATCGTCAGGAGCTTACCTCCACAGGCGACGTTATCACAACAGTTGCAGGCAATCCTGCCGCAATCGGCTACGCTTCGGTGGCTTCTGTGAAGGACAGCGTTAAGATGCTGACCGTCGGCGGTGTTGCTCCCTCTGAGGATACTATAAAGGATGGCAGCTATGTTGTTCAGCGTCCCTTCGTACTGGTAACAAAAAGCGATACAGAGCTTTCCGAGAGCGCACAGAAATTCTTCGATTACATCACCTCCCAGAATGCAAGAGAAGCAATTTCCTCCGCAGGCGTTGTTGCAGCAAACTGATAAATAGGTAACAGTGGCGACAGGTTATCCTGCCGCATACTGTTATATACGGAGTAGCTTTATGAAGAAAAACAAACTTATTGAAAGAGCCATCCACGGCGTATTCCTTATACTCGGACTGCTGACTGTTGGCTGTGTTCTGCTGATAACGGTGTACCTTGTAATTTCGGGCATACCTGCCATAATGGAGATAGGACTTTTCGACTTCCTTTTCGGTACAGAGTGGGCATCCACCGCCGTTGAGCCTAGCTACGGAATACTGCCCTTTATCCTGACCAGTGTTTATGGCACAGCAGGAGCAATCCTGATAGGCGTTCCGATAGGATTTTTTGCGGCTGTCTATCTCTCAAAGCTTGCAGATCCAAAGGTAAAAGCCTTTATGGAGGGAGCAGTCAGCCTGCTTGCAGGTATTCCGTCAGTTGTGTACGGTCTTGTCGGTATGCTGGTGCTTGTGCCTGCTGTGCGAGAGATCTTCGATATCCCCGATGGTGCAAGCCTGTTTTCGGCAATGATCGTACTTGCGATAATGATTTTGCCATCAATTATCAAGGTGTCGATGACCGCTCTCGAAGCAGTACCCAAGGAATACGAGGACGCTTCTCTTGCTCTAGGTGCAACGCCCGTTGAGACCTATTTCAGAGTTTCCGTACCTGCCGCAAAAAGTGGTATTGCGGCGGCTGTTGTGTTGGGCGTAGGACGTGCGATAGGCGAAGCTATGGCGGTCATGATGGTATCGGGAAATGTACCGAATATGCCGTCGCTTTTCCAGAGCGTGCGATTTCTCACAACGGCAGTTGCAAGCGAGATGTCCTATTCAAGCGGACTTCAGCAGCAGGCGTTATTCTCGATAGCGCTTGTGCTGTTCCTCTTTATAATGCTTATAAACGCAACACTTAATTTCTTTCTGAAAAAGGAGAAAGACTGATGCTCAGTAAAAAAAGAAAAGCCTATATAGCGGCAATGAAAGCCGCAATGTATATTTCTGTGGGACTTACTGCTGCACTGGTTATCTTCCTTGTGGCGTATGTTTTCATCAAGGGTATACCGCATATCTCGTGGGAGCTTTTATCCACAAAGCCTAGCTACATAAGCGGCAATATCGGTATTCTTCCCGATATCCTTAACACGCTCTACATCGTTCTTGCTACGCTTATCTTCGTAATTCCTCTGGGAGTTGGTGCGGCTATCTATCTGACGGAATACGCCCAAAACAAGAAGCTCGTCACCATTATCGAGTATGCGGCTGAAACTCTTTCGGGTATTCCGTCCATTATATACGGACTTGTAGGAATGCTGTTCTTCTGTCAGTTTCTCGGCTTCAAAACTTCTCTTTTAGCAGGCTCACTGACGCTCGTTATCATGAACCTCCCCACCATCATGCGAACCACTCAGGAGAGCCTTAAAACAGTGCCGCAAAGCTACCGTGACGGCGCTTTCGGTCTCGGCGCAGGAAAATGGAGAGTTATAAGAACTGTCGTACTCCCCGGCTGTGTTGACGGAGTTATCACAGGCTGTATCCTGTCAATAGGCCGTATCCTCGGCGAGTCTGCGGCACTGCTCTTTACTGCAGGCTTTGCCCATGCGCTGAACGGAATCTTCGAGGGACTTACTTCCCCGGGAGCTACCCTCACCGTTGCGCTCTACGTTTATGCAAAGGAGCAGGGCGAGTTCGGAGTTGCCTTTGCGATAGCCGCAATACTTATGGTGCTTACACTTCTTATAAATCTGTCGGCAACGCTTGTCAGCAGACACTTTGCTAAAAAGCGTGATATATGAAAGGAAAAAAGATGAGCGATATAATGACAGCGAAAGACCTGAATTTATGGTATGATAAAACTCAGGCACTGAAAAACGTGAATATCACGATACCCGAAAAAAGTATTACTGCTTTCATCGGTCCATCGGGCTGTGGAAAGTCTACCTTTCTGAAAACCTTAAACCGCATGAACGACCTTATTCCCTCGGTCAAGATAACAGGCGAGGTCTGCTATAACGGGCAGAACATCTATGACAACACGGTTGACGTGAATGAGCTTCGCCGTGAGATAGGAATGGTATTTCAGAAGCCTAATCCGTTCCCCATGAGCATTTACGACAACATCGCCTACGGTCCTCGTACTCACGGAATAAAGAGCAAGGTAAAGCTTGACGAGATAGTTGAGCAGTCCCTCCGTGACGCGGCGATATGGGATGAGGTAAAGGACAGACTGAAGAAAAACGCCCTCGGAATGTCGGGCGGTCAGCAGCAGAGATTGTGCATTGCAAGAGCATTGGCGGTGAAGCCTAAGATACTCCTTATGGACGAGCCGACCTCTGCACTTGATCCTATTTCTACATCAAGGATAGAAGAGCTTGCAATCGAGCTGAAAAAGAGTTATACTATTGTTATAGTGACCCACAATATGCAGCAGGCAGTCCGAATCTCCGACAACACGGCATTTTTCCTACTGGGCGAGCTTATCGAATACGGCGAAACGGAAAAGCTGTTTTCACAGCCGAATGATAAGCGTACCGAAGATTATATTACAGGAAGGTTTGGATAATGAGAAGCAGATTTGATGAGCAGTTGAATATACTCAACACAGAAATGATAGAGATGGGCGCACTCTGCGAGGAGGCTATTGCCCTCGCTTCAAAGGCGCTTACAACGGGCGATGTATCGCTTGCTGAAAAGGTCGAGCCGATATCCGCAGACATCGACCACAAGGAGCGCGATATAGAATCCCGCTGTATGAAGCTGCTTTTACAGCAGCAGCCTGTTGCAAAGGATCTGAGGCAGATATCCGCAGCGCTTAAAATGATAACCGATATGGAGCGAATAGGCGATCAGGCGGAGGATATCGCAGAGATAATCACCTATCTTGAGGGAAAGACCGCCGAGGAAACTGTGCATATCCGTGATATGGCGGCAGAGACGATCATAATGGTGACCGACAGCGTTGACGCTTATGTAAAAAAGGATACCGAGCTTGCAAAGTCGGTCATCGTTCACGATGACAAGGTCGACGAGTATTTCGACAGGATAAAGACCAGTCTAATAAAGATGATCGCAGAAATCCCCGAAAACGGCGAGTATGCGCTTGACCTGCTGATGATAGCAAAGTATTTTGAGCGTATCGGAGATCACGCTACAAATATCGCAGAGTGGGTGATATTTTCCGTAACAGGCGAACACAAAAGCTCGTAAAGGAGTTGAATCTTATGATATGGTGCGTTGAGGATGACGCAAGTATCCGTGATATAGAGGTCTACGCCCTGCAGTCAACAGGGCTTGAGGCAAAGGGCTTTGAGGACGGCGACAGCTTTCTGTCTGCGCTTAAAGCCGAAACGCCTGATCTTGTAATCCTTGATGTGATGCTGCCGGGAACGGACGGTATCGCAGTGCTGAAAGCTCTCAAAAGCACGGCGGAATATGCGGATATTCCCGTTATTATGGCTACCGCAAAGGGCGCTGAATTTGATAAGGTGCAGAGCCTTGACCTCGGTGCAGATGACTATCTCGTTAAGCCTTTCGGCATGATGGAGATGGTATCGAGAGTAAAAGCGGTGCTGCGCCGCTGCAAGCCGAAAACAGTCAGCCGTATTTTACAGGCTGGTGGACTTTTCCTTAATCTTGATGAGCGTATCGTGACGGTAAACGGCGAAAAAGTTTCTCTTACATATAAGGAGTTCGAATTGCTCTCGCTGTTTATGAAAAAACCTGGGATGGTGTTTTCGAGAGATACGCTCTACAACGAGATATGGGGCACTGATTTTGTGGGAGAGACCCGAACAGTCGATATGCATATAAAAACACTCCGTCAGAAGCTTGGCGAGTACGGCGAAATGATCGAGACCGTGCGACATGTTGGTTACAAACTCGGAGGAAGCCATGACAAGTAAGATATTTCGTTCCATATTTATTACAGCACTTGTCGTTTTAGCGGCAACGCTTGTCATCATAACAGGCTGCCTGTATGATTATTTTACGGGCATTCAGATAAATCAGCTTAAGGACGAGCTTTCTATTGCTTCGGTCGGTACTGAACAATCGGGCGAAGCATATCTTGAAAATCTCAAATCAGATAATTTCCGCCTTACATGGGTGGCGGCAGACGGAACGGTGCTTTTCGACTCAAGTGCTGATATAACTGCTATGGATAATCATCTGGAACGTGAAGAAATTTCAGAAGCCTTTGAAACAGGCAAGGGCAGCAGCTCACGTCATTCGGCTACTCTTACAGAGAAAACGCTGTATGAAGCGGTGTTGTTATCTGACGGAACAGTACTCCGTATTTCCATAAACAGAGCAAGCGGTCTGACACTCCTTCTGGGTATGATGCATCCGCTGGTGTTCGTTGTAATAATTGCGATCATCATCTCCGCAGTACTGGCCATTCTGAAGGACCAGTTCAACTTCTCCATGATCGCTCAGATGATGGGCGTCAGC
>JAZSEG010000111.1:0-2031 GCA_045531575.1 Oscillospiraceae bacterium | reverse complement strand
ATTGCAGATCATCCGTAGGGACACGGCTTGCCGTGTCCGTGAATTAAAATGGTGCATTTATATGCGGACACGGCAAGCCGTGTCCCTACACAAATCCCATAAAAACAGGGGATCTGTGGCAAACGTAGTGGTTTTGCGCAGCAAAATCGCATTCCCATTAGGGGAATGCGAAACGGAGTTCGCGCCCACGTAAGCCGAGCAACGCTCGGCGTCGCTGGTAAATTCCGATTTATCTCTCATACAGAAGGAATACACAATGCAGAATTTTTACATAGTCATGGTAGGCGGCAGCGGTATCTATCTTACTGCACAGCTTGTCGCCTATGTTTTTTGGGGCAAGATATTCTTTGCCGATACAGGCGTGCTTTTTGAGCATAGGAAGAACAAATTCGAGTGGCAGATGGTGTTCCCGAAGAACCTTCTGCTGCTTGTAATATGCCTGTTCAGCTCGTCGATATTCGGACTGTTGCTGGATTCAGTGGATATAGTCGGTTGGATATCCCTGCCGCTGGGAGTTTTCGGCGGACTGGCGGTGAACTTCCTCATAAACGCTTTCATTGCGCCGCTGCTCTATAAGGGTATGAAGCGAGGCTCCCCCACAGATGAGGAGCTTTCGGGTCTTTCGGGTATCGCCATGCAGCAGATACACCCCGAAGGATATGGTCAGATAGAGGTCAAAAACGGCGGCAGAGCCTATTATTTCGACGCTCTCACCGCAAACGGACGTATTATCCGCCCGGGCGAGAAGATAGTGGTGCTGCATGCGGAGAACGGTCTGTGTTTCGTCGAGAGCGAGGCTCATCTGTGTGATGTGCTGTTTGATGAAGAACTGGATATGGAAGAGCTTGAAAGAGAGCTCGAGGGTGAATAACAAAAGACCGCAGGCGTAAAAACCTGCGGTCAACTTGTTAAATGCTGAAATTACTTGTTCAGACCTGCAACCAGATCTCTTGTATCACGAGCGATCAGCAGCTCCTCGTTGGTGGGAACTACCCAAACCTCAACCTTGGAGTCGGGAGCGGAGATCTTAGCGAGCTTGCCTCTCAGACCCTCGTTTGCAGCGTCGTCCAGCTTGATGCCGAGAACTTCCATGTTGTGGCATACGTCAGCACGCAGATCGTCGGAGTTCTCACCGATACCGCCTGTGAACAGAACAGCGTCCAGACCGTTCATAGCAGCTGCGTAGGAGCCGATGTACTTCTTGATCTCATAACGGAGCATCTCGCCTGCGAGGATAGCCTTCTTGTCGCCCTGAGCAGCGGCAGCGGTGATATCTCTGTTATCGCTGGAGATACCGGAGATGCCGAGGAAGCCGGACTTCTTGTTGAGGTAGCTGCTCATTTCAGAGGGAGTCATGCCCATCTTGTCAGCTACGAATGTAACAGCGGAGGGGTCAACACAGCCGGAGCGTGTACCCATGATAACGCCGTCCAGGGGAGTGAATCCCATGGATGTATCAACGGACTTGCCGCCGTCAACAGCAGTGATGGAGGAGCCGTTGCCGAGGTGGCAGGAAACGATCTTCAGATCCTTGATATCCTTGCCCATAGCCTCTGCAAGAGCCATGGATACGAAGCGGTGGGATGTGCCGTGGAAGCCGTACTTTCTTACATGGTACTTCTCATAGCACTCATAGGGCATACCGAACATATATGCCTTCTCGGGCATTGTCTGATGGAATGCTGTATCGAATACTACTACCTGAGGTGTAGTTGCGGGAATAACCTTCTTGCAAGCCCACAGAGCCAGTGCGTGGGGGTGGTTATGTACGGGAGCAAGCTCTGCCAGATCGTCGATCTGCTGGATAACCTCGTCTGTTACGAGAGTGGTCTTGTCAAAGATCTCTGCGCCCTGCACGATTCTGTGACCTACTGCATAGATCTCGTCCATGCTGTCGAGAACCTTGCCCTCGCCTGTGGTGAGTACCTCAACGAGCTTCTCAAAAGCCTCTGTATGTGTGGGGAATGTGCAGTCGATGTCGATAACTGCGCCTGTGTTTGCTGTGTGCTTGATGTGACCGTCGATACCGAT
>JAZSEG010000284.1:0-13545 GCA_045531575.1 Oscillospiraceae bacterium | reverse complement strand
CTCTATTTCTCTGCATACCTTGTTGCGGGCATTGCCTCGGTCATAGCAGCGACAATAATCGTTGCCGATGTCGATCCGTGGCTGCTTGTGTTCATCGTGCCGATGGTCGTGGTTTCGATGTTATTCGGCAAGAAGGAGGGCGATCTCTACTACTCTCTTGATATGTCAAACACCCGTGACGGGCGTATCGGCGGCTACGCGAAGCGTGTATTTTACGAAAAGAAATATGCTGCGGAATTGCGTCTGTTCGGTATTGGAAAGCTGCTTCTAAGCCGTCACGAAAAGGCATATGAAGAGATGGAGGAGCGCACCCGAAAGATACGCAGAAAGCTCTGCATTATCGAGCCTGCAAACTGGATAATCTACAACATTCTGTCCACTATTCTCCCTTATCTGTACATAGCGTTCGTACTTAATGAGGGTGAGGTACAGACTGCCGCTTATATTGCGATGATACCTGCGCTCTCCACTCTTTCGTGGCGCACATCCGATGCGGTAGAGCTTATCGTTTCGCTTGCAAAGGAGAGTGCATTTGTAAGCAACCTGCGTGAGTTCCTTTCCTATGAGCCAAAGACAAACGCTGACGAGCTCATCAGGGCAAAGGATCTCTCCGATATTGAGATAAAGGATATGAGCTTCACCTACGAGGGAGCGGATAAAGCTACTCTGCATGACGTAAATATTTCTATCCGCAAGGGCGAGAAGATCGCCATTGTAGGTCACAACGGTGCGGGAAAGACGACTCTCGTGAAGCTGATAATGGGACTTTATGATCCCACAGAGGGTGCAATAACCATCAGCGGCGAGGATATCGGAAGGTATGAGCCGAAGTCACTGCACCGCCGTTTCGGTACGGTATTCCAGGACCTGCAGGTGTTTGCTCTGCCGCTGTCCCATAACGTGCTTATGAGAAAACCGAAGAATGACGAGGAGCGCAGGCTGGTCGAGGATTCCCTCAGAAAGGCGCAGTTCGGTGATAAGCTCGATTCCCTTGAAAACGGTATTGACACCATGGTGACAAAGGAGTTCGACGAGAACGGCATGGGACTTTCGGGCGGCGAGGCTCAGAAGATCGCCATTGCAAGAGTTTTTGCACGAAAGCCTGATATCGTGATACTGGATGAGCCGAGTTCCGCACTTGACCCTATCGCAGAGTACAATATGTATAAGAATATGCTTACCGCAACGGACGGCGAGACGGTCATCTTTATTTCCCACCGCCTTTCAGCGACCCGTGACGCAGACCGCATCTATATGTTTGAGCATGGCACGGTAATCGAGCAGGGAAGTCACGCTGAGCTTATGAAGCTGAACGGAAAGTATGCGGAGATGTGGAAGCTTCAGGCGCAGAATTACCTTGCAGAGGAGGTGACGGCATGAGCGTAAAAAACGAAAAGAAAAAAGACAGGATAAAGATGACAAGGCTTATTTCAAACGTTCTCTATATCGTGAAATACGCCTTCCGTCACGATTACAGACTGCCGCTTGCCTCTATCACAAGCCTTACGGTGTTTATGGGCGTCGGTGCATTCATCGACACCTTTATGCTGATGGAGATAATCAATATCTTCACTACCACGGCAGATATCCTGAGTGTTGTAAAGGTGCTTGCGGTGATGCTTGTACTGTATATTATCCGCATGGTGATATTCCGTGTGCTCGAAAATTACTTCTGGACAAAGATGATAGGCTTTGAGGGAAAGATTCAGCGTGAGCTTATGGAAAAGGCACAGAAGATGGATCTGCGCTGCTACGATATCCCCGAGTATTATGACGATTTCGTTATCGCTGCGTCCCAGTCCGAGGAGATGTGCAAAAAGGCAATCATGAGCGTGGCGAAGATCATTTCTCAGGTCGTGGCGATGATAATTGCAGGTACTATGATAATCACTGTAAATCCCGTTGTTGTTATATTTCCTGTGATAGGCTTCATCGTGAACATCATAACCCGATTCATCATCACAAAGCTGGAGTATGAATACAACCTCGAAAAACAGCGTATCGGCAGAAAGGCGGATTACTCAAAGCGTGTATTCTATCAGCCCGAATACGCAAAGGAGATAAAGCTCACAGGCATCGAAGAAGCGCTGATGGAGCAGTATGACGAGGCCATCGCAGAGGAGCGCAAAATGGCGCTGGGATACTCGCTGAAGATCATCGTGCCGACACTTATCAACTGGATAACCGTGTTTACGGTGTGCCAGTTCTATGCAGTTCCTGTATATCTTGCGTATCTTGCCATCGAGAAAAAGACCATTCAGCTTGGCGAGGTCGCTTCCCTCAAAAATGCGACAAACGGCATAAAGAGCCATCTCGATCAGATGAATTACGCACTGGTGGATTTTCAGAACGTGGGACAGTACGCAGAGAAATTCCGCCGCTTCATGGAATATGAGATAAACATTGAGGGCTGTGAGGGAGAGATCCCTGTTCCCGAGGACGACTGCACGCTTGAGCTTCGCAACGTAAGCTTCAGGTACAAGGACAACGAAAAGTATGTTCTGCGTAACGTCAGCATGACGATACGCAAGGGCGAGAAGCTTGCCCTTGTAGGAGAGAACGGCGCAGGAAAATCAACTCTCATTAAGCTCATTATGCGTCTTTATGATGTGACAGAGGGCGAGATACTGTTCGGTGGTGTGGATATCCGCAAGCTTAACACAAAGGCATATAGAGAGAAGATAGGTGCGGTGTTCCAGGATTTTCAGATCTACGGCGCAACTCTCGCAGAGAACGTAAAGACAGATTTTGTCACGGAGGATGACAGCGGCAAGATCGTTGAGGCGCTGAAAAGAGCGGATTTCGGCGGCAAGCTGAAAGCTCTCGAAAAGGGCATCGATACCGAGCTTACCAAGGAGTTTTCCGAGGAGGGAACGATACTCTCGGGCGGCGAAGGACAGAAGGCGGCGATCGCGAGAATGTTCATGCGAGATATGCACATCGCAATCCTGGATGAGCCAAGCTCGGCGCTTGATCCTATCGCTGAATATCGTCTTAACAAAAGTATGCTGGACAATGCGGAAAACCAGGCTGTAATCCTTATCTCGCATCGTCTTTCCACAACTAAGGATGCAGACCGTATAATTCTGCTTGAAAACGGCAGCATTGCAGAAAGCGGAACGCATAACGAGCTTCTCGTAAACGGCGGCACTTATGCCGAGATGTGGAACATTCAGGCGGAGAAATACTGTGCTTCGATATATGCATAAATATAGACCACTTGCTTATTGCAGGTGGTCTTTTTACATCAGATCTTGCTTTGTGAAAGCAAACTGTATTTATTTTTAGTTCGTAGAAATGTAACTTGTGAATTTCTTTTTCGCTTACATCTAAAAAACGCATAACAGAGCCATCTTTGATTGTGAGTGTTTTCGGAAAATCGTTCGTAAAACGTAGTCCGTAAACCTATGTGTGACCAAAGTGTGACCATGGGGTGACCCGGTTTTGGGGACGTCATTCGTTAGTTTGCAATATAAGAAAAATGGATTCTATGTAAATTGTCCCGTTTTATGCACGACAAAATGAAAATAATGTGATATAATATTTGAAAATAAATGATGCTATGCATCAGACCAAAACGCAAAAAGGAGAAATAAAATGCAGGATGAAAAGGTAACTGATAGGCATAGGAAATGGTTGAGAGAACACCTCAGCATAGAATACGAAGATATCTACGATATGGATGACGATTAAATTGACTGGCTTTCATGTAATCTTATGGAGGCAGAGGTAGATGCCGAAGGTACAGATGATGAGTCGCTTGTCGGTGAAATCATCGAAATCATTTATGGACCATTTAATACATGACAAATGCAGAACTGTGTGGTATAATGAATATGTAGAGCTAATTTCAATTTGGAGGTAATCACTATGCCTGATGAAAGAATGAGCAAGCAGCCTGCGATCGTCACTGCTGACAGAAGTGTCCGTACATTGCGTCGCGTCCCGCTGACTGACAGAACATTTCCTGAGGACTGGCTTCAGGAGATATTAGAAAGCTCGCCCCAGTTGCTTCCGACCAAGGAGATCAGCGGAATATATTCGCAGCTTACCTGCATTTCACGAGAGGTAAGTGTACCAAGCGGTTATATCGACAATCTGTACATAAGCGCCCAGGGCTATATCGTCCTTGTGGAAACAAAACTGTGGAGAAATCCCGAGGCTATGCGTTCTGTTGTGGCACAGATAATCGACTATGCAAAGGACATCAGCAAGTGGGATTACGAAAAGCTTGACAATGTATACAAAAGCTACCACAACACTGATAAGAGCATTTATACCGTCCTTTCCGAAAAAGGATATACCGATGAAAAAGAAAATGACTTCATCGATATTGTGACCAGAAATCTCAGAAGTGCACGTTTTCTGCTTATGATAGCAGGCGACGGAATAAGAGAAAGTACAGAAAGCATGGCGGAATTCCTGAGCCGCAATGCAGGTATGGCTTTTGATCTTGCTTTGTGTGAGCTGGAGGTGTACGATCTTGGAGGTGGCGAGCATCTTGTTGTACCTCAGCTTACTACCAAAACAAAGATCATTGAACGTACTATATTCAGGGTGGATGACAAGAGCTATATTGAGGAGCCTGTTGTCAGCACATCCGTTCCCGAACGTGTGCGGAAATCCAGACTGAATGATAAGTTTGAATGGGCAAAGGTCACGCCGTTGAAAGACGTGACCCATGAAGAGATAATTGGCTTTATTTCCGCAATGGAGGACTTGGGTTATACCTGCCGTGTGGGTACGACTGATATCAGCCTTGATCTGCATATCAACAACACACGTATGCGATGTCTTATGCTTTTCGGAACGGGTACGAGCGGAGCAGTGCAGCCGTCATCATATTACGAATATCTCGATGAGCGCAACTATTCACGTGTTCCTGCCAATGAACTGCTCGAAGAACTACGATCATGCCTTTCTGCTGAGCAGAAGAATGATGCATACGAGCGTCCGAATGGTTATTATTTCATTGATATGAAAACATTTGTTGATAAAAAAGACGTGATACTTTCTGCTTTTGAAAGGTTCAAGGCGAATTACTGATAAGTCAGCGTATCGGACATGATTTGAACAAGGATATATACAAAACGGCTCTGTTGCGGTGATAAAGACCGCATAACAGAGCCGTTTTGCCTGAATACTTATTTGAGAATCAGCGTTCGGAAAACGTTTCCGAAAACCTATGTGTGACCAAAGTGTGACCATAAGAAAAGGTGTTTTGCATACGTATATAATTATTTCTTATTCTTCTCTTTAGCCCTTTTATCATTGATGATCTGCATGTGTTCCGCAGTGATAAGCTCTACATCGTTTTCCTTTGCCCAGTCAACGCAGCCCTTTAAAACGAGTGGTAGGAATACACGCGGCACGGCGAGAACGGTCTTCAGTGCGTCATCGGTGAACTTTACCTTATCATCAGCACGATCTGCCGCATAGCGGACAGATTCAAGAGAAGCTTCTCTCATCTGCAGAAGCTCTGCTCTCATTCGTGTCTTTCTGTGGAACCAGAAATTCTTGGAATCACGGTAACCATAGTCAACAGGGAGGGGAGGGAAATCCTTTGCCTTCACGCCGTTGATGATCGCATCCTTGTATTTCTTTTTCATCAGTATCTTATCAATGCGGAGAATAAAGTGCGCACCGAATTTACTGGTGATACCGTTGAAATCATGATACGGACCCTCGTAGCCGTTAAGCTCTCCGGGTTGATCTCTGTCAGCACCGTCAAGTTCACGCATCCATGTACATTCTATTGCTTCGATAGCATCGGTCAGCACCATCGGTCTTGCTTCTCCTGTTGCTTCTTCAAGCAGGCTCTTCTCCAGTCTGAACTTGCACTTCGGCATCTTTTCGGAGGGTTTATCTCCGGGCCAGGACAGCTTTACAGCCTCCTTGAAGGTAGCTGGCTTATCGTCAATGAAATTCAGGGTGCATTTTCCGTTTCTGAGAATGTTCTGCGCTGTATTTGATGAGTTCCTGCAGCATAGCAGCATTGCATAGTAATCCTTGCCTGCCACATAATACGGCTGAACAAGTGAGTACGGGCCGAGGTTTGTCTTGCCGTCCTCGCAGAGGGTGCTGATGATTACTGTCGGCATAGGGAAATAAAGTGATGTTTGATAGAAGTTGTCAACTATTCTGAGATCTTCAAAGCTGCTCATGATCTTCCTCCTGATAAATGATTTTGTGAAAGCGTTATTGTATATTTGCTCTTAATGAACTTTGCATATATTGTAGCACATATTTAGTGTTTTTGCAAATAAGTTCTGATCGCATTTTAGACGAAATGTATATCAGTGCCTTATCTCAAAATAATCCAGCATACCCTTGAACGCATCCTGTGCAAGCTCGCAGGTGCTGGTGAGATAACCGTGGCTCTCATCCCATTTCTTCAGACCATTGTAGTAAAGAAGCTTGATGCTCTCATCTATGATAAACGGCACGATATCGTAACGCAGGCACTCCTTGAACATGATAAGCCTGCCGACACGTCCGTTGCCGTCCTGAAAGGGGTGTATCTTCTCAAAACGGGCGTGAAAAACCAGTATATCGGCAAGTGTCTTGTCCGATTTGTTCTCGTATTCCGATATAAGTGCAGCCATGTGCTTGTGAACATCACGGGGAGCTGTCGTTTCTTCGCCGCCGACTTCATTAGGCTGTTTCTTGTACTCGCCAACTGCAAACCAGTTCTTTCGGCTGTCTGATGTTCCAGATTTCAGAGTGCGGTGAAGATCCTTGATATATGCCTCAGACAGCTTTTTATCGGCTGTGTCAATGATAGTGTCGATACAGCGGAAGTGGTTTACGGTCTCCACAATGTCATCGACATTAGCAGTATCGTTCTCTGATAAACCAATGGTGTTGGTTTCATAAATATAACGGGTCTGATCGTGCGACAATCTGCTGCCTTCAATGTGGTTTGAATTGAAAGTCAGCTCGATCTGCACCCTGTGATAGATACCGCCCGAAAGGGAAGCGTGCATTTCACGCCTGAGAATATCTTTCAGCGTAACAGGATTTTCTGTCTGCTTTTTCAGACTAATGGGCTTATCTGCATCCTCGGGGATATTCCATGTTTTGCCCACAAGAAACGCACCGTCTACTCTGCCGTTTGCGCAATAGTTCCTGACGCTACGCTCAGAGATGCCCCATTTTGCAGCGGCTTCAGCAGTAGATATATATTTCAAATCCATCACCTCAGATATAGTATAGCAGATTATCGGCAATTATTCAAGAGTGTTTATAGGAAAATACAGTCATAATTGCCGATGACGGCAATCAAGGACTATTTGTTATAGAAGATCTATCCGAAAAAGACGATCCCTTGAGCTTGACAACTCAAGGGATTTTATATCGTGAAATATCAGAACAGCTCCGCTCGTTCAAGCATTTCTATAAGTTGGTGCAAATTTGGTGTAAGTTATAGATGTAGTTTGATACAATTTGTGTGTTATGCAACCGTCAGATGCAGAACACCGCATACAGAGGAACTGTCTTTTTACCGTCCTCAAAGCCGAAATTTCTTGCTGAGACCTTGATAGCGTACTCAGGCTTGAAGCTCTTGATGTATTCAGCGAGGCTCTTTGCACGGGTGTTGTCCGCACTCTTGACCTCAACAGGGATTATCTTTCCATCTCGCTGAATAACGAAATCCACCTCCGCACCACGCTCGGACTCCCAGTAGTGACCTCGGGATTGTTTTCGGCTGTAGTATCAATATCATTGCTTGCTTTTATGGTTTCTTCAGGTGCGTTTGCTTGAGTGCTAACGATTTTAGCTTTAATATGTCTGATTGTCATGTAACCTCCTTGGCGTTAGTTGATTGTAGTGAAAATAAGGGAAGTGTGACCATTTCGGTGGTGACCAAAGGTCACTCTAAAAACAAAAAACCGCTCAACCCTGGTGGTTAAGCGGTTTTTCATGGCACGCCAGAAGGGATTCGAAACCGCTTCCGTAGGTGTTGCGATCTGTAGCAACCTCTTACAAATGGCGGTGTTATGCGATTTCTTTGTTGTGTGCTTTGGCGTTATGTGGCAGCTTTTTGCCACGATAAAGACCAAATAAAGACCAAGATTTTAAAATCAGTTGTTATGCCTGCCCCGATAAATCAACAGCACCTTGACGAAAATCAAGGTGCTTTGTTTTTATCAGCGATCGCTTCATTATCGTCAGGCGGCGATACCGTTTATTATTGAGCGTTTGAGCTAAGTGAGCGGTGGGGGTAAAACAGGAAAATGCTCTGCTATAGAATTGGCAGAGCATTCCCTTTGTGAGGATTATTTCTTCTTACGAGAGAGAAGCAGAGCAGAGCTTGCAATCAGCAACGTGCCGCTTATTGCAGCTATATCCTCAACACCTGTATCCGGAGAAGCTTTATCCGATTCGGTATCATCAGAAGTGTTGCCTGTTGCGGTATCATCAGATGTACCACCTGTGGTATCATCGGAAGTGTCACCAGTTGCGGTATCATCGGAAGTGTCGTCTTCAGGAGTAGCTGCATCAGATACGATTGTGTAGCCTTCGGAAAGACAGCTATTCAGACTGTACAGCTGAGCTTCCTCTGCAGTACCGTCAATTCCCCACACATCGTAATTGCGGGGAGATCTGTATGTTCTTTCGCCTATAACCTCACACTGATCTACAGGCAGCTCCCAAATACCTTCCTCCGCTGCCATACCTTCTGGGAGAACCCATGTTCTCACACAGTACTCGACCTCGCCGCCGATAGGGAAAAAGTATTCGTCTGTAATCACGATACCCTGTCCTGTAGTCAGCGTCTCTGAGAAAGACTGATAGCCGTCAGCAGTGTGTACATCACTGATAATAACAGTATAACCGCTCTCATCAGTAAGTGTCGTGTCAGCTGCAGATGCTGTTACCATTAGGGATGTTGCAGCGATGATAGCTGCGAGTGTGCCAATGATTCTGTTCTTCATAATTAGAAAACCTCTTTCTTTTTTGTTTTGTATGAAACACCTTTAAGGTGAAACAATCGTAAATCGCAAATTCATAATGAGGGTCGCCTTTATAGTTGTTATATTATGTATTTATTTCTCCTGTTGCAAGGTTCAATCCAATGTTTGTTGTATTTTACATATCTATTATACATAATTCGTTGCATTTTGTCAATACAAATACTAATATCGTGTTATAATTTTTATCATATTTTACTCAGCAAACTCCAAACAAAGTTTATTAAGGGAGGTAAAAAATCGTATGCAGCATTATCAGCGTATTCGCGATCTGCGCGAAGATAAAGATCTGACTCAAGAAATATTGAGCAATGAATTGGGTATGCATAAAACCACCTATACCAATTATGAACAAGGCAAGCATACAGTACCTCTTGATTTTGCTGTTGTTTTGGCTAACTTTTATAATGTAAGTATCGATTACATTGCTGGACGCACTGACTGTCCCCGCTCCATCGCTTCTGGCAAGCTTGGTGCAGATGAAGAGATGATAATTAAAATGTTTCTGCGCTTAAGCGAACGGAACAAAGGCAGAGTTGAGCAATTTATGGAACAGTTATACGACAAACAAAAAAATGGAGATTAAAACAACGAATAAAAGATTAATTACCGATATACTAATGATAGATTGATATAATACCACTTTTTCATACTAAAAACGGTATCGTCGATTAGCGATACCGTTTACTGTTATGTGTTAGAATGAGTTCCTCTTTTTGGGGCGTAAATACTGCTATGTTAAGGGAATGTTCTTCAGCGAATACAAGAAGCTTATGCTGCCGAATAGGAAGCAAGGCGCTGGATATATGCTGAATAACGGTACTGAATTTACAGCGGTCAGAGTACCGAGCATTACAGACCATCAGAAGCTGCATAATTACATCAAGTCGGGTGCTACACGTTAGTATTTGCGACATTTGCTGTCGCAGACCAGTAAACTTGATTATAATGCGGTTTTAGCGTATTTGCGATAGAAGTGGGTAGGGTAACACTAACCTACCCACTTTTTGCAGCGCAAGCGCTGCACACTGCTTTGCGCCTGGCACTTCGTACGGCGCAAGCAGTGTAATATTATCAAAGAGGTGGTATTATAGGCAAACCTAAAGATACACAATCACGAAAATGGCAGATAACCATTAACAACCCTTTGGATAAAGGGCTGACACACGAGGTAATAAAGGATAAGATTTCGGAAATGAAATCTGTATCATATTACTGCATGGCTGATGAAGTCGGCGGCAAAACGCAGACACATCATACACATATATTCATATACTCGTCATCTGCGGTGCGTTTTTCGACCATAAAAAGGCGGTTTGAATCCGCACATATCGAGCTTGCAAAAGGAACTTCCGAGCAAAACAGGGATTATGTTTTCAAAGAAGGCAAGTGGGAAGGCAACAAGGAGAAAAGCAATACAAAGCTCCCCGATACGCAGGAAGAATGGGGCGAAATGCCCATCGAGCGACAGGGAGCAAGAAACGATCTGGCAGACCTATATGACAGTATAAAATCAGGATTGTCAACCTATGAGATCTTAGAAGAATACCCCGACTATCTTACAAAGACGGATTATATTGAGAAAACCCGTCAGATCATAATAAACGAGGAATTCAAGAACAAATTTCGTGAGCTGACAGTTACATACATCTTCGGTGAAACTGGCACAGGCAAAAGCCGAAGTGTACTGGAGCAGTACGGATATGAAAATGTGTTCAGGGTCACAAATTACATATTCGGCGGCTTTGACGGATACAAAGGGCAGGATGTTATTATATTCGAAGAATTCAGCTCCGCTTTTAAAATACAGGATATGCTGAATTATCTTGACGGCTACCCTTTGGAACTCCCATGCAGATATGCGAATAAAATTGCCTGCTATACGAAGGTGTATATAATCTCAAATATTCCGCTAAGTCAGCAATATCTGCCGATACAGCAGAATAAACCAGAGGTTTGGAGAGCGTTTCTCAGGCGTATAAACAAGGTGGTTTATTTCGTTGCAAAGAATGAATTCATAGAATACCAGACAGAAGAATTCTTGGCTGTATATTCAGATGCAGCAGAAAGGAATTGCAATGACAGAAACCAGAACAACAATGCTGACTATTAAGGAAGCTGCACAGGCAGTAAAGGGGCTTACAGAATACCGCATTAGAAGAATGTGCAAGGAAGGCACGCTGCCGCATATCAAGGCAGGAAAAAAGTATCTTATAAATCAGGATGTGCTGCTAAAGCTCGTTAAGGGCGAATAAAAGCCATCGTTATGCTTTGCCCCTATTGACTGAGATAATCGGATTATGGTAAAATAGATCGTAGGGGTAGAGCATAACAATTATGTGCAGGAGGGCATAATTGTATGGCTACAATACAGAAGCGTGGAAACGCATATAGAATAAAGGTATCGTGCGGTTACTCCGTCAGCGGCAAGCAGATAATTCAGAGCATGACGTGGAAACCAGACGAGAATATGACTGAAAAGCAGATCGAAAAGGAGCTGCAGCGGCAGGCAGTATTATTTGAAGAAGCCTGCAACAATGGCTATGTTTCATCTGCTGTAAAGTTTGAAGCTTTTGCGGCGCAATGGCTTGATGAATACGCAAACCCCCGATACAAGGCAACAACGCTTGATAATCTGCGAACTGTTCAGAAGCGTGTAAACGGCGAGATCGGACATCTGAGGATAGACAAGATATCCACCAGAACGATACAGCAGCTAATCAGCAGCTTTCAGAAGGGCAGCGAAACAAAAGGTTACAAAGCACTGTCGGCAAAGACCATAAAGAACAGTGTTTCGTACATATCGTCTGTGCTTGAATATGCTATCAGAATGGGAATGATAAGCGAAAACCCCTGCAAGAAAGCTTTGCTTCCACCGCAGAGGACACCCGAAAAAGATTTATATACCCTTGAAGAAATGCAGAGGTTTGTTGATGTGCTGCTTGAAGATGCGCCGATGAATTATCAGTGTTTCTTTATCCTTGCGATTTACGGTGGCTTCAGGCTCGGTGAGATAATGGGCTTGACATGGAAGGACGTTGATTTTGAAAACAGCATCATTCACATAAGGCAAGCTGCGTATCATATCGCAAATCTGGGAATAGTCACCGAAACACCGAAAACGCATAAATCAATACGAAGCCTAAAGCTTCCGCAGGTAGTGTTCGATCATTTGAAAAAGCTGCTTGATTTCTATGATGAACAGGCAGACAAGCTCGGTACAAAGTGGATTGATGATAACAATGCGGTGATGAAGGCGTATAACGGTGCGCAGCTTTCACCTATGACACCAGATTCATGGTTAAGGCGGTTTTGTGAGCGGAACAAGCTGCGGTATGTATCAATTCACAGCTTCCGACATTTTAACGCTACATTATTGATAAATGCAGGCGTAGATATCAGAACGGTGCAGCATTGTTTAGGACACGCCCAAGCAAGTACGACGCTAAACATATATGCTCATTCGTTCATCGAAGCACAGGCAAGAGCAAGCGAAGCAATAGCAAACAGCTTTACACTATTATAATGGTACTTTGTTTTTCTCCATAAAGACCAAACAAAGACCAAAACCGATTTTAGGCAAAAGAAAAACCTCACAAACCGCATTACAATCACGTTTGTGAGGTTATCCTATGGCACGCCAGAAGGGATTCGAACCCCTGACCCCTTGGTTCGTAGCTGGGAGAAAATCGTTTTGCGGTGTTGAATTATGTTCGATATATGGTTTTGTAATGCGGTTTTGTGAAAGTGAATGTTTAACGTCGTGTAATTCAATTCAGCGCACTTTCATCAAAATGGCGCACTAATGGCGCACGCAATTTACTCAGCCTAGATCTGGGTTGAGTGATGAGTTTGGACAGCTCAAATTTGAGCCGTGAACAGCAATCACTCCTTAAAGTTTAGGAGTCGGCAATATCGCCAAAGTTGGGGGTATCATTTCAAATGTTACCCTTTTGCGCTGTTCCTCTTTGCGTGGTTCTCTCTGCTTCCTCTTTGCTTAACGGGTGCAAAATACCGCCCGTTCTCTCGGCGTTCAATGTTCTGTTCGTGTTCTGTTCAGCAGCTCCCGACATCGTGTCGGCTGCTGGGTGTTTTCTCGTTGTTCGATGGGGATTTATAAGCATAACAAGTTATGTTTATAATTTCTTTCTCGGAGTTCGTTCGGAGTTTGTTTATAAAATTTCTATCTGTTCGCTCTCTGTTCGTTTGCAAAATCCCTCTTGGTTCGCTCTTGCTTCAAAGTCAAAATCACAAGCTGAATTGCCGCTGAAAATCGTCTGTAATAGCGGCAAGACGACAGAACAGCAAACTATCCCCCAAATCTATAAAGGCGGCTTGTAGACTCTCACAGGCACGCAAAAAGCGGAGCTGTGAACTCCGCTGTAATTTACCTTGTTGTAGTGTTGCCACTCAATAGCTTTATAGCCATTTCAAAGCCCTGTTCAAACCCTATCGCCTGCGACTCCACCATAATTTCAGTTATCAAGCAATCAATCTTGTTGTTGGTCTCAAAGTCGGTAATATGTTCGTTCAGTAATTCAGTGATAGCGTTGCTTGTGTTGTCGTATTC
>JAZSEG010000296.1:0-4414 GCA_045531575.1 Oscillospiraceae bacterium | reverse complement strand
CAAGATAGCTTGCCACCTTGTTCGGCATGGAGCTTGCCGCCGCAGCCTCGTCATAGAGATCGCTGATGCGCTTGCTGCCGACTATCACCACCGCATCGCTGCGGCTCACGCCGTATTCGTTCATGTAGCGCTCCATGCGCTGCTGCGGCATTTCGGGCAGTGAGTCCCTGATGCTCTGAAGCTCCTGCTCGGTGAAGATGATGGGCGGAATATCGGGATCTGGGAAATAGCGGTAATCGTGGGCGTCCTCTTTGGAGCGCATCGCCACCGTTTCGCCTGTGGAATCATTGAAGCGCCTTGTCTGCTGCACCACCTTTTCTCCCCTGTCGAGCAGCTCGCTCTGGCGCTTTATCTCCGCTGCGATGGCTCTTTCCGCCGCACGCATGGAGTTGAGGTTTTTAAGCTCCGTTCTTGTGCCGAGCACCTCGCTGCCCTCGGGTGCTATGGAGATATTGATATCGCAGCGGATGCTGCCCTGCTCCATCCTGCAATCGCATATTCCTGCGTACTGAAGCAGCAGCTTCACCTGCTCGAAGAACGCCGTTACCTCCTCGGCGGAGTGGAAGTCAGGCTCGGTGACTATCTCTATCAGCGGAATGCCGCAGCGGTTGTAGTCTGCAAGGGATATCCTGCGCTCCTCATCGTGGATGAGCTTGCCTGCGTCCTCCTCGAGATGTATGCGGTTTATGCGGATGCGCTTTGTTTCTCCGCTGACCTCGATATCCACATATCCGTCAAGGCAGACGGGGCGTGGCATCTGCGATATCTGATAAGCCTTTGGCAGATCGGGGTAGAAATAATTCTTTCTGTCCCATTTCGTGAAGCGGCTGATGTCACAGTTCATGGCGTAGCCTGCCCTGATGATGTACTCTACCGCCGTTCTGTTCAGCACGGGAAGCGTTCCCGGCAGTCCGCTGCAAACGGGGCAGCAGCGTGTGTTAGGCTCGCCGCCGAACTCCGCAGAGCAGCTGCAGAATATCTTGGAGCGTGTGAGCAGCTCGGCATGTATCTCAAGTCCCAAGGTGGGATAGTATCTCATTTCTGCACCCCCTTGAAGCTCGGATTTACAGGCGAAAACTCCTGCTCGAAAGCGTCCGCTGCCTGAAGTATGGTCTGCTCGTCAAAGCGCCTGCCTGTCAGCGACATTCCTATCGGCAGACCCTCGGCGGTGTAGCCGCAGGTGGTGTTCACCGCAGGCACGCCTGCAATGTTCGCAGTGACGGTGCAGATATCCGCAAGGTACATCTGCACGGGGTCGCTGTCCTGTGCGCCTATCTTGTATGCAGCGGTTGGCGCTGTGGGAGTGAGTATCACATCCGCAGCGGAAAGTATCTCGTCGTATTCTCGGATTATCTCCTGTCTCAGCGCAAGCGCCTTTTTATAGTAAGCGTCGTAATAGCCGCTGGAAAGGGCGTAGTTTCCGAGCAGGATGCGGCGCTTTACCTCCTCGCCGAAGCCTTTTGAGCGGCTGTCGCAGATAAGCTCCTCGTATGTGCTGCCTTCACCTCTGAAGCCGTATTTTATGCCGTCAAACCGTGAGAGATTTGAAGCCGCCTCGGCGCAGGCGATGAGATAATAGGACGGCACGGCGTATTTCAGCGCCTTCATGGAGCATTCCTTCAGCACTGCGCCCTTTGCTTCGAGAGCCTTTGCCGCCGCCAGCACCGCCTGCTTCACCTCGTCCTCCACGGCGTCGGAGAAGAACTCCTGCGGCAGGGCTATGCGCAGACCGTTTACAGGCTGTCCCAGACTTTCGGTGAAATCGGGAGACTGTACTCTTGCGCTTGTGGCATCGTGAGGATCAAAGCCGCAGAGTGCGTTCAGCAGGATGGCGCAGTCCCATGCGGAATTACAGACAGGCCCTATCTGATCGAGGGAGCTTGCAAACGCCACAAGTCCGTATCGGGATATCCTGCCGTAGGTGGGCTTGATGCCCGTTACACCGCAGAAAGCGGCAGGCTGACGTATCGAGCCGCCCGTGTCCGAGCCTAAGGCGCAAGGCGCAAGAGAAGCCGCCACCGCCGCCGCACTTCCGCCCGAGGAGCCGCCCGGGACTCTTGTAAGGTCGTAGGGGTTGCGTGTTTTCGCAAACGCCGAGGTCTGATTCGAGCCGCCCATTGCAAATTCATCCATGGATGTCTTGCCGAGAAGCACATAGTCCTCAGCTTTAAGGCGCTGTATCGCCGTGGCATCGTAGGGCGGTGTGAAATTTTCAAGCATCCTGCTGGCGCAGGTGGTGCGGATTCCATCGGTGCAGATGTTGTCCTTCACTGCAATCGGGATGCCAGTAAGCATGGAGGCTTCTCCCCTGTCGATGCGGCTCTGCGCCTGCTGTGCCATCTGCAAAGCCTCGTCCTTTGTGACGGTGATGTATGAGAGCAGACCGCCGTCATGCTGTTCTATGCGGCTGAGATACTCTACGCAAAGCTCCGCTGCGCTTATCTGCTTTTCATCAAGCGCCTTTCGCAGCGTGCGAATATCCGCTCTTGTGATATCCATAGTATCCCCCTTACTCCACGACCTTCGGCACGATGTAGCAGTCATCGCTGCTCTGTGCGTTTGCAAGCAGCCTATCCCTCGGGCAGGACTCCTGCGGGATGTCCTCCCTCACCTCGGAAAAGGCGATGCTGTTGTTGTCCTTCGTGTCGTCGTATGAGAGATCGGATTCCTTGATGGTATCCATCAGCGCCACTATGTCCGTCATCTCCTCCATCACACGCCTGAGCGACTCGTCATCGTAGCGCAGCCTGCTCAGCGTGCAGAGGTGCTGTATAGTTGTAAGCTCCATGGCTTTCTTCCTTTCTTTGTGCTGCGATAGTTTATTCTGCCTTTTTTCTGCTTTTATTATACTCGGCGGGGCGGCGTTTGCAAGCGGTTTTTGCGGATTTTTGCACCGACCTGCGCATTTTCATGTAAATCCACAAACGGATAAGCGCTTTGGTTGACAAGATTTGTTTTTATTGATATAATAAGTTAAATCGGAAAATTACCAACTGAGGTGAATATATGGAAAAGGAAAGGCTCTTTGTCCCTCGTGGCTCGAAGCTGTATTATGCAGCTGTTATTGTAGCGATCGTTTCGGTTGTATTGAAATTCCTGTTTAATTATCTTCAGTATGGCACGATAGCATGGGAATTCACTCAGAAGAGCATCGGTATCGAAGGTGTGGGAGAGATGTCGGCACCCATACTCGGTGCCACCCGAATAGCTGCGGAACTCATGGTACCGTTCGGCTTCATATTAGCTCACCGCAGATCATTGTATGGCTACCTTGGAATAATCTTCACCCTTGCACCTGCTATAGTGACAGTGTGTTATGTAGCAATAGAAGCGATATCGGATTATTTCATCACCATCATTGTCGCACCATTCTTAATTCTTTTTTGTTTTGGAAGCGTACTTATTCCATTAGTAACGACATTCATCTGTATCTTATTGCAGCGTCTATCCAGAAAAGGCATCATGAAACACAGTCTCGTTACCGCCTTGCTCTCTGCTTTATGCTGGCTATTCTCGCAATACACCTACCTTGTATTCTATAGTATACATATCAGCGAAGCAGGTTTAACGGAATGGGTATCGGCTATCTCCACTGCAATTGCTGCGTTTCTGTTCTATTTATCGCTTGATCAAAGTTCAGACAGTCATCCTGCGGCAGATAAACGCCATACAGGAAAGCTATATATCCCCAATAATTCCAAGTTGTATTATTTTGCAGTTATTCTTTCTATTGCTGCATTTGTGATAAGTATAGTGTACAACATTATTAATCACAGAGCTGCTGTTTACGAATTCCGCAAAGGCGGTGTGATGTGGACTGTCGTTGGGTGTCTGCATTTAATTGCCAATCTTGCAATACCGCTCGGATTTATTCTTGCACGAAAAAAAGTGTGGCTATCCTCTTTAGGTACATTGGCAGGTGCAGTTTCAATCACGATATCGATATTTGCTGATTTTATAGCATCATCAGAAAGCATCTTTCTCTTTTTTTTCGTTCTTCCGATCGCCCTGTTCCTCGACGCTACATTTTACATGGTCATGGCAACTATGCTCCTTTTCTTTGTATTCGGTACCGTAGACCACGCTAAGCTACGTGACAAAATCGCCGCAACTGCAATATCTATGCTTGGTTGGCTATCCTTAGCAATTACATATCATTTCTTCTACACGATCCATATCAATATCCATCCCCATCCCACCATCCTTGGTGCAGTAGCATACTTTCTCCCTGCAGCAGCCGCAATGGTGCTTGGTCTCGCAATGAAGAACGCTCCCGCGGAGCATCCTGCCGCTCCACCGCAGCCGAGCGTACAAACCCCATAAAAATGTTATCTTCTATATCTCTCGCTGCCCAGCCTGCAGCGGAAATCCTCATAGCCTGTGGTGTCCCCTTCGGGGGCGAATTAAAAACGGC
>JAZSEG010000285.1:0-7646 GCA_045531575.1 Oscillospiraceae bacterium | reverse complement strand
GCTGACGTTCCTGCAGCTGTTGCGGAGGTATGCCCTGAAATGTTCGGCAGAAACAACGACGGCTATCTTTCAGCGTATGATTACACTGCTGAATCAGGCTGGAACTGGTTCCTGAACGGAGAATATGCGCAGGTAGGCATTTCGGGATATGAGCCTGCTGATGGCGATGTGGTGGTATTCCGTTTTAGTGTATACGGCTACGGCTGTGATCTCGGAATAGACAATTCATCCTGGGGCGGCGCTCCTGCGTTGGTGGATATGGTAGATACGGCAGAGCTTGCCGAGCTTGCGGCGGAAAACAAGGATTCTGCGGCATACGATAATGCTATCAATGTGTTAGGCACATTCGGCGTATCTCAGGCCGATATTGATGCGGCTGCAGCGGCATTTGCAGCAGCGGAAGAGCCGATGGCAGGCGATAAGCAGTCTCCTGACACGGGTGCAGAGAGCATTGCGGCAATTTTTGGCGCCGCAGTTCTTGCAGGTGCAGCTATGCTCGCATCAAAAAAGAGATGAAAAAACGTATTCGGATAATACTGGCGGTCTGCATGGCGTTTTTCTTAGCGGTGCAGACCGCTCTTTCCGCTGCGGCTTATGGGGCGGATGAGATATTTGCCGTCTATAATCAGGATAAGAGCAGTTTTTTCGAAGAGCTTGAATTCGGCGATAACGACTGGGCGGCGCTCTGCTATATACGTTTATACGGCACAGAGGGCGCAGAGGCATACCTTGATTCGGTAGAGGGTGCGGCGCAGAGCATGATGAGCAGCGAGCGCTTTGTGAAGCCGACAGATCTTCAGCGGGCGGCGATCATTCTTTCCGCCGCAGGAAGATGCAGTGAGGAGCTTATTTGTGCTGCGGTCTACAACAACGATAAGTTCGACCGACAGGGCATGAATGCTTATGTCTGGGGACTGATTGCGGCGAACTGCAGCAGCATAACTGAGCCTGAAAATGCTCTGAACACTGTGGAATCACTGACGGAATACCTGATTTCAAAGCAGCTGCAGGATGGCGGTTTTTCGCTGAAAGGCAGCGCAGCGGACACGGACATGACGGCATCGGTTATATATGCACTCGCACCACACATGGGTGTGGAGTCGGTAGCGGCGGCCGTAGTGCGTGCAGAGCAGTGCCTGAGAGCGCTGCAGCTGGAAAGTGGCGGCTACAGCAGCATGAATGTGGAGAACTGCGAAAGCGTTGCACAGGCTGTAACGGCGTTCGCGACCCTTGGATATGGCGAGGATGATATACAGGTTAAAAAGGCGCTGGATGCCATGCTTTCATATCGCAGAGAGTGCGGATATGCTCACCTTCCCGATGGCGAGGCAGACGGCATTGCTACGATGCAGGCTTTGATGGCTCTTACATCATTGGAGCTTCTGAGCGATGGCAGGGCATTGTATGAATTTTCGGAAGAACAGCAGGCGGTGGCGGAACAGAGCGATTCAGGCACTGTTCAGGCGTCGGAGGAGTCAGATGATATTCTGACAGAACCCGAGACAGGATTTACAGGTGATGGAATAAGGCATATTATCGGCGGTGTGCTGATAGGAGCAGGAATCATAGCGACGATCATCCTGTTTGCTATCGGCAAGAAAAAGCTGTTGCTGTTTCCTGTGCTGCTTTGTATGGCGGGAATTGCAGTGTTTCTGCTGGACATCCGCACTCCCGATGAATATTATTCTTCAGCGGCTAGTGATGGCATCAAGGTCACGGTTACAGTTGATTGCAGTGAGGCTCTTTTGTATGAGCTTTCGCTTGATCTTCCTGAAAACGGAGTGATGCTTTCGTGTGGCGTTACAGTTCCTGAGGGTTCTACAGCATTCGACGCCCTGATAGAGGCTGCAAAGGGACAGCAGCTGAAGGTGGAACACACAGGAAGTGCATTCGGTGAATATGTGCAGGGCATCGGCGGACTGTATGAGTTCGACTGCGGCAGCGAAAGCGGCTGGCTTTATAGTGTGAACAGCGAGCGTCCTTCGGTATCTGCAGGAGCGTACACATTATCGGATGGAGATGCGGTGGAGTTTATCTACACCTGCTCTTTGGGCGCTTATCAGCAGTAAGTAATCGTTTTTATGAGCGTAGTGTCAAGATACTAAATGCACAAATATTCTGCTGTAAATTTGTACAAAACCGCATGGAGCAATTTGCGGGTTTCGTCTTGAAAAAAACGATTACTTATGATATAATGTGTAATGAAGTATATATTGGCGATTTGCGCATGTTTGTGAAATCGCCGTGCAATTTTAGGAGGACTGCTTAATGACATCTGCAATGAGCGCACAGCAATCCGGAAGATTCGGTCTCACCAATAAGACTATAGGCATTGGCGTGGCTGTTTTCTCCCTGATCGAGGCGATTGTTTCTTATTTCTTCGTTTTCGCACCGCTTTATATCAATCCTGTTTTCCAGAAGTGCGATGACTACAATGCACAGGGCATGACCTGTACTGTAAAGCTTTTCGGCAAGCTGTTTGCTTCCAAGGCTGAGCAGGAAGAATATCAGATCATCCTTTCCCTGTCTGACACCATCCTGAACATGGCGATCATCTATCTGATCTTCACAGGAATCGCGCTGCTGCTTGCATTCTGCATGTTCAAGGGTCTTTCCTTTGCTAAGAGCTATCTTATCGCAGTATTCGGCGCAAAGCACGTTGTTGGTATGGCAGCTCTGCTTATCCCCTTTGCAAATATGCGCAGAAGCATCATGATCTTCGGCGTGGTTGACGCTATCATCTGTCTTGCTTTCTGCCTGTTCTTCATCCTTATCAACAATGATGAATACATAGACGATATGCTGCTGACTGACGAGCAGGTAGCAGCTATGAACAAGCGCATGAAGTTCGGCTTTGTTCTTTATGGTATATTCATGGCGCTTATCGTAGCAACAAAGTTCGCTATGTACGCATACGGCGCTAACTGGTCTCTGTTCCTTGGCTGGACAAACGATACCGCTCTGGCACAGGGCTACACCATCGCAGGCCTGTTGGCTATCGCACTGGTTGCAGCTATCATGTTCATCCGTGAGGCTGACTGGGCAATGTACTTCTATGCAGCTTTCGGCGGCGCTATGGTCATCTCCAATCTTCTTGCAGTAGTTAAGAGAATTCTTTGGATATTCAATACTTATATGCCCACAAAGGCTCTGAGAAATCAGGGCGATCAGGCTGCTATCGACTGGTTCGCAGCAGGTAATGGTATGACCACTGCATGGTGGATCGCAACTATCTTCCTGATCGTTGCACTTGTTGCTTCGGTTGTTGTTGCGCTGCTGGCATTCAACAAGATCAAGAGCAAGCTCAGCTTCAAGTTCACAGCAGATGATGCAAAGCCTGCTAAGGCAGTGCTGATCTCTGCAGGAACTATCGTACTCAGCTTCATCCTCACAATTGCTGCTTATGCACTCTGGCACAGAGAGATGTACGCAGGCTATCCTATCGGCGCTATGGACTATATGTACTTCTTCGTTTACGGAGGCGCTACACTGTTCCTTGCTCTCGCAATGATGGGCGGCTACAGCTTCACAAAGTTCGGCACACTCGGTATGTACCTGCTGGTTATCTCCAATAACTTCATCAACATCTTCAATGTGTTTGGTGAGAGAGCAGCGAGAGTTGCCGCAACTGAGGGTTATGTAGGTTACAACTACATCATCACAGCAGTTCTGCTGATGGTTTCCCTTGCTGCTTGTGCAGGCATCCTGTTCGTATTCATCGTTAAGGGCGTTAACGATTATATGTACGAGAAGCGTTATTCCTGATAACACATAACATTAAAGCTCCGGAGAGATCCGGAGCTTTTTTGATGCATATATGCTTATATCTGCGCATATAATTCACCGAAAGTGGATCTTAGCGCAGATTTTTTGCGTATATGAAAAGGAGACAGCTATGGATGATATGAAGCAGCTTATTGAAAAATACAAGCGAGAGCTTATTGAGTACAGCAGATCTTCGGAAGCAATGCCAAAGGCGAAACTTGATTTCCCTGAAATGACTTACGAGGAACCTAAAGAAGTTACCGCAGAGCCTGCCGAAGTAACTATGCCATCTGTGGAGAACATTACGCCAGAGGAGTCTTCTCCTGCACAAACAGAGCAGCGTGAGCCACAAATCATAGGAACAGTACCCGAAAGTGAGCTGCTGGACAGTTTCGGTGATATGTTTGCAGAGCTGTATGATAAGGCAACGGATACTTCAGATGAGGATGTTGAAGGCGTAAGTACTGTTACGCCAGAGGAAGCGGAGCGCTTAGATGATGTTCCGCAGAGCGGTGAGGATGATGACGAAAAGCTGGCGAAAAGAGATTTCAGCGAGGATCAGCCGCAGGATAATTCTCCTGAGGATATTGCACCTCTGGAGCAGCAGGGCGAAAGATCTGATATCCCCGCGGAGCAGGAATATGGCTCGTTGCAGGAATACACTGATATCAACGATCGCCGTGGTAGTCTGCGGTTTCGCACATACACTGCGAGAGCGGCTCTTCCTGTAGCGGGGGCTAGAGTGGTCATATCCAAAAATATCGGCGGGAAGAAGCACGTTTTCTATTCGCTTACCACCGACAGCAGCGGACTTACACAGGTGATGTCCTTACCTGCACCGCCTAAGGAGCTTTCAGAAACTCCCGACAGCTCAGTTCAGCCTTATGCGCTTTACAATGCAGAGGTATCTGCGGCGGGCTATAATGATGTTCTTATCAGTGATATTCCCGTGTTTGAGGGCGTGCTGTCTTTGCAGAAGGTGGCGATGGTTCCCGAGCTTGGTCAGGAGACTGATGTTATCGTTGAACAGGAGCCTGATCTGAACGGAGGTGCATAATGGCACGTTACGATGTACCAACCATCCCTGAAAACATAACTGTTCATCTTGGACCACCTGACGTGGCAGCTGCGAATGTAACGCTATCGTTTCCTGATTATATTAAGAATGTCGCATCCAGCGAGATATATCCCACATGGCCTGAAGCTTCACTGAGAGCAAATATCTATGCTCAGATAACCTTTGCGCTCAATCGTGTGTTTACCGAGTGGTACAGGAGCCGTGGCTATGATTTCGACATAACCAGTTCCACCCAGTACGATCAGGCATTTGTCAACGGCAGAGAGGTGTTCGACAACATCAGCCGTATTGTAGATGAGGTGTTCAATAATTATGTTGTAAGGCAGGGCAGTGTCGAGCCGCTGTTTACACAGTTCTGCAACGGTACTACTGTAACCTGTCAGGGACTTTCCCAGTGGGGAACGGTGCCGCTTGCGAATCAGGGATACACACCGTATGAGATACTGCAATACTATTACGGTGATGACATAAATATCGTGCGCAATGCCCCTGTAGAGCCGTACATTCCCTCCTATCCCGGCACGCCGTTTGGAATAGGCTCATCGGGAAACGAGGTGCGCACCATTCAGGTTGAATTGAATCGTATAGGCAACAATTACCCCGCCATTCCGAAGATAACGCCCGCTAACGGACTTTATGGTGAGAGTACGGCAGAGGCGGTGCGTGTGTTCCAGAGTGTATTTGGCTTACCACAGACAGGTGTAGTAAACAAAGCCACATGGTATCAGATCAAGTTCATTTTCACGGCGGTAAAGAATCTCGCAGAGCTTACCAGCGAGGGCCTTACACGTCCCGAGGTGGAGCTCACCTTCCCCGAGCGGCTGCAGCGTGGCGATTACGGTCAGCCTGTGCGCTCTCTGCAGTATTATCTTAACGTGATAGCGTATTTCAATCCCGAGATACCCTCCGTGGAGTCCACAGGTGTATTCGGCGCAGAGACAGAGCAGCAGGTAATTGCATTCGAGGAGTTCTACGGCTTGAATCCTGATGGAATAGTGGATTTCCGCACATGGCAGCTTATCCAGCAGATATACGATCAGATACTTGCAGGCCTGCCCGAGGGTTACGAATCGGGTGCGGCGGCGCTTTATCCGGGATATAATCTCACGCCAGGTCTCGCAAACGATGATGTGCGGGAGCTGCAGACCTATCTCAGAGTCATCGGTCAGAATTATCAGGATATTCCGACTGTGCAGGTGACAGGCTATTTCGGCGAGCAGACCGAGGAGGCGGTACGTCGTTTTCAGGAGCTTTTCGGACTGGATGTCACAGGCGTCGTAGGGGCGCCCACTTGGGACGCCATTGCAAGGGAGTATAACTTTATAAAGCTTGGCGTTCAAAGACCGTAATAAAACAACAGGCTCACAGTGTTTTGTGAGCCTGTTTGTATTATCCATTGATAATTTCCATTGCTTGCTTATAATCTTCGCAGGTCATCAGCTTTTCTTTATGGGCTTCATCAAGATATTCCATCGCAAAGCCTATTTCTTCCTTGGCGTGAACAACTGCCTCTTCGTCGTTGAAGATATCCCTGCAGTTCTGAATAATTATCATCAGCTGTTCGGCAGCTTTGTCGTATTCACCCAGCTTTGCGTAGCATCTCGGCATGAAACGTCTGATATGGTTTTCCCAGTCCAGAATAACAGGATGTAGTTCATCAAAAGCCTTGTATGCGTTCATGATTGCAAACAGCTTTTCGGACAGCTCCAACGTTTCGTTTGCATCTGCACTCCATACATAGTCCTCAAGATCATAATAGAATTCCTTTGCGGTTACTTTAATAAGGCTACTGATATTAGCTGTGATATATGGCTTCGATGCTTCAAAGCCATGCTGGAACTTGATAAATTTGGTCATTATGGTTTCTTTGAGGTTATTGCTTTCAATGCTAGGAAGACGGTCGATCAGCTGCTTGGCTTTATCATATTTCTGGTTATGGATATATACCCATGCCATTGCGAAATTAGCCTTCTCCACGTTATCCTTGTCATCGCAGTAACGGGAGATACACTGGTTCTTTCGCTCGCAGTCAGCAAAAATGTCGTCGCGAAGCTCAGGCTTATCAGCAAGAAAACCATTCAGATTTGTGAAACGGCTGAGATCTGCACCGTGGTTTATGCATTTGCGCATGATAACATAATTTGTCGGTTCTTTTTCGGATTCAGCACGGAAATAGCTGTAAGCGGCGAGGTGCCTTTCCGCTTTGGACTGTGAGGTGGACATCAGCAGCTTTTCGTGATTAAGCGTCGCCTCGGTGTGTGCGTCGCCGTAAAGGTCAGATACTACTCCCAGCAGAGAGTCTGTTGTGATACCGAATATCTGTGCAAGCGGTACCAGTTGAGATATGTCGGGAGTGCCGTTACCGTTCTCCCACTTGGAAATAGCCTGCGGAGTTACAGAGAGCATAGACGCAAGTTCTTCCTGCGTAAAGCCGCACTTGCGGCGCATTATCCTGATGTTTTCTCCTATTGTAAGATTCATTGTGTTTTCTCCTTGAATGTTTATTTCGGTACCGTAATTCAAGTATAATCCACATAATGAAAAAAGTCAATCAACGCTTTTTACCGACATACTAAACGCTCCGTTGAGTACAGAAAAGCCGCTCCGTTATGCGTTGGAGCGGCGTTATGTTATGTCAATTCATCAGGGTTCGTGGCAAGCGCCTCGGCTTTCAGATAGAACTCATACAAAGGTGCGATCTTCTTGAATTCCCTTGCAACGTGTGAAGCCAGCTTGTCCGAGAACATTATCTCGGGGTCGGTGATGCTGCCCGAAAGTCCAAGTCGGAGGCCAAGCGGTCTTA
>JAZSEG010000203.1:0-14637 GCA_045531575.1 Oscillospiraceae bacterium | reverse complement strand
AGATCATCTCCGAGACCTCCCAGACCGCAGTGGAGAGTGCTTCTATTGCAGCCTCCGTTACAGAGGATACCCAGAAGATGGACGAGATCGTTAGTCAGTTCAGATAAATCTTACATAAACATCAAAGCCGAGGTCAACGCCTCGGCTTTTTAGTTATTTATTCAGGAAATCATATATACGCTGATTGAAATCCTTTGCTTCCTCATAAGCCGCATGACCCAGTTCCTCATACATGAAGCTCTCACATCCGAGCTTTTCAGCGATCTCCACGGAAGCCTCGCCCGTAACTATCTTATCCTTGCTGCCGCCCAGAACAAGCACGGGACATTTCAGCTCCGTGAGCCGATCGTATGTATCGCAAGTAAGGCACGCCTTGGTAAGTCGCTCAAAGCGCTGCAGATCCTTCGGTCTGCTCACCCTTGCCAGCAGCGGAAGAAGCATTCTATATCTGCGCACATACGCTTCGGAATACATTATCTTTGTCATATCCATGACTATTGAGGAAACATCGCCGTGTTGTATGCAGTCTACCCATCTGTTGATGACCGCCTCAACCGTGGGATTGTTCCGCGAGAGCGTCACACCCAGCACCAGCTTATTCACGAGCTGCGGATGCTCCAATGCCAGATACTGCGCAACCATTCCACCCTGAGACACTCCAAAAACATCAGCTTTTTTGATACCCAGCTGCTCCATCGCCTGCGCCGTGTCCTCTGCAATATCGCACACGGTATACCCCTCGGGTATGCTTCGCTTTCTGTCAAACACATAAACAGTGTAATCTTTAGCAAACATACGGTACATATAAGCCAGAGATAAAGCCGCACCCTTCACATCACGCAGGCTCAGTCCCGGAATGACAACAAGTATCTTCTTTCCCTTGCCGAAAACAGCATAATCCATATCGGAGCCGCCGACTGAAATAGTGCGGTCATGTGCATTGTACAACATTTTTCTCCTCCGTTCACAAAAGCCGCTTCTGAGGTTCCCGGAAGCGGCTTTATACTTATCCCTTGGTAAGATCCTTAACGCTCTCCCTGCGCACCAGCTTGCCTGTTACAAGGGTACGTCCACGCTTGTAGCTGCCGTCACGGATCTTGTGCAGGATGATGTCCACCGCTTCAGTAGACATCACACGGCTGTTGACATCGATCGTGGTGAGTCTCGGTGTGCTGATGGTGGAATAGATATGGTTATCATAGCCGACCACCGAAACATCATCAGGAACGGTAATTCCTACATTCTTCAGCTGATTTACCAGCTTGTAAGCCGCTTCATCGCAGTTGCAGACGATCGCAGTCGGCATATCCGCAGGCAGGGTGAATTCGGGGAAGATATCGCTCTCGTTGGAGCGGTCGCTGATTATCCAGTCCTGACGGAGGGGGATGCGATTCTCCAGCAGCGCCTTGTAGTAGCCGAGATATCTGTCCTGAATGCTGGATGTGGAGCTTATGCTGCCGAGGAAGCCTATCTTCCTGTGACCGTTTGCGATAAGGTGGCTGGTCAGCATATATGCGCCGTAGAAGTTATCGGAAAGCACTGTCTCGGCGTCCTCACGGCTGCCGTAGAAATCAAGAAAAACGGTGGGGATGCCGCAGCTCATCAGCTTATCCACATAGGAATCCGAGAACTGTCCCAGTACGATAAGTCCGTCTACCTTCTTATCAAGAACGGAGTTTGGGATCTCGCCTGCTGCGCCTGCGTCGTTCACTACCTCCAGCATGCCGTAGTAATTCTGCTTCTGAAGCAGCTCCACTATATAGCGGTATACTATCCAGTAGAAGGAGCTTGCATCACCGATGAAATGTCGAGCAACTACTATGCCGATGTTATAGCTGAGTCCATCGTGATTTCCTCTGCCGCCCGTGTGCATACGGTAGCCCATCTCCGTTGCCTTCTGCTTGATACGCTCACGCAGCTCCTCGCTTACACCGTCACGGTCACCCAGTGCCTTGGATACAGTTACTGTGCTGACATTCATAACCTTGGCGATATCGCTCATTGTAACAGCCTTTTTTACCATGATTGCCGTTCCTTTCAATATATATTTTTCCGAGTTTATATCCTATTTATATTTTAAGTAAAAATCGCAAATTTGTAAAGTAATATTATTAACGAATTTTACACGTTTTTTTTGGTGCAAATAAACAAAAGCGGCGCTGTATATGACGAGCGCCGCCAGTGTCCGCACATCGGACGGTGATGGTGATATCGCCCGAAATGCAGATATATATTCATCCTGTACAGGAAAATCTTCAGATAACAGCGCCCGATAACTCAATTAATTAAATTTAGTTAAACTATTATCTGTTTTCTCCCTCTGAGCCAATAATATCACATCGTCACACCAAAGTCAACGATTATTACAAAACTGTCATCAAACTGTAAACGGTTGTAACCGCTTTGTTGCCGCTTTGAAATATATTTTACCGTTCTGTAACCATCGGCGCTGCTCTGCATATAATATTACAGGCTAATCTGAAAGGAGTGCATAGCAATGTGTGGAATAGCAGGTCAGGTGGATTTCGGGCGGGATATGCGCCGCATGGCAGAGGTTATGTCGTGCATGAGCGCAGTGCTTGCGCCGAGAGGTCCCGACGCTTCGGGAGAATACTGCGATGCCGCCGCATACCTCGTTCACCGCAGGCTCATCGTGGTGGACCCCGAAAACGGAAAGCAGCCCATGAGCGAGGGCAGCTACACCATAGTATACAACGGCGAGCTTTACAACACAGAAGAGCTGCGTGCTGAGCTTGCCGCACGGGGCGTGGAATTCAGCGGACATTCCGACACCGAGGTGGTGCTGAAATGCTTCATCGAATACGGCGAGGACTGCGCCGCGAAATTCAATGGCATCTTTGCCTTTTCGGTGTGGGACAGCAGAAAGCAGCGGCTATTCCTCTGCCGTGACAGGATAGGCGTGAAGCCACTGTTTTATTCCTTTGCGGCAGGCGGCATCACCTTTGCAAGCGAGATAAAAGCGCTGCTGAAGCATCCCGACATATCGCCCGTGATAACCTCGGAGGGCGTGATGGATATCATGCTAATGGGTCCTGCCAAAAGAGTAGGCAGCGGCGTTTTTCGTGATATCTCCGAGATACCGCCCGCCTGCTGCGCCTGGTATGACAGCGACGGCTTCACGATGAAGCGTTATTGGCAGCTTAAAGCTGCACCGCACACCGAAAGCTTTGAGGAGACCTCCGCCCATGTGCGGGAGCTTATCACCGATGCAGTGACACGGCAGCTCGTGAGCGATGTGCCGCTGTGCTGCTTCCTTTCGGGCGGACTGGACAGCAGCGTGATATCCGCAATTGCGGCACAGGAATTCAGAAAGCGCGGCGAAACGCTCTGTACCTGGTCGATAGACTACAAGGACAATCACCGCAACTTTAAAGCAAGCTCCTTCCAGCCCGATGAGGACGCACCCTGGATAGTGCGCATGGCGGAATACATCGGCTCGCAGCACACGGATGTGGTATTGGATACTCCTGCGCTGACCGAGGCTCTAGACGACGCTGTGCTTGCACGAGACCTCCCCGGCATGGCGGATGTAGACAGCTCGCTCCACCTTTTCTGCAAGGAGATAAAAAAGCGCTTCCCCGTGGCACTTTCAGGGGAATGCGCTGACGAGATATTCGGCGGCTATCCATGGTATCACCGCAGGGATGTGCTGTTTTATGACGGCTTCCCATGGAGTACGGCAGTGCCTGAGCGTGCGGCGCTGATGCGTATGGATATCTCGGCAGGCGACGCTGAGGAGCATGTCCGCAAGGCCTACAGCAAGTGCCTCTCCCACACTGATTATCTATCCTCGGACAGCCACGAGGAGCGCCGTATGAGGGAGATGTATATCCTGAATCTCGAATACTTTATGGCAACGCTGCTGGACCGCAAGGACAGGATGAGCATGGCAAACGGACTTGAGGTGCGTGTGCCGTTCTGCGACTACCGCATAGTGGAATATGCCTATAACATTCCGTGGAGTATGAAAGCCTGGGGCGGCAGGGAGAAAGGTCTTGTGCGGCACGCCATGCAGGGGATCCTGCCCGACGATGTGCTTTGGAGAAAGAAAAGCCCATACCCCAAGACCCATAACCCCGATTATATGCAGCTGCTGAGTGAGCGGCTTTCTGCCCTGATGCGCTCGCCCGACTGCCGATTTACCGAGATAGTTTCGGCTGACAAGGTGCGTGAGATGCTTGAAACAGGCGGAAAAAGCTTCACAAAAAACTGGTACGGCCAGTTGATGACCGTACCTCAGATATTCGCTTATTTCATCCAGCTCGACAAATGGATGAGAGAATACAACGTGATAATCTCCGACTGATATCAGCTGTTCCTGCGCAGCATCTCTTCTGCCGCCTGCAGGCTGCTCTCGCTGCTGCCGTCACCGTCGATTATCCTCGCAAGCTCTGCCCTTCTGCCGTCGTGATCCAGCTGCTGAATGCGTGTGAAGGTGCGCTCGCCCTCGGTGTTCTTTTCTATCAGCAGGTGGAAGTCTGCCTGAGAGGCTATCTGCGCAAGGTGTGTGATGCACAGCACCTGACGCTTCTTTGCGGTCTCCGCAAGCTTTATACCCACCTTCTGCGCCGCTCTGCCGCTGATACCTGCATCCACCTCGTCAAAGATGAGCGTGGGGATATCGTCGCTGTCGGCGAGCACGCTCTTTATTGCAAGCATGATGCGGGAAAGCTCGCCGCCGCTGGCTATCTTGTTCAGCGGCTTAGGCTCCTCGCCTGCGTTTGCTGAGATAAGCATCTCCACCGCATCCATGCCGTTTATCGTGACCTTGTCCTTGTTCACCGTGATGACTATGCGCACATTCGGCATATCAAGGAATCTCAGCTGCCCGCATATCTCCTCAGAGAGCCTGTCGGCAGCCTCGCAGCGCAGCTTCGTGATATTCGCAGCCGCCTTCTTGACCTCCTCACCGAGGTCATGTTTTTTTGCCATCAGCTGTTCAAGCTCTCCGTCAGCGCCGTCAAGCTCCAGAAGCTCGGCTCTGCATTCATCAAGATAGTCCACCAGCTGGTCTGCATCCATGTTATACTTGCGCTTTGCGTGCTTCAACGCAGAGACTCTGTCCTCAAGGGCGGCTTCTCTTGCCGCTCCGCTGTCGTCGTTGGTGAGGGAGGATATCTCCGCTGCGATATCCTCCGCCTCAGGCAGGATATCGCCGATACGCTTTGCAAGTTCGTCTGCCTCTGGCAGGAACGACGAAACAGACGTGAGCGTATTCATAGCACGGCGCAGCTGATCCAGTGCGCCTGCGGTATCCTCGCCGTTGAGGCAGCTGTAAGCCGAGTACAGCGCCGCCTGTATCTTCACGAAATTGCGACACTTCTGAAGCTCCGCTTCAAGGCGGTCGCCCTCGCCCTTTTCGAGATCCAGCTCCTCAAGCTCCTCCACTATCATGGTGAGCTTCTGTATCTTCAGCGCCCTTGTCTCGTTCTCGGTCTGAAGCTTGTGTATACGCTTAGACACCTGCGAGAAGCTGCGGAATTTCTCCCTGTAATCGGCAAGGACATCTCCCAGTCTGCCGTAGCTGTCGAGGATATCACGCTGATTATCCGAGGACATCAGTATCCTGTTCTCATGCTGCCCGTGAACATCCACAAGCATGGAGCCTACCTCACGCAGCATGGCAGCCGTTGCGGAGCGGCCGTTTATCCTGGCGCTGCTTTTGCCGTCAGCGGATATCTCACGCATCAGCATAAGCTCCCCATCCTCTGCGGAGAAACCCATCTCGGAAAGCTTTTCGGCTACCGCATCGGGGATATCATCAAACATCGCCGTGATGACCGCCTTAGGCGCGCCCGTGCGGACGATATCCTTCGTCGTCCTCTGTCCGAGGATCGCATTTATGCCGCCGATAAGGATACTCTTACCTGCGCCTGTTTCGCCCGTGAATACATTGAAATTCCCGCCGAACTGCGCCGTTGCCCTTTCGATAACAGCAAGATTTTCTATTGAAAGCTCACGCAGCAAGATCTATCCCTCCTCAGCTGTTCTTCATCATCTTTTTCAGCTGTTCGATAAGCTGAACAGCGTGATTCTCCGAGCGTGTCAGCACGAATATCGTATCATCGCCTGCAATGGTGCCTACCACAAAGCCGAATTTCTGCTCATCCAGCACCGCACATGCAGCATTCGCAAGGCCGCTCCTGCACTTCACCACAACGGTGTTCATCGCATAGTCAAGCCCCACCACTGCCTGCGCAAACAGGCTGTTATATGCGGGAGACTTTCCCATCGCCGCCGAGAAGTAGCAGTTCACTCCGTTTTCGGACATACCTTTGGTTATCTTCAGCTCACGCATATCTCTCGATACCGTCGCCTGTGTGACCTTATAGCCTGCCTGCTTCAGCAGTATCTGTAATTCCTGCTGGGTCTCCACCTCGTTTTCGATGATGATGGAGAGTATCGCAGCATGGCGCTGCTTCTTATCCATGGTATGTCACCCCTTTTTTATAATTAGGAATCGGGAATGAGGAATGAGGAATTGTGGTATCCGACTTCGTCGGATAGATCATAATACGGCTTCGCCGTGACATCGCACAAATCCGATTGGCGATCTCATTTTAAGTCTGACAGTTTATTGAGATCAGCGCCGAAGGCGCACCTTAATTCCTCATTCCTAATTTCTCATTCCTCATTTTATTTCAACGGTGTCATCAGCTTGTTTCTTACTGCGCCGAAGAAGCCTTCGCCTGCTTCTATCAGCGCCAGCGGCTTATCGAACTTATACAGCAGCAGCGTGTCTCCGTCGCCGAACGGTATACCACGCTCGCCATCCACGCTTATCGTCACAACGCTGCCCTGATAGGAAACGCACTTCAGCGATATCTCCTTCGCCGCCGAGAATATCATCGGGCGGGAAAACAGCGTATGTGGACACAGCGGCGTACATTCTATGCACTCCATATCGGGGGCGATTATCGCACCGCCTGCCGAAAGCGCATAGGCTGTGGAGCCTGTGGGAGTGCTGAATATAACTCCATCCGCATGGACTCTCGACACCTCGCTGTTTCCGCAGGAGATGTGGAATTCAGGCAGCTTTGAAGCTCTGTCACGCTCCACCACCACATCGTTGAGAGCCTCACGGGACTCGCAGCTGCCGTCTGTACGGTGTATCTCCACACTCATTATCATGCGGCGGCTGACGTTCATCCTGCCGCAGAGTATCTCGGGGATGCGCTGTATATCGGACGGCTCTAAAGTTGCCATAAAGCCGAGTCTGCCACGGTTTACGCCGAGCAGCGGAAGTCCGTACATTGCCGCAAGCTTGCCCCAGCGGAGTATCGTGCCGTCACCGCCCACTGTTATCATGCAGAGAGCGCCGTGAAGCTCGCTTTCCTGCTCGTAGAGAGAAGCCTCAAAGCCGCTCTTTCCCAGCAGTGCGCAGATATCTCCCGCAAGCGAAGCCGCAGCAGCATCCTGCGTGTTGTATGTAATTATCACACGTTTGCTCATAGCTCCGCCACCTTTTCAATGTACATAAGATATTCCGTGTTTCCGTCTCCGCCCTGCACGGGGGAATCCGTCACACCCAGCACTGCAAATCCGCACTGCTGCGCAAATAACGTGATATCCTCCACCACTCTGCGGCGTATCTTTTCATCCTTTACGATGCCCTTTTTATTAAGCGCCTGTCGCCCCGCCTCAAACTGCGGCTTTATCAGTGCCGCTGCCCGACCCTTCATTTTCAGCAGCCTGTTGATGTGCGGTATCACCTGCTTCAGTGAGATGAACGACACATCCGTACCGACGAAATCCACCTGCTCGGGAAGCTGCGCTGTGCGGATATCCGTCTGCTCCATCACTATTACTCGGCTGTCTGCTCTGAGCTTCGGGTCAAGCTGGTCTGTTCCCACATCCACAGCGTAGACTCTCGCCGCACCATTCTGCAGCATGCAGTCCGTAAAGCCGCCCGTGGAGGAGCCTATATCAAGGCAGACAAGCCCCGAAAGCTCTATCCCGAACGCATTCACTGCGCCCTCCAGCTTCAGACCGCCTCTGCCCACATATTTCAACTGCTCGCCTGTGATGGCGACAGCGTCCGTCTCCGAAACATCGGCTGACGGTTTTGTGCAGGGAGCGCCATTGACAGACACTCCGCCGCTTTTTATAAGGCTCTGCGCCGCTGTACGGCTCTTGCAGAGTCCCTTTTCAGCGAGATATTGGTCAAGCCGCACATCGTCACCGCCTTTATCGTAATCTTCTTATCATGCCTGCCTTATCCAGTCCGAACATTGCAAGCTGCTCATCAACAGTAGCCGCAGGCACGAACCTGTCAATACCCACCATATCAAAGCTGCCCCTGAAGCCACGCTTTCTCAGCGCTGCACAGAATTTCTCCGCAATGCCGCCGCTGAGGATGCCCTCTTCAAAGAACACTATCCTATCATATCGGGCTGCCGCCTCCACTGCGCTCTCAGGCAGGGGAGATATCTGAGTGAGTCTCAGCCAGTCCGAGCCGCTCTGCTCTGCCGCTTCGTGAAGCCATGCCGAAATGCGGCCGTAGCTCACAGCAAGAGCATTTGAGCCTTTGCCGCTATAAGCGAAATTCCTCGACACAGGCAAGCCGTTAGGAAGTGCCACTCCCACAGGGAGCAGAACATTGCTCTCGCCGCCTTTCGGATATCTCACTGCCGCAACGCCCTTAGTCTCGTATATTGCACGGAAAAGGCAGCTTTTAAGCTCTGCGTAATCCGCAGGGGAATATATAGTGGTATTCGGCACTGACGACAGCATCGCCACGTCGAATATACCCTGATGCGTCTCTCCGTCCTCTCCAACAAGACCTGCACGGTCTATGGCGAGAGTGATATGCGTATTCTCGATGGCGCAGTCGTGGATGAGCTGGTCATAGCCACGCTGTAGAAAGGTCGAATACACCGCAAAAACAGGGAGCATGCCCTCAGCCGCAAGTCCTGCCGCAAAGGTCACGGAATGCTGCTCTGCAATGCCCGTATCAAAAAAGCGCTCAGGGAGCGAGTTATTGAAATAGTTAAGTCCCGTTGCGTACTTCATGGCAGCTGTTATGGCGCATATCCTGCGATCGCCCTTGCCGAGCCTTTCAAGCTCCTTGCCGAACACCTCGGAATAGGTGTGCAGCGGCGGAATGCTGCCTTTTTTTGCAACTGCGTGGTATTCGCCGGGATTCTCCTCCGCAGGCTTGTAGCCCTTGCCCTTTGTGGTGAACACATGCACCACACAGGGGCGCTCCATCATCTTCGCAACGGACAGAGCCTCTATCATATCCGCCATATCATGACCGTTCACAGGGCCGATATAAGCGTAGCCGAGATTTTCAAACAGGGTGCTGCTGTTATACAGAGCATCCTTCAGCAGATTCTTCGCCGCACGCACCGCTCTTTCAAGCCTCTCACCCACAACAGGCACGCCCGAAAGCGCAGACTTGAAATGCTCCTTTGCGCAGTAATATTTCCTTGTGGAGCGTATCTGCGCAAGATATCTCGCCAGTGCGCCTGTGCTTTTGGAGATGGACATGGCGTTATCATTCAGCACCACCACAAGGCCTGACTTCAGCTTTGCGCCGTTGTTGAGTCCCTCGTATGCCATGCCGCCCGTGAAAGCGCCGTCTCCGATGACCGCAGCAACTGTGCCTTTTCTGCCGCTAAGCTTCATGGCGGTTGCTATTCCGCAGGCAGCGGAAACAGAGGTGCTGCTGTGTCCCGAAATAAACGCATCCGCCTCGCTCTCACCACGTCTTGTAAAGCCCGAGATGCCGCCGAGGCTCCTCAGCGTGCCGAAGCTGGAGTATCTTCCTGTCAGCAGCTTGTGAGCATACGCCTGATGTCCCACATCCCACAGGATGCGGTCCTGCGCCACGTCAAAGACATAGTGCAGCGCAACGGTAAGCTCCACCGTGCCGAGATTCGATGAAAGATGTCCGCCTGTTTTGTTTACGGTTCTTAAAATACAGCCCCGCAGCTCTCGGCAGAGGCCTTTGAGCTGCGGTAGCGTCATTTCTGAAATTATTCCATGGTTGATATTATCGTTGAGAAACATTACAGCTCCTTATATTAAGCAACAGGAAATACCATAGCAATGATGATGCCAAGCATGGAGCCTGCCATTACTTCAATAGGAGTATGACCCAGAAACTCCTTCAGATCCTTCTTCTCGGAGATATCGTCGATATCCTCCTCATCCGCACCGCAGAGCTGAGATATCTCATCATCCATCTCATCAATGACCTTGCGCATACGGTTGAGCTCCTTTGCGTGCAGACCTGCGTTGTAGCGCACGCTCATCGCATCATAGATAACGATGACCGCAAGCATCATTGCGATCGCAAAGAGCGGTGTGGAATATCCCACCGCACGTCCTGTATAAAGCGCCACCGACACCACCAGAGCGGAATGCGAGGAGGGCATACCGCCCGCACCCACAAGTCTCTCGGGATTGAAGGATTTCACCTTTATAGCATGAACGAAGGTCTTTATCACCTGCGCCGCCATCCACGATATAAAGCCCACCGACATGATGGGATTTGCCATTAAAATCTTCATCAACATAACTGAAACACCTTAATAATCTCTTTTTAAAAGCATATCTGTAAGTTCCCTCAGGAACTGGGTATCCTGAAATGCGTCAAGTGCTTTCAGAGCCTGCTCTGTCAGCCTTTCCGCCTCGGCACGGGCGTTTTCGAGTCCCACCGCCGTAACGTATGTAAACTTGCCGCTTTCCGCATCACTGTGGACAGGCTTGCCCAGCAGCTTTTCATCCGCGGTAACGTCAAGGATATCATCAATGATCTGGAATGCAAGGCCCAGCTTCTGAGCATAATCTCCTGCGGCAAGCTGCTTGTCTGCACCTGCACCTGCGGCTATGCAGCCTGCACGGCAGCAGAAATCAAGCAGAGCGCCCGTTTTCATGCGGTACATCTGCAGAAGTATGTTCACAGGGAGCTGCTTGCCCTCATTCTCGGTGTCTATCACCTGACCGCCTATCATGCCGAAGATGCCTGCGCTTTCGCCCAGAAGCGAGATGATCTTCAGAGCCGCACCGCTGTCGATGCGCTTTTTCAGCGCCGCCTCGGCGATTATCTGATAAGGCAGCATCGCCAGTGCATCACCTGCAAGAAGCGCTGTTGCCTCGCCGTAAGCCTTGTGGCAGCTAGGCTTGCCTCTGCGCATATCATCATCGTCCATACAGGGCAGATCGTCATGTATCAGCGAAAACGTGTGCATCATCTCGATGGCGCACGCCACAGAAAGGGCGTCCTCCGGCTCGCCGCCGCACACACGGCAGAACTCCATCACCAGTGCAGGACGGATGCGCTTGCCGCCTGCGTTGAGGCTGTGCCTTGCCGCAAGGATGACGCTCTTCTGCAGGCACTCCGTCTCGGGGAGATACCTGTTCAGCGCCTCCTCAACAAGCTCTGCATAATATTCCAGCTGTTCCTTTACCATTTCATCCTCACTCTGCCGCTTCAAGCTGCTCTATCGTCAGCTTTGCGGTGTTTATATATTCACGGCACTGCTTTGTAAGCTCCACCGCTTCGGTGTAAAGCTTCATGGATTCCTCAAGAGTGAGCTCTCCGCTCATCTTTTCGGATATCTCCGCAAGCCTTGCCATAGACTTTTCAAATTCCATATTATATCTGCTCCCTTTCGGTATGTGTGACCTTCGCTTTTGCGCTGCCCTTTGCAAGACGGATATCCACCTCGTCGCCCTCGTGAAGCTCCGAAGCATCGGTAACTATCCTGCCGTCTCGATACGTCACGGAATATCCTCGCACCAGCACCGCCATGGGATTCAGCGCAGAGATCATCTCGGCATTCGCGCTGAGCGTTCTTTCCGCACGCTCCACCGCTGCATGAGCCTTGCCGCTTATCGACTGTGATACGCTCTCAAGCCGCTGCGACAGCATAGCTATGCGGTTTCTCGGAGACAGCGCAGTTATCACCTCGCTGCGATAGCTGAGCGTGCTTTCGTTCTCGGAAATGCAACGCCTTGTGTATGCGCTTATCCTGCGCTCCATGCCGTCTATTGCGGAAAGTATCGCCGCTGCGTCAGGCACTGCAAGCTCCGCCGCCGCTGAGGGAGTAGGCGCACGCATATCCGCCGCCATATCCGCAACGGTGAAGTCCGTTTCATGGCCAACTGCCGATATGGTGGGGATGGCGCTGTTATACACCGCCCTCGCAACTATCTCGGAATTGAATGCGCCGAGGTCCTCCGAGGAGCCGCCGCCACGTCCAAAGATTATCGTATCTGCGCCAGTATCCTGCGCCCTGTAGATCGCCCTTGCAACGGACTCTGCCGCACCGACGCCCTGCACCTGAGCAGGTATCACCACGAGCTTTACAAGCGGATAGCGCCTTGAAATGATGTTTATCACATCCTGAAGCGCCGCACCGCCTGCGGAGGTTATCACAGCTATCTTTTTCGGCATGTATGGGATAGGTCTTTTTCGTAAGAACAGACCCTCCTCGGCAAGCCGCTTTTTCAGCTCCTCAAGAGCCGCAGCCTGCTCGCCCTCGCCGTCCTTCTCCATGTATGAGCAGTTTATCTGATACACGCCGTTCGGCTCGTATACCGTTATCGCACCGCTGCATATCACCTTATCGCCGTTTTCGGGATCGAAACGCAGCGCCGAGGCGTTGCCTGCAAACATCACAGCCTTCAGCTGAGTCTGCTCGTCCTTCAGGGTGAAATACAGATGACCTGTTTTGTAGTGACGGGTGAAGTTTGATATCTCGCCACGCACCGCAACGTTACCCAGCCGCTTATCGCCCTTTATGAGCATTCCCACGACCCTATTCACCTGCGATACCGTCACTACGGGAGGCTTATTCCTTATCTCCATCCAGTTCTCCGAGATATGCGTTCAGCACGCCGTTTATGAAGCCGCTGTCTGCCTTGTATGCATATTTCTTTGCAAGCTCCACCGCCTCGTTGATAGCTGCTGCATTGGGAACTCTGTCGCAGTACTTCATCTCATATACGGCGATCTTCATGATGACCATGTTGATCTTTGCGATTCTTGCCACGGAACGGGTGGTGCTGTATTTTGCGATGATCTGCTCCAGCTCCTCGTTATGAGCGAGAACGCCGTTCACGATCTCATCAGTCTCCTCGTTCTTTGCAAGGCCGAACGCTTCCTCATTGGCAGCGCAGATCTCTTCCTTATCTACTCCGAAAAGTGTCTGATAAAGGATGATGAACGCTCCCTCACGCACTTCTCTTCTTGTAAGCTTTTCTTCCATTATGCCGTCCTCTTACTGATTGAATTTGATGCCTGTAACATTGACATCTACCTTTGTCACGGTGAAGCCTGTCATGTTCTGAACAGCGGACTTCACGCTCTTCTGCACGTTCTCCGCAACTGTAACTGCGTTGAAGCCCTCCTTCACCACGATATCCACTGCGATAGCAACGGATTCGCCTGTGAGCTTTGAACGCACGCTCTTGCCAAACATCTTTGCCTTTGCATTGGCAGGAGTCAGCACCTGACCGTTGCAGTCAACGCCGTCGATCTCGGTAGCTGCTACCTCTGCTATCTTCAGGATCACCGCATCGGATACCTTTATGCTTCCAACGGGCTTGTTCTTATTTGCCTCCATATCATTACCTCCTGTAAGAATAAGGGAACAACGGCATGCCGCATTACCCTCGGTTAAACAAACTTATTCTAGTATAGTATATCATATTTTCCTCGTTTGTACAAGTGTTTTTTTCGGAATTTCGGCGATAAGTGCGGATATTTTGATGTTCTATCGGGGGCAAGTCCGTCATATCCTTTACAAAACGAAAGCGAGGGACGAAGAATGATAACCGCAAAGAACCTGAACATACCGCTTAAAGCCGCACAGAAGCTGCTCAGCATGCCATTCGGCACAGGTCAGCTGTGCGAGATACGGCTGAGAGCAGGCCGCTGCGCCGCTGCCGTCTTATCGGACGGGAGGATGCTACGCTGCTCCGCTCCGCTCACACGGGAGGATATCGAAGCGTGCTTTCAGGAGCTTTGCAGACATTCCGTACATAGCTTCGCACGGGAGATAGCAGAGGGCTACATCACCCTGCCCGACGGTCACCGTGCAGGCTTCTGCGGCACGGCAGTGCTGCAGGAGGGAAAGCTCGTCACTCTGCGGGATATCTCTGCGATAAATCTCAGGATAGCGCACGAAATAAAGGGCTGCGCAGAGCAGCTTTACCGCTCGGTGTTTTCGGACGGTCTGCATTCACTACTGATAGCAGGAAAGCCGATGTCGGGCAAGACCACGGTGCTGAGGGATCTCTCACGGCTGCTCGGCGAGCATCACAAGACCGCCCTCATCGACTGCAGGAACGAGCTTGCCGCCTGCTATAACGGTACCCCCTCGCTGGATGTGGGAGAAAACACCGATATCCTCACAGGATACCCGAGGAATGAGGGCATCCTGATAGCCCTGCGCACGATGAGTCCCGATATAATCCTATGCGACGAGATAAGCGGCGATACCGCATCCCTGCAGGATTGCCTCAACTGCGGAGTAAGGCTGGTCGCCACGATACACTCAGGCTCTGTTGCCGAGCTTCTTTCAGACGATAACACCCGCCGCCTTGCGGAAGGCTTCGACTTCGTTGCGGTGCTGGGCGAAAAAGGCTCCGTCAAAGAACTGC
>JAZSEG010000150.1:0-8526 GCA_045531575.1 Oscillospiraceae bacterium | reverse complement strand
TCCATGTAATGGGTGGTGAGGATGATGGTCATCTTTCCCTTGAGCGCTTCGATGGCTTTCCAAAGCTCGCGCCTTGCAAGAACGTCCAGTCCGAGGGTAGGCTCGTCGAGGAACAGCACCTTCGGCTCGGATATCAGCGCCATTGCGATGGAGAGCTTTCTCTTCCAGCCGCCCGAAAGGGTCTTTGCACGGTCGTTACGCACCTCGTCCATATTGAAGAGCGCTATCATCTCCTCGGTCTTTGCGGTGCATTTTTCGGGAGAAAAGCCGTATATCTTCGCCATCATCATGAGGTTCTCAGTGATTGTGAGGTTCTCCGCAATTGCTGTATCCTGCGGCGAGATGCCGATGAGCTGCTTTACGCTCTCAGGCTCCTTCATGGTGTCGTGGCCGCATACTATCGCACTTCCGCCCGTCGGCTTAGAAAGGCAGCACAGCATGCGGATGGTGGTGGTCTTTCCAGCGCCGTTTACTCCGAGAAGTGCGAACAGCTCGCCCTCCTCAACGGAAAAGTCGATGACGTTGACGGCGGTCTTGGTCTTGTACTTTTTGGTAAGCCCTATGGCTTCAACTGCTTTCATAAATTACCTCCGAAAATGTTGTATTGTTATTCGCTGATAAATGGGAATTTGACGGTGCATTTTAATCGCAGATCATTCGTAGGGACACGGCTTGCCGTGTCCGCATATAAATGCACCATTTTAATTCTCGGACACGGCAAGCCGTGTCCCTACGGAAAAATGCACATTTAAAAAGGAGATCTGTGGCAAACGTAATGGTTTTGCGCAGCAAAATCGCATTCCCATCAGGGGAATGCGAAATGGAGTTTGCAAGGTGATTGCGAAGCAATCACTCAGGCATATTACCGAGATTTATTATTGCTATTCCCCTGCCCTCCTCGCCGAGTACCAGCAGCGAATCGCCTGTGTTTATATTGAACATCTCCCTGCACTTTTTGGGGAGAGTTATCTGTCCCTTGTCGTTCACCTTTGCTACGCCGAAAGCATGCTTCTTGCTCTCGTCGTCCTCCTCGGTAATGTAGCTGCTGCAGAGCAGAGCATCCACCGAAGTGCCGTACAGCTCAGCAAGCATAATGCAGAACTCCACATCGGGAGAGGTCTCGCCACGCTCCCACTTCGCCACCGCCTGACGGGTAACGCCGAGCTTTTCTGCTATCTCCTCCTGAGTGAAGCCGCTCTTCTTGCGGAATATCCTTAAATTATCGTATCTGATTGCCATTTCCTCACCTCATGTATAGATTTTATCATGCTCCGCACCGTTTTTCAAGCGATGCGGAATTACACCAATGTGCGTTTTTCGTAACATTTTCGGATTTTGTTATATTTCAGTTGATTTTTAGTATTTGTGCCGCTAACCGTTAACATAATATATAAGCCGTGCCTTGTGACACGGCGTTTTTGCTATTTCTCCACAGCAACTATGGGATATCCTTCGATATACGGCTTCACCATATCGGGATGCTCCTTTGCCGTGCGGAAAAGCAGCTGCGCAAACTCCCCCTGCACGAACTCCGTCAGCGCCTTTACGGGCAGCTCCGACACCACACCGCACACTGGCGATACCGTGATAACACGCCTGCCATCAAGATCGTTCACACGGAATGGCCATATACGGCAATCGAACGGCTTTTTGTCGCCGAGGATGCAGCCTGTTTCCGTCAGCATGGGGCAGTAGATGACCTCGCTGCCGTGAAACTCCATATCAAAAACATGCTCTCCGCCACGGGGAGACAGCTTCACATCGGGGTACTCCGCTTCGACATATCGCTTCAGCTCATCGAAAACAAGAGGTATCTCCCATTTATCACTCTCATCAAAGCCGCAGCAGACTCTGCATTTTCCGCAGCTTTTGGGGTCAAGTATCTTTTTAAGCATATCATTTCTCCTTGTTATCAAGATCGCGGGCAGCCTCCCACAGATAGATGGAAGCCACCGTGCCACACGGCGAATACAGCTCCCTGAAACGCTCCATGTACTTCTCATCCGACATATCTATGCCGTGCAGCAGCGAAAGCCCCTTGCGTATGCCGAAATCCGCAAGGCTCAGCACATCGGGACGTGCAAGGCAGAATATCAGCACCATCTCCGCCGTCCATCTGCCGATGCCCTTTATCTGAGTCAGCGCCGCTATTATCTCCTCATCCGCCATGGATGAGAGCCTTTCACAGGCAAGCTCCCCCGAGAGCGAGCGCTCCGCACAGGCGGCGATGCACTCTGCCTTGCTTCGGGAAAGACCGCACCGCTTCATGCGCTCCGCATCAAGGCAGTTTTCGGGAACTACCTCACCCACGCACGCCGTGAACTTCCTCCACAGCGTTTCGCATGCCTTCATCGAAAGCTGCTGACCTATTATATTATAACACAGGCCCGTGAAAAAGTCATCAGAAACATGTCGCTCCACAAAGCCTTTTTTCTCAATAAAAGCGCCGAGCTTCCCATCCCTTGCGGAAAGAAGCCCGGTCTGCTCGCTGTTGTAATGAAATATAGCCATTATTCCTCACCTATGAATATAAGCGTCCAATAAATGTTATTTCCGCTGCCGCAGCAGCCCACGCCTATGTAACGTGCATCCGCAGCAAGGATGTTCGCACGGTGACCTGTGCTGTTCATCCAGCCGTTCAGCACCTGCTTTGCGGTGGGATAGAAATATGCGATATTTTCCGCACGCATATCCCTTTTCAGACCTGCCTGCGCAAGAAGACTGTCCCACTTTGTGCCGTCCGCACGGTAGTGGGAAAAATAGGATGCGCACTCCCCTGCTCTCTGTTGGGCGATATCCGAAAGCTGCGGCATATCTTCGAGAGCAGCAAGTCCGTGCTGCACTCTCACCTCATTCACCAGCTCAAAAAGCTGCTGACAGCGCTCGTCCTCATAAACAACGCCGATGACGTACTCCTCAGTGACTATGCGGCTCGCTGCGCAGTCCTTGCCGTATGCCGCAAAGCGGATAACGGCGTCCGTCTTTACAAGAAGCGGCTTCGTGTACTGCTTCGAGGTCTCGTCGGGTGCGCTGCCGTCTGTCGTGTAGTATATCACCGCATCCTCATCGGGACAGGTGAGCTTCACTCGTACAGGCTCCGCATAGCTGCCGCCGTCAACGGATGCGGAAGGCTTATCGGTGCGTATCTTCACGGTGAGCGCACTGTTCTGCACAAGCACGCCGTCCTTATATGCGGCACAGCGGATGCGGGTGCTTTCCGTCACGATAAGGGGTATCTCCTTCACAAGGGGCGTAGCGGCATCGGATGGCACCGAGCCATCGGTGGTGTAGAAGATATCGATATCCTCCTCCACATTCATCCATACTATCTGCGGCTCGTCATATACGCCGCTCTTTATAGAATAGCCGTGCGTGTCTGCGGCATGGGCGGTCACCGAAACGGCAAGCGCCGCAAATACTCCGCACAGCACGGGCAGTAATTTGAACTTCATACGGTTTTCTCCATTCAGATAATCACACAAAAATGTCGATAACTGTCTAATAGTATACAATAGTTACAAAAAAATGTCAAGTCGGTTACAAACGGTTACAAAACGGTTACAAAATTTTCGTTGATTTTAATAAAATGTAAGAAAACGTATACATACGCATTATAAAGCTGTTTACCGCAACAGGTAAAATATGGTCGTTGTGTATTTTCATTGATTTTTCACATTTAATTTATTGACATTCACTAATAAAACAGGTATAATATAACTTAGATATGAAAATATCATCACATAATTATCCACAATATGTAAAACAAACGGTTACAGAGCCCGTATAGCTTAATTATCCGAAGAAAGGAACATTATTATGAAAAACAGCAACAACAACACCTATATGTTCAAGGGAAATGAGACGCTGCGCAGCGTGAACGACGCCTCATTCCTCTTTGCCGCTCTCGTTGGCAAGGAGCTTGAGAGCATCGGCATGCGTGCGTCCTACCGCCATGTTCTGAAGCCCCTGATGGAGGGCGACGGTCTCACACAGCTGGATCTTGTAAAGATCACAAAGCTGAAGGCTCCCACCATCAGCATCACGCTGAGAAACATGGAGCGTGAGGGCATCGTGCGCCGTGAGAAGAACGACAACGACCGCCGTGAGACCCACGTTTTCATCACCGATAAGGGCAGAGAGATGCACGCAAAGGTACTGGAGGCGTTTGACAAAGCTGAAAAGCTCATGCTGGCAGGCATCTCCGATAAGGAGCTTGAGGCTGTCGGCGCACTCATGAAGAAGATGACAGATAATCTCAGATCCGAGCTTGGAGGCGAATTCATTGATTAAGGTACTTTCTTATTTAAAGAAATACTGGTACATCGCCGCCCTCTCCCCGCTGTTCATGATACTCGAAGTCAGCATGGATCTCATCCAGCCCGATCTTATGTCAAAGATCGTGGATGACGGTGTTCTTGCGGGCGATATGGATGTCATAGTAAGATTCGGCGTGCAGATGCTGATATTCACGCTCATTGGCTGTATCGGCGGCATTCTTTCGGGCGTGTTCGGCAACATGGCTTCGCAGAGCTTCTCCAACGACCTGCGCAAGGACGCTTTCTCCAAAGTAATGAAGATGTCCTTCCAGCAGACGGATAAGTTCACAACAGGCTCTCTCGTTACACGTCTCACCAACGACATCACCGCCTGTCAGGATTTCGTCGGCATGGCGCTGAGAATGATGGTGCGCACCGTTATGCAGTTTATCGGCGGCATCTATATGGTGCTTAACATCGATAAGGTGTTCGGACTTATCCTGCTCGTCACCATGCCCATTCAGATCGTCATCGTGGCACTGGTGCTGAAAAAGGGCGCTCCCCTGTTCAGCGTTGTTCAGAGCAAGCTTGACCGTGTAAATACCGTGGTTCAGGAAAACGTTTCGGGCGCAAGAGTCGTAAAGGCATACACCCGTGAGCAGTACGAGATAGACCGCTTCGGCGCAGCTAACGACGATCTCTGCAACACAAATCTGCGTGTTATGACGCTGATGTCCATGCTGATCCCCGTGCTGTCCATCCTGATGAATGCTGCTGTTATCGCAGTTATCTACATCGGCGGACTGCAGGTGGAGGCAGGCAACCTCGAGGTCGGCAAGATCATGGCTGCCATCACCTATATCACCCAGATACTCATGTCCGTTATGATGATAGGCATGATGTTCCAGATGGTGACCCGTGCTTCCGCTTCCGCAAAGCGTATCAGAGAGGTGCTTGACGCCGATCCCGTTATCGTGGGCGGTGATTTCGACGGCACTACCGCTGTAAAGGGTACTGTGGAGTTCAGGAACATCAGCTTCCGTTATCCCGGCGTGCAGGCAGGCAACGTGCTGGAAAATATCAGCTTCAAGGTGAACAAGGGCGAAACAGTCGCTATCCTCGGCGCTACAGGCTGCGGCAAGACATCCCTCGTAAACCTCATTGCACGCTTCTATGACGTCACCGAGGGTACTGTCCTCGTGGACGGCGTTGACGTAAAGGAATACGATCTCGACGCTCTCAGAAACAAGATAGGCTTCGTTCTGCAGAAGAGCGAGCTTTTCTCCGATACCATCGAAAACAACATCCGCTGGGGCAATCCCGATGCGGACGACGCTGAGATAAAGGAAGCTGCTGAGATAGCTCAGGCGGACAGCTTCATTCAGGGCTTTACAGACGGCTACAAGGATATGGTCACCGAAAAGGGTACTTCCCTTTCGGGCGGTCAGAAGCAGAGACTTTCCATCGCCCGTGCCATCGTGAAGAAACCCGAGATACTTATCTTTGACGACAGTATGTCAGCGCTTGACCTCACGACCGACGCAAAGCTGCAGAAGGCACTGCGTGAGCATTTCGACGACACCACCGTCATCATGATCGCTCAGCGAGTGGCAAGCGTAATGAACGCCGACAAGATCGCCGTTATCGAAAACGGAAAGCTTGCAGCGTTCGATAACCACGAAAATCTGATGAAGAGCTGTGATGTTTATCAGGATATCTACAACTCCCAGATGAGAGAGGGGGATGAAAAGGTTGGCTGATAACAAGAAGCAGCCCGTGGTCAATCTCAGACCCGGCGGAAGAGGCCCGGGTGGCCCTCACGGAATGGGCATGCCCAAGGAAAAGCCGAAGAACGTCAAAGCCTCTCTCGGCAGGATAATCTCCTATATCGGAAAGAACAAGAACCTGCTGTTTGCGATGCTGGCGGTAATGCTTATCGCAACACTGCTCAACATCGTGGCGCCCTCGCTGCAGGCAAAGGCGATAGACTCCATCACCTTCACCGAGGAGCATCCGATAGTGGATCTTCAGGGGCTGGTAAAGTGGCTCATCGTAATGGGCGTTGTATACCTCGCTTCGGCGATCATGACATTTTTCCAGAATCTCTTTGCGGTGAAGCTCTCGCAGTACACCGTAAGGATAATGCGTAAGGATCTTTTCGCACGCATATCCAGACTCCCCATAAAGTATATGGATACCCACAAGCACGGCGATATCATGAGCCGTATGACCAACGACGTGGAGAACGTTTCAAACTCCGTTTCCTCCTCCCTCGGCTCGCTTATTTCGGGCGTTATAATGCTGATAGGCTGCTTTACCATGATGCTCATATATTCATGGCAGCTCACGCTCATCAGCATGATAACCATCGTGCTGACTATTATAGTTTCCGCAAATCTTTCCAAGCTGATGAGAAAGTTCTTCCCCATGCAGCAGGCAAAGCTGGGTCAGCTGAACGGTCAGATCGAGGAGGCTGTCAGCGGCTACAAGACCGTAAAGGCGTATACCCGCGAGAGCCGTGTATGCGAGGAATTCAACACCACCAGTGATGAGCTGAAGCGCATCGGCATCAAGGCTCAGATACTGGGCGGCTCGATGGGTCCCTGCATGAACTGCATCAGCAACATCGGATTCCTGCTGATAGCTGCGTTCGGCGGATGGTTTGCCATTGAGGGCGTTATATCCGTCGGAACTATTCAGGCATTCATCACCTACTCGAAGCAGTTTACGAGACCTATAAACGAGATCGCAAACCAGTTTGCGCAGCTGCAGTCCGCTCTTGCGGGCGCCGAGCGTGTGTTCGAGATAATGGACGCCGAGCCTGAGGACGAGGGCGGCAATGAGCCGTTCGAGATCGAGGATGTTAAGGGCGATATCAACTTCAAGGATGTTCAGTTCTCCTATGTGGAGGGCGAGCCTGTGCTGACAGATTTCGACCTGTGGGTAAAGAGCGGCCAGAAGATCGCTATAGTAGGCGCTACGGGCAGCGGTAAGACTACCGTAATAAATCTGCTCACCCGCTTCTATGACGTGGACGGCGGCGAGATACTGCTTGACGGTCAGGAGATACGCAGCATACCGAAGCATAAGCTCAGAGGAAGCATCGGCATGGTGCTTCAGGATACCGTTATCTTCACGGGCACCATCGCGGACAACATCCGCTACGGCCGCACCGACGCAACGGACGAAGAGGTCATCGAGGCGGCAAAGCTTGCACGAGTTCATGACTTCGCAAGCAAGCTCGCAGACGGCTACAACACCGTTCTCACCGAGGGCGGCAGCAACCTCTCGCAGGGACAGCGCCAGCTCATCGCAATCGCAAGAGCGGTGCTTGCAGACCCGAAGATACTCATTCTGGACGAAGCTACATCCAGCATCGATACCAGAACGGAAATGCACATCCAGGCGGCTATGATAGCGCTGATGAAGGGCAGAACGAGCCTTATCATCGCACACCGTCTTTCCACCATCCGCGACGCTGATAAGATCGTCGTGCTGGCAGGCGGCAAGGTAGTGGAGGCAGGCGACCACGAGGAACTTCTCGCTCAGCAGGGCGCTTACTACAACCTCTATCAGAGCCAGTTCGCAGGAATCGCAACATAAATACAACAACGGCACTTTTGGTATCCACGTCAAAAGTGCCGTTGCGTTTTTATGTTATTGTATTTTGCAGATTTATGCTGCACTTTGCAGTGTGGCTCTACCGCCACTTAGATGAAATGTAGTCGCAAGGTAGGGGTCAAACCTACGGTTTACCCCTACTACCCCTATCCCTTAGTTCCGCATGCCGCTTCGCTATGCGGCGATTTTTCAGGATGGGTTTATCGTGTCTGATGGTTGTATTTAATTCGTCGGTACTTCGTACCTCGCCTTTAAACTCCGTGCATGAGATTGACTTATCTATGCGTTACGGCTAGCCGCAGAGCTTTTGACGTTGCTTTTAATTAACTTGTTATATGTTTTTTCTGTGCACTTTGCGGTGTGGCTTTGCCGCCACTGAGACGAGTTGTAGCCGCAAGGTAGGGGCCAAACCTACGGTTTACCCCTACTACCCCTATCCCTTGATTCCGCATGCCGCTTCGCTATGCGGCGATATTGCAGGATGAGTTTATCGTGTCTGAATGTTCCTTTTAATGGCATTGCACTTCGGAACTCTCCTTATAACATCGTGCAAAAGATTGACTTATCTGAGCGTTACGGCTAGCCGCAGAGCTTTTGACGTTGCTTTTAATTAACTTGTTATATGTTTTTTCTGTGCACTTTGCGGTGT
>JAZSEG010000081.1:0-6575 GCA_045531575.1 Oscillospiraceae bacterium | reverse complement strand
GATAGGTGTTCATCCAGCCTGCCGTGAGATAATTCAGTATCAGAAACACGGCGCAGATTATAGCGTAGGTAAGCACCACAGGGGAGTTGTAGTGAAGCTTTGAGAGCAGGTTGTTCTGTTTCATGGCGGCTCCTTTCGGGTGTAGTGTTACTTTAATTTTAGCATAACGGATATGCGGTGTCAAGTTTATGAAAAAATTTTTGAAAATATATGTAACCTTTTGAGAAATGGTCAGGTCTTATGTTACGAGGAGGCGAGAATATGGAAGATAACAAGATAATAGAAATGTTTTTCTCCCGCGATGAGCAGGCGATAGCCGAAACACAGACAAAATACGGCAGGCTCTGCAATAATATAGCGTATGGAATACTCGCAAACAATGAGGATACAGAGGAATGCGTCAGCAGCTCATATATAAAGCTGTGGAACGCTATCCCGCCGAAGCGTCCCGAATCGCTGTGCGGATATCTCTGTATGATAGTCCGCAACACTGCGCTGACGGCGTTCGATAAGCTCAAGCGCAGGAGCTATGAGGAGCAGTACGACGAGCTTGCGGAGATAATTCCCGATAATGCCACAGTGGAGAGCAGGTTTGAAAGCACACAGCTGGGCGAGTGGATAAACGGATTTCTCGCAAAGGAGAGCCGCAAGAGCCGTGAGGTGTTCGTTTCGAGATATTATTTCAATATGTCGGTGAGCGAGATAGCAAAGGGACTCAGCATGACGGAGAGCGCCGTAAAGACAAGGCTCTCCCGTGCAAGAGCAGGACTGAAGGTGTATTTGAAGGAAAGGGGCGTTGAGGTATGAGAGAGCGCTGGGATGAAGCAATTAACAAGATAGATGAAAAGTACATAGCCGAGGCAGCACAAACTCATGCAAAGCACGCTGAAAGGCAGCGTGAAGCGGAGCAGTTTGAAGCAGACAGCGAGCGTCCGACTTCGATAACCACTGTTCAGCAGAAAAAGAGCGGCAAGCGTAAGATGATCGGCTTCTGCGCTGCGGCTGCGGCGGTGGCAGTTATCGCCATAGGCGGCGGTGTGATGATGAGCAGGGACGACAGCATCCTCACAGGTGATACCACCACAGAGGCAACCATTGAGGCTACCGCAGAGACCGCTGAGACATCTGAGCAGGTAGTTATCACTGAGAGGGAATTCACAAACCTTGACCTCGCTGATTACAGCGCTTATTCAGTTTCCCGTTATAATGTTTCGGTGGAAGTAACGGAATATATGCTTGAGGGACTTAACGAGGCAGTAAGCGGCTTTGCGAAGAATGAGCCTGTGGATTCCATTGCAAGGGGAGAGGCTTATTCCGCTGTGCTGAGACTTTATAAGTCTCAGACGACGGATGGACACTATGATTATCTCCGCCTGCATAAGGCAGATGATAAGTGCTATTACAGCCTTTCCGATACCAACAGCACGGCATATTTCGAGATATCCGTGCAGAATTATGATGATCTGAGCATCTGGCTTGCATCGTATGCGCCTGATTATATCAATGCAACGGTGATTGCTGAGGATGATCTTGGCAACGTTACCCGTCCCGAGGATGGTATCTACTATGTAGAGGACAGCAACGGCGGCGTATACGCCGTTCAGTTTGATGAGAGATTTGCAGTTGGCGATACTCTGCGTGTATGGTTCTACGGCAGCGTGATGGAGACCTATCCCGCTGGGCTTAACGAGATAAAGGCAGAGCGCATCTATGACATCGCTTCGGATGAGAACACTCTCATTCCCGAGGGCATGGAGTTGAGCTATGATCCCGATGTTTTTGAGGAATTCTTCCTCGGCGAGTGGAAGCAGGTATTCGATACATCCACAAGCTATGACTGGAGCATGACTTTGGATTACAACAGCGAACTTGCGGATCACCTTGCCTGCGGTATACTTTCCGACGGATACTATTTCTTCTGCTACAACGGCGGTCAGCCTGAGTTCTACTTTATTCCAAAGGAATATCAGGATTCTATGTTCTGTTACAACGGAATAGATCCGCTTACACACAAGCGTAACAGCAATGCCGAGGAGTACATCTTTATCGCTGAGACGGGCAACACTCTTTCAGGTGCGCTGAATTACATGGGCGAGAATGAGCTGCTTACCCGAATGGGCGATAATTTCCCCGATATATACAACAGCTTGCTTGAAGGATTCACCGACAACGAGGGCAGACAGTGGAGCTTTGCAAGGGGATATGTAGGCACACCGAATGATCCTAAGGTGCATCTGAAAGAATGCTATCAGGACGGAATTATCTCTTATGCGGAGATCTATATGGAGTATTACGATCCTGCCACATTCGATCAGGCGAACAATGCGGAAACAAGATGGTACAGCCACTTTATCCAGAAGACCGAGAACCACTATTATGAGCTTATCGCAACACTGCCCTGTGATGAGAACGGCAACGTATATCCCGATTCCGAGTACAAGAGCTTTTCGAGTGATGATCTGTACGGTCACGATGTGACGGCGGTGTTCTCCTGGGCGGGAAGCAATGATTATATCGTATATCCGCAGGTGTATGTGGAGGATACCAACACCCGCAAGGTGCTGGCTCAGACTGAGCTTGTAAACCCTGCAATGTACACCCACGGCGGCTCTATCCTCGGGGGAACAAGCATCATCGTGCAGGATGTGCCGCTTGAAAGCGGTGCGGCGTTTGCTGTGCTCGTTCCTGTAGGCTATAACGAGGAAGCAGGGGAGATACGCTATTATGCGACCTTTTACAGCTATGACAAGATAAACAAAGAGATATCTCTGCTGAGCGAAGACGGCTTGTTCCGTGAGTGCATGAATGCTGATATCACCACCGATCGTGAAAATAATCTCGTCAAGATACTTACGCCCGATCATGCTTTAGAGGTCTACCGAATAGACCTCAGAAGCAACACCGTTGAGCTTGTTGAAAGCGGCAACGAGAACGGCACGTTCACAGTGGATTTCTCAAAGGGCGGCACAGGCAGACAATCTGCGGCGTATGGTCTTGCATTCGGCTGTGAATGGACCTGCGGCTCAGAGGTGTTGATGCTTGATCTGGAATCGGATATGTTCAGCTATTCCGATCCATGCTCCTTCTATACCGACGACAGCGGCTTCTTTATGCTTGCCGAGGGCAGGGTGTGGTATGTTCCGAGAAATGACATGTTTACCATGTACTACTACGAAGGCGTAGAGGATAAAGCCGAGCTTGCATTCAAGGATGCGGATAAGGTATATAATCACAGCGGCGAGTTTGAGGGCTACTACGGCGAGGGAGAGAAAGGCTGGTTTGGTCTGCTTTCTCTCCTCTACACCGAGGACGACAGAGGCGTTACCGTTGACGAGCTTTTCGATATGGAGATAACAGACGAAAACGGCAATGTCTGGGTGCGCACACCCGACAGATCCATTGACTGGGGCGGCTTCTATGAGGGTCGTGTAAACGGCGATACTGTTTATTTCCTGAAGATGCAGAGCAAGAACTTCCCCGATACATTCAAGTATTTCAGCTTTGATTTCAACCTCACAGAGCTGAGAAACGGTAACCTTGTGTACGCTGACGAGCATTACAGCTTCAACATGGATGTTTTTGACTCTTCGAAGCTTGCAACGGATTATGCGGCAGAGGCAAAGGCTGACTCTGACAGCATCGGATTCGGCATTTTCATGGTGGAAACGGAGTTCTTCACACTGGATAACGGCGGCTATTACGCTGTGCGCATGATGGGCAACAACGGCGCTCAGTGGCTGAGCTACGGCGAGGTGTTCTACAATGCCCGTGACTTTGACGGCGCAGAGGGCTATGAGAAGGTCTGCGAGACGAATGCCTGCGACTGCGTGGCAAGCGGCAATTACCTTTATCGCCTGTACAATGAGTATGACGAGGAATTCAATACCACGCTGTGGCTGATGGTGCACGATGGCACGGAGGGTACCGCTATCATGGTAGATGTGGATGGCTTTGTGCCTATGGATGCGAATATGGAGCTGCACGGCAATGAAACAAAGTGGCTGGTTGTGGATTACTACGACACCGACGAAGAGGAACATCGGTATGTTCTTTACGATGTAACGATTCCCGAAACAGCACTTGAGGCAGTGACAGGCATTAACGATATCGTATACCATGGCAACGGCACTTTAACAGCGCTCCATGCTGACGGCAGAGAGCTTCTGTACGGCGGCGCCGAGGTAACTGTATCGACTGAAGTGAACGGATAACTCCTATAAATAAAGACCGCACCAAGGCATCTGCCAAGGTGCGGTCTTGCGTGTAAATGGGAATATGTCGCTACGCTCAAATGAATGATGAATAATGAATATTGAAAAATGAATAAAATCAGTGCGGCTTCGCCGTTTATTTCAAATACGTCGCCGCAGGTGACCTCATTAATTATTCATTATTCTCTATTCAATATTCATTAAGATTTGTTATTCGTGACAAGTATGATTTCCGCAGCCATGCTCGCCGCAGGTGTGACCATCGCCGTGGGAATGTCCCTCGCCGTGGTGGTCGCACTTTACATCGGGATCGTAACCGAGTCTGCCCTCCAGCAGCGCCTGAACAGCCTCATCCGCAGAGCCTGTCACACCGCCGTAGAGCGTGATGCCTGCCTGGGTGAGCGCAACCTGCGCGCCGCCGCCGATGCCGCCGCAGATCAGCGTATCCACGCCCATGGAGGTGAGGAAGCCTGCCAGTGCGCCATGTCCGCTGCCGAGAGTTGGCATTACAGCGGTGCTGATGATCTTTCCGTCCTCAATGTTATAGAACTTGAACAGCGCCGTATGGCCGAAGTGCTGGAATATCTGTCCGTCGTCGTAAGTAACTGCTATTTTCATGTTGTTGTCCTTCCTTGAATGTGTTGTTGTATATATTGTACCACAGATGTGTCAAAATGTAAAGTAACAAAATACCATTTTCCGCATAGAATATGAACGACGCACATAACGATACACGGGAGGTACTTATGATAATCTATACAGTTGAAAGCGGCGACAGCTTAAATAGCATCGCACGGCGCTTCGGCATTTCTCCTCTGAGGATAGCAGCGGATAACGGCCTGCGTGAGCCGTCAAAGCTTGCGGTGGGGCAGAGCCTGCTCATCATGGCGGACGGCATCAGATACATCCTGCAGGAGGGGCAGACGCTGTTCTCGCTCTCGCAGGAATACGGCGTGCCGCTGGATGAGCTGATTGCTGCAAATCCCGATCTCAATCCGCTGAATCTTCAGGCAGGGCAGACGGTCATCATACCTGTCGGAGAGCGCCCTGAGCAGTATTCTGCGGTGGTGAACGGCTACGCATATCCCTCCATCACGGCGAATGCGCTGAACTGCGTGCTGCCGTTCCTGACTTTCCTGAGTCCGTTCAGCTATACGCTGACGCCCGAGGGCGATCTCATTTCGCCGCAGGATGAGGATCTGCTCTACCGTGCGCTGCGCTCGGGAGTTATGCCGCTGATGGTGGTGACGAATCTCTACGACGGCGGCTTCAACACCGAGACCCTCTCTGCCGTGCTGAACGATCCCGAACTGCAGGAGAATCTCATCACCGCAATAATGCGTGAGGTGCAGAACAAGAATTACTACGGCGTGAACATGGATATGGAGTATATCTCACCTGCTGACCGTGAGGTGTATAACGAGTTTCTACAGCGCCTTGCCGACCGTCTGCACGAGAGCGGCTACATCCTCACCGTGGCGCTTGCACCGAAGATCTCCGCAGATCAGCAGGGGCTTCTGTACGAAGCGCATGATTACGAAGCGCAGGGTAGGATAGCGGATTATGTTATTATCATGACTTATGAATGGGGCTACACATACGGACCACCTTTGGCGGTATCTCCCGAAAACGAGATACGACGCGTACTGGATTATGCAGTGACTGCCATTCCACCCGAAAAGCTGCTGATGAGTCTGCCAAACTACGGCTACGACTGGACTCTGCCGTATACCCGTGGCACCGCCGCAAGAAGCGTAGGACTCACCGAGGCGCTGGAGCTTGCTCTGCAATACGGTGCAGAGATCCGCTTTGATGAAACGGCACAGTCGCCCTATTTCAACTACACATCCTCTGACGGAATGCCGCATGTGGTGTGGTTCGACGACCCCCGTTCCATCCGCTCGAAGCTGGAGCTTGTTCGGGAATACGGCCTTGCAGGAGTCAGCTTCTGGACGGTCAACCGCTGCTATGTTCCGGCGTGGCTGCTGCTTCAGGAGCTTTTCGATATCGAACGGATTTAAACCGCTTTGCCTCTTGCAAAATCGACGGATATATGTTATACTATAGTTGTCCAATAAATTTCAGAAAGGATGTTTACTAATGGATATCAAGGCAAAGATCGAAGAGATCGTTGAAAAGGTGAAGAATGATAAGGATTTCGCTGCTAAGTTCAAGGCTGATCCTATCAAGGCTGTGGAGGGTGTTCTCGGCGTAGATCTCCCTGATGACAAGATCAAGGATATCATCGACGGCGTTAAGGCTAAGGTTCAGCTTGATGACATCGGCGATAAGCTCGGCGGTCTCGCAGACAAGATCGGCGGCCTGTTCAACAAGGACTGATCTTTTTATCATGTTAATAAAATC
>JAZSEG010000051.1:0-3003 GCA_045531575.1 Oscillospiraceae bacterium | reverse complement strand
CAGCCGCAAGGATGTGCTGGACACCGTGAACGCCATGTTCACAGGCGTTATGACGCAGAAATACGGCGATGTGAAATACGATGAGACCACCGCCCTCGTGGCAGGTGCGGAATACCCCGAGGAGACCGCCGACTACACCTCCGAGCTGCATCTGCTTTACTACAACACCGAGCCTGATAAGGTGGCAGCCGAGGCACGCTACACCGCACGGCTGATATGGGATATGCTGAACGAGGGCTTCCCTGTTAAAGCGGAGGACGGCGGCACCCGCCCCTGTCGCAGCGGCGATTTCTGCATACTGCTGCGCTCCATGACCCATGCCGAGCAATTCAAGGCAGCACTTGCCGAATGCGGCATCGCCGTGGATTCGGGCAGCGGCAGAAGCTACCTCGCATCCGAGGAGATAACGCTGATACTGAACTACCTGAAGATCATAGATAACCCCCTGCGTGACGAGGAGCTTTTGCGGGTGCTGATGTCGCCTGTGTATATGTTCACGGCGCAGGAGCTTGCCGAGGCAAGGCTCGGCGTTCTCGGCATGGAGAAGCGTGAGGGCATGGACTTCACGCCCCTTTATGAGCGCTACAAGAACAGCACCCTTTTCGGCTGCATAAGCGCCTGCGCAAGAGCCGCCGATACGGAGGAATTCGGCGCATTCTCCGAGGAGCTTTCCTCGGGCGAGCTTGCACAGTTCCGCTCGCTGCGTAAGGCGGGACACCCGAAGTGCATGCGCTTTATGGATGACCTTACAAGGTTCCGCTCCTTTATGGCGAACAGCTCCATCGAGCGCCTTATCCGCAGGATATACGACGATACGGGCTTCTTCTCCGTCATCGCCACCTACGAACAGGGCGAGCAGCGCCTTGCAAACATCCGACTGCTGATGAAATATGCGGCAGATTTCGAGGACAACGGCGGCGGCACGCTGAGCGATTTCCTGCGCTATACCGATAAGGTGCGTGACAGCAGCGAAAGCTTCGCTGAAGCCACCCTTGCGGAAAACGCTTCGGGCAGCGTAAAGCTGATGACCTTCCATGCCTCAAAGGGACTGGAGATGCCGATAGTCATCCTCGGCGAGCTTGGCAAGGACGCAAACAAGCGTGATATGAGCGGCCCGCTGGTGTTCAACCGCAGTGCGGGAATAGGTCTGCGCTTCGTGGATATCGAGCAGCGCTACCGCTACGCCCCATTCGGCTACAATGCGATAACCCTCGCTGAGCAGCAGAAGCAGAAGGGCGAGGAGCTTCGACTGCTTTATGTGGCGATGACAAGGGCGAGGGAAAAGCTCATCATGATAGGCAGGTGCGATGAGAGCGACCTCAACAAGGCACGCACCCACATCTTCACGGATGATTTCGCCATGAGCGGCGACAGCTTACTGGAATGGATACTCTCCTCCATGATGCGATATGCCGACAGCCCGATACCTGTTCATTGCTCCACTGAGGAATGCGGCATTATGCTGAATGTGGATCACAGCTATGAGCCGCCGTCTCTGCCGCAGAGCATGGAGCAGGCAGAGGCTGAGGATATCGCAGCTGCGGACACTGAGCTTGCAGAGCGCATTGCCGCTGCCATAAGTGCGGAATACGATGCGCCTGAGGGGATCTCCGCACGCAGCCGCTACACCGTTACCGAGATAGCGCACATGATAGACGAGCTTGCGACCAACGAGACCCAGAGCGGCACGGTGTTCATGTCAAAGCCGTCTTTCGTGCCGAGAGGTACGCTGACGGGCAAGGAAGTCGGCGACGCTTACCATCACGTTATGGAGCATTTCCCGCTGACGGAGCTTATAAACGGCAAGGTCTGCGATGCGGAATACGCCGAGGAAAGGCTCGCTGCGCTGAAAGAGCGCGGTGTTCTTGACGATGCCGAGCATAAGGCGGTGAAGCCGCAGCACATTGCGGCGTTCTTCTGCTCCCCCCTCGGACAGCGGATGCTTAAAAGCTCACGCATCGAGCGTGAATTCCCCATCTTTGCGGAGGTGCCTGCACGGGATATCTTCGTGGAGGAGGACGGCATGACCATGGTACAGGGCAGAGCCGATATGTTCTTCGTGGAGGAGGACGGAATCGTCCTCGTGGACTACAAGAGCGACACAAAGGAAAATCTTGAAAAGGAGCTGCAGGCTTACTCCCGACAGCTTTCGATATACCGCACGATACTCCCCATAATGACAGGGATAAGGGTCAAGGAGATATACATCTACTCTTTCTCCTGCGACACGGCGGTTTCAGTTTAACATGAGGTGATACTACGAAAAAGCATATTCTTTTAAGAGCGGCGGCGTTTATCCTTGCGGGAGCGGCGCTGACAACGGCGGCTGCTGCAGAGAGCGTGGGATTCAGGGATGAATCGCTGCTCGTACATGACGCAAAGGCAGCCTACGACAACAAATATACGAACATCCAGTGGAATACCGAGGCGGCGGAAAACGTCGGCGCGCCCGTGGTTTACGGCGAGAGCGTGCTGCTGCCTGTGGGAGATAAGCTGCTGCGATATTCCGAGGCGGACGGCATGAAGCTTGCCGAGATAAAGCTCCCCGAAACGGTGGCTGCGGATTTCTCAGGCGTGGTGTACGGAGATATCCTGGTGCAGCCGCTCGTTCACGGTATCTGCACGGTGGACATGACAACGGCGGAGGTAAAGACTCTGCACGAAGCTGACGGCGCTGTTGACAGCGATGTGGCGGTGGCTGACGGCATCGTCTATTTCTCCGTAAAGGACGCTGACGGCGAGCATTTCTGCGGCGTGAGCCTTACGGACGGCAGCCTGTATCAGGGCGCTTCCGCTAAGCAGGACATGACCTCTCCCACAAAGCAGGGCGACAGCATCATCGTCGGCATGGGGAATATGTTGGTGACCCATACGGACGGCTACGGCATCTGCGAGATCCCTGTGGGGGATGTGATAACAGGCGCTCCCTACGCATCGGAATACGCCGTGTATTTCTCCACCGAGGGCAGCGTTGTGAAGCTGCGACTCAATTCTGACGGCACC
>JAZSEG010000120.1:0-3272 GCA_045531575.1 Oscillospiraceae bacterium | reverse complement strand
AAGCCGCACTCGCTGCTTATCTCCTGCAAAGAAAGCGTAGTTTCGGTGAGAAGCCTGTGCGAGACCTGAAGCCTGTGCTGAATGAGTGCGTCAACAGGGGAGCAGCTCATATACGACCTGAAGCACCTGCCTGCCTCGCTTCGGCTGATATTCGCAGAAGCAGCGATATCTTCGAGAGTAACCGCCTCGGTGTAATGCTCATAGATATACGACAGCATCTTCTGGATACGAATGCCCGTTGCAAGCTGCACCCGTGTGGTTTCAGACCTCGGCAGGGAATCGAAATTCTTGTATATCAGCTCAAATATCTCGCTCAGCTTTCGTTGAACTATCAGCTCATAGCACTCGCCCTGCTCACGGAACAGACGATATATCTCACTTATCAGCTCATTTGCGCTGTCGCCCTGTCTGAACAGTATATACGGCAGGGAATCGCAGGCGGAAACGGGGCTGACGTATTTTTTATAGATCGTGCTTGTTTCGGGGGCGATGATCGTGCCCGAAAATACGATGTTCGGCATCGGGTCAGGCTCGCCGTCCGAAAGCTGTCTGATGGAGTGCAGGATATTTCCGTTGACGAAGATACTGTCGCCTGCGTGGAGCGTGATGTGCTCCTGTCCCACCTGAAAATCGAGAGTTCCGCTTTGCGCCGTTGCTATCTCGAACTCGGGGTGCCAGTGCAGGGGACCCTCGTGATTAGGGAGCGTGGCAAGCTCATCGTGAAAATATGTGATGGGAAATACCGCAGTGTCGTGCGACATCTGCTCCCTCAGCTGATGATCGGTGTTTATCGTCATTATCTCACCCCTGTCGGTTTTTTATCAGTATAGCATATCAGGCGGTGTTGGTCAAGGCGCAGTGTGAAAAGTGCATCTCACGCACCCGAAACTGTCACATACGCATCGGAGTATTGCAAAATCCGCTCACGCTTGCTATAATTAAACCATCTTAAGAAAAGGAAATCATAGCTATGAAATACACCATCCAACAGATACCCTCGGGTGAGGACGAGCTGATACTCCGCTATCAGCGGCTGAACGACGAGGTGCAGGCGGTGCTGGAGTTTATGAACTCGCCGCAGAAGAAGCTCATCGGCACAACGGACAGCGGCCAGACCGTCATCGACTTAAATCAGATACTCTATGCGGAGAGCGTTGACCGAAAGACCTTCATCTACACCGCTGACGATGTTCTTCGGGTGGAGTTCAATCTTGCGCAGCTTGAGCAGATACTGAACACCATAAACTTTTTCAGATGCAGCAAGTCCATGATAATAAACATCGACAAGATAGCAACTCTGAAAAGCCTTGCGTCCAACCGCATTGACGCCACACTCACGAACGGCGAGCATATCATGATCTCGAGGACGTACGCCTCGGAGTTCAGAAGAATACTGAAAGGAGAGAGCAGCGATGAGTAAGCTGAGAAACTTCCTTGAACAATACATCACCCGAAAGCTGGGCGCAGAGATAAAATGCTGCCTGACCTTTCTGCTTATCCTGTGCTATTACGCAGTTTACAGATGGGTGAACGGCTTTGCTGAGGCAGGCATAATCCACATGCTTGAGATGGTGTGGGCGGCGTATATCCTGGAGTGGGTGCAGGTGCTGCTGCGCTGCGATTTCGACGAGGTAGACAGGCTTGGCGTAAAGGAGTGGGCGATGATGCTCTGCGGCTCTGCTGTGTATGCGGTGTCGGGACACTTCCTCGGCTGGTTTGACGGAAGCATCGCAGTTGTAATCGGCTTCGGAGCATACATGGTGGTGTGCTATCTCTGCACGTTTTGGGTGTATGCGATAAAACGTTCCATTGACGCAAAGATGCTCAACAGTGACCTTAGAAAATTTCAGGAAAGAAGAACTGTGAATATTGGAGAAAGCTATGAATAACGAGAAATATCAGCACCTTAAAAAGCTATTTATCATCGGAATAATCGTTTCGGCAGTAACGGTACTCGGCGGCGAAATGCCTATAGGATGGGTAGTAAATCCCGAGGCAGATAACGAGATACTCTCAATGGTAATGGGCTACGGAAGCCTTTCGCTTGCACAGCTTGCCTGCGGAGTGTTCTTCGGCGGCATCGGAATTCCTCTGCAATACTACGGCTACAAGGCTATCGGAGAGATAGCGGAAATGGGCGGAAACAAAAGGTGCGGTATGCTCATTGATCTCGGTGCAAGGTTTATTGCTTTTTTTGGAGGAATAGTACACATAATCTGCATTGCGCTGATGTTCGTAATCAGAATGGAAATGCCGCTTACGGACACCATTCCGCAGAGCGTGATTGATTTCACCTTATGGCTGGTGCTTCCGATATCGGCGGTGTTTATGTCGGTCTACACTGTTATGACGGTGGTGATGATAATTCCAGTAATAAAGGGCAGGACAATATTCCCGAAGTGGGCGGTGGTGTTCAATCCGCTTATCGCAAAGGTCATCATCCCTGTGTTTGCGGTATTCATGCCTAACACCGAGTTCGTCAATGCCCTGAATATGGCGGATATGGGACTTGGCTCGCTTATTACTTTTGCGGGACTGCTGGTGCTGCTGAATAAGTACATGAATTCGGAGAAAAAAGTGCTGAAATGACAATGTAAAACGGACGGCTTGAGGCTGTGCTGAGCAACAACGAACGGGTAGTGATCTCCCGTCAGTATGTACCCGACCTGAAGAAAAAGCTTGGTGTTTAAGGAGGCAGTTATGAAGTTTTTTAAGAGTTTTCTGAATTTTTTCACAGCGATCACAACTGCCATAACTGCGGTGGTGGGAGCCGTGACACTTATAAGCGGCTACACGGGAGTATCGCCGTACATTCCGTTGCAGATACTCGGCTCGGGTGCGGTCACAGCGCTGATAACGGCAGTCATATACAGCTTTGAATTCAGAAGCAGAAAGCATTTTATCCTCATGACAGCGATACATTATGTCCTGCTCTGCATAACCATGAACGCCATCGGAATAATGTTCGGCTGGATAGACGCAACAGTCATTGGTATCCTGATGATGTGCGTAGATGTCGCTGTTGTGTATGTCATAGTTTTCGGCATCACCTACGTTCTGATGAAGAAAGAGGCGGACGAGCTGAACCGTGCGCTGAATGAAAGGAACAAAAAGAAATGACGATCTGATGTCGGTGAGTATACTGAAATGCGATCCCTCCCTTTCCGCTGTGGAAAAGGGAGGGATTTTCGATGTTTGATTTATTATCAGGGCGATATTGGAGAGTAGCTTTGTCAGCGCAGCTGTCCCCCTGATTATATTGGTTTTAAGTT
>JAZSEG010000091.1:0-25570 GCA_045531575.1 Oscillospiraceae bacterium | reverse complement strand
CATCACAGATACAGCCGACAGCAACCCTGTGGATATCCTCCCCGAAACAGCTGAGCCTCAGCCTGCCGACACAGCAGAGCCTACCGAGGATGCAGCAGAAACAACAGATCCTTCTGTAGCTCCCGATACCGCTGAGCCTTCTGTTACACAGGAAGCAGACGCAGATACAGAAGAGCCTGTCGCTCCCGAGACCGAGGAGGCGCCTGTAGTTGCCGAGCCTGTAAAGCCGGTGATCCAGCAGCTGCCTGAGGGTGTAACGCTCCCCATGGCTCCCGATGCATTCTCCTATGAAACAGAATATATCGATGCAGATCTTGCATATTTTATAACCGACAATGTGTACTTTGCCCGCACAGATGAGGCTATCTCTCTGTACGAATTCAACGGCACAGTTTCAACACTCGTTACCTCGATGGATTGCAAAGAGGCCAAAACGCACTGGATCGCCGAGAACGGCGGCAGAATGCTGATAACGAGCGTTGGCGAAAACGGCAACAGAAATAAGCTCTGGCTGGTTGACAGCTACAGCGGAACTATCAGCGATCTGTCCGCAGAAGAGATCGTGATGGATGGCGCGATTGCCGATGTCGGATACAACGCAGACAGCAAGACTGTAATGCTCGTTATCAAGGAATACGGCACCTACTACACATACGCTATGGCGATGCAGTCGGGCGGCTCGATGTCCTATATCAACAATGTGTTTGAAACCGAGGGCAAGACAACACTGCTCAGCTTCAGCGGCAGCACCGTTTACCTTGCAGTACACGATGGCACTCTCACACAGATACATGCCGTTGACATCAACACCTGCGATTCCCGCATCATCAAGACCTATGACAGCAAGCCTGTCATCAGCAATAACCTTGCGTTCACCCTCGGTGTGATCCAGCCCTCTGAAAGCGCACTGACAGGCGTTACTGAGATCTTTGATCCCGTAACTGAGAGCTTTATCAAGACCGATCTCTTTGACGAAAGCCTGAACTTCGGTGTAAGCCGTGATCACTTTGCGGCAAACGGTAATTACTACGCTGTAACAGGCGGCGCAGTAACATCTTCCGGCGGCATACTTGCTATCGCTCAGATAGACTATAAGAAGAGCCTTTCGGGTCTGTATACCGCAAGTGCGGAAAACGGATATGTCTCTATAGCAGAAAGCGCTTATTCTGACCGCAATATCGCAGGAATGCTGAATTTCGGTCACATAACATCTAGCGGCGATGCTGATTTCATCCACGCTGTAAAGGGCGCTATCGGCATGAATAATGCTCTTGTAATGGGTGTTTGCGGCGACTGTGGCATCCACTCTCAGGCAAAGCTCCTTGAATGCCTGCCTGTTTACTACTCCGCAAACGCTGTAGCAACGCTCAAAAAGCTGTGCAACATCTCCGATTTCGGCACTCTGGCATATTCTGACGGCGGTCTGTCCGCTATCGATGCCGACACGATCGAGCTTGTTATCAACTCCAACAACGGAACTACAGCTTCCGGCGTTCTCTACATCAAGGCAGGTGTATTCGGTGGCAAGACCGCTTACCGTTCCATGAACATCTCCTTCGTTCTCGAGAACAACAGCTGGAGAGTTGACACCATTATCGGTAAATAATCAGACTGTCCTTCCAAAACGGGAGGACAGTTCTTTTCAGAGGTAGATATGAGCAAAAAGACGATCATTGCATGGGCGGCGGCTGCGCTGGTTGCCATTGCGGGAATAGCAGCATTCCTTCTGCTGCGCAGTGCCGATGTATCTGACCCTGCTGCCGAGATATATCTCGACGGAAAACTTCATAAGACTATTGCGCTCTCACAAAATACGGAATTCACCGTGAGCAGCGAACACGGCAGCAACACAATCCGTGTGTCCGACGGTGCGATATCGGTCGTAAACGCAGATTGCCCTGACAGGGTCTGCATCGCAAGCGGCGCAATATCAGACGGCATGGTACCAATAATCTGTCTGCCGCACAGGCTGGAGATAAGAATAATCTCTGCTTCAAATGAAAACGTTGATATACAGATACGATAAACAGGCGTTTTTTTCCATTAACCGCCTGTTTTCTTCGTCTAATTGCAGGAAAATTTAAAAAAGCTATTAACATTTTGCTGAATATATGTTATACTAATAATGTATGGATATTTCTATACGCGTTCACAGCAAGCCGTCTTTTCAAAAGGAATGGTGATAATGGATAACAAGAAAAAGATAAAATACATCAAGATCAAAGATGAGGAGCAGCCTAAGCGCCGCACCAAAAAGAAGAAAAGCAAGGTGCTGAAGAATATCGGCCATGCGCTGACTATTGTCGGCACTACATTCTCGGCTATGATACTGGTTATCGTAGTCATGATGTGTATTGTAGTCACAGTACTGACCGTGTATGTCCTGGACTTCGCAGATAACAGCTACGATGCAAATCTGCGTGACGTTGAGATGAAATACACTAGCTTTGTCTACGCCTATGATGCCGAAGGCAACGAGGTGGAGATCAAGCGTCTCGCAGCAGACGAGAACCGTATCTGGGTAAATTATGAGGATATGGCACCCTGCCTTATCGACGCGGTTGTAGCAGTCGAGGACAAGCGTTTCTATGAGCATAAAGGTGTTGACTGGAAGCGTACAGTGTACGCGCTCGGCGCAGATGTGCTTGATCTCTCAGGCGCAGGTCAGGGTGGTTCCACGATAACTCAGCAGCTCATTAAGAATATTACGGGCGACGATGAGACCACATGGGAACGTAAGCTGCGTGAGATATTCCGTGCGCTGAGCCTTGAGGAAAAATACACCAAGATAGATATCATCGAATCCTATCTGAACAGAATCTGGTTCGGCGGAATGATATACGGCGTAGGCTCTGCCTCTGCATATTATTTCGACAAAACACCTGCTGAACTCACCGTAGCAGAATCTGCTATTCTTGCAGGTATGATACGAAGCCCCGGCAGCTATAACCCCTATGCAAATCTCGAGGTCTGCAAGGAACGTCAGGTGTATGCACTGAAGAGCATGTACGAGCAAGGCCTCATTGACACGAAGACTTACGAGGACGCCCGCTACAACGTGGTAAAGGTGCACTTTGCAAAGGCTGTCTACGGCGATGATTTCGGATATATCGATGAGAGAACTCTCTCTGACGAGGGCGAGGATGATACCATCCTTGAAGAAGAGATACTCGCTGATCTCGAATATGAAGCATACAAGTGGAACGGTGACTACGAAGTCAGCCAGAACTGGTATGTTGACGCAGGTATCGAGCAGGTCATCAATGATTATGCGGACGACAAGGGCATTTCCTACACCTCCGCAAAGAACGAGATCTACAACGGCGGTTACAAGATCTATCTGAATATGGATATGGCTATTCAGGAAGAGCTTGAAAGAAAATACCGTGATCCGTATACCGTAGTATCCTTCTATGACAAGACGATGGAGAAGGAAAACCTCATCCAGTCATCCTTTGTCATCATGGACTACTCAGGTACAGTAATAGCTCTGGTGGGCGGTCTGGGTGAAAAGGAAGGCGACGGTACTTTCAACCGTGCAACTCAGGCAACAAGAGCGCCAGGCTCTACCATGAAGCCTATCTCGGTATACTCCACCGCTGTGGAGAATAATCTCATAACCTATTCCACCATGATACCTAACTCGGGTATCGAGGTGCCTGATATCGACTACCCGTGGCCTAAGAACTATGGCGAAAAGCTGGGTGACAACGTGCTGTATCCCGTATGGTATGCGGTGCGCAAATCTACAAATACTGTTGCGGTAAGAGTAGCTCAGATGCTCACTCCGCAGGTCTGCTACAACCAGCTTACGCAGAACCTGGGCTTCTCCACACTGCTTGAAAGTGATATCGCATATTCGCCCATTGCGCTGGGTGGACTGACGCAGGGCGTTCATCTGGTGGAGCTTGCCGCTTCCTATCAGATCTTCGGCAACGGTGGCTATTACTACGAGCCTATGCTGTACAGCAAGGTGGTTGATAGCCGTGATAGAGTGATACTTGAACAGGATTTCTACGGTACACAGGCTATAAGTTCCGATACCGCATGGATAACCAACCGTATGATGAAGACCGTTATCACTGACCCGTACGGCTCGGGTATCAATGCACAGCTTGAAAACGTCGAGGTAGTCGGCAAAACAGGTACCTCGAACGATGACTGTAATCTGCTGTTTGTAGGCCTCACTCCCGATTATGTGGGAGCGCTCTGGATAGGCCGAGACAACAATAAGGAGCTGCTCAGCCAGTCCGCTTCGGGATGGATGACTCTCGCAAAGATCTGGAAGAACATAATGGTAGATGTTCAGGATACATCTCAGGTGCTGAACTTCACTCCCGACACCTCTGTTCTAGAACGCAACTACTGCTCTCAGACAGGTCTGCTGGCGACCAACAAGTGCAAGAACACCGAGCTCGGTTACTACCGTGAAAGCAACGTACCTGATTACTGCAACGGTAAGCACGCCGAGATACAGCAGGGCATCCTTGATGCTCATGGTGTAAACACCGATGAGGAGACCACCGAGGTTTCCACTGCTGAAGCAGGTTAATTTCACATAACAAAACAAGCCATTTCCGATATTGGAGATGGCTTGTATTTTTGTATATTCACGCAAAATATTACTATTTGTTAATTCATTGCAAATCGAGATCCTCAATAAGCCTTGCAACCTCTGTCATACCACTGAGCCGAATGCCCTCTTTCAGCATCTGCAGATCTACAGGGTTGATGCTCTCCATCGGAGCGCTGTAAACGGCTATCGGCTCCTCCTCGCCCTCCTTGAAAAGTGCAATGTTCCCCTCGTGCTCACGAAGGATATAGCAAGCCACTTCCTGCGCTATTGAATTGGCATCCGCCATTACCTCATTACTGACTGATGCCACATAAGCCGCCCCGAAACCTGTTATAGTCAATGCCATAAGAGCACCTGCCAACTTACCATGTATCGACATATCTACCCCTCCCTTGGATATTTCTGTAGTAGTATGCCAATAAATGAATGATCTATACACCAAAAGAGATCCGCCCGTAATATCAGGCGGATGTTTTTCTATACAAACATCAAACCCCTGCGATTTCTCACAGGGGCTTGATGCTGGTTTGGTTGGTAATTATATGAAAAGGGATCGGTATCTGTTTTAGCTGAAGTATCTTTCCTTCAGTGTCTATAGTATAACCCTTATCTTTGTATTTTATAAGTGCGTTTTGTGAAAGTTAAGTGAAGATATTACACAGATGTCGTTTATCGTCATACTCCCTGCATGGTCTGCTGGAACGGCTTGAAGTCGTACTTCTTATAGAAAATATGGCTGATAACGAACGCCAGCACTGCGGATATCACAGCAGCTGCAATATAAACAATCAAGCTAACGCCGACGCTTGCTCCGAAGCCGTTTTCCCAGATATGATCGGGGATAAAAGGAATCAGAAGCATCATGGGAATATATGCATATATCATAACGAGCATGCCCCAGTTGAACTGCATAGCAGTTGTTCCGAGCAGGACATATATTGCACAGAGCGGCGCAGAGACCATCAGCATATCCGAAAGATGGGACAGCTCCAGACCCGAGAGCATCACAAATATCGCATAGATGATATTCACGAGAACGGAAAGACCTACTCCGACAATAACATTGTACATCGGAACAGAAAATGTTCTGAGCTGCTTTGAAATGGGAGCAGAACGCATAAGCCTGTTGCCGTTGATCTCCACGCTGATAAAAATACTGCTGAACATCAAGACAAATATCATGCCGATATGCGCCATCATCTTGCATAAAAGGTAATCCTCAGAGCTTATCGGCTCATGGAATACTATCACAAGCACCAGCAACGTTATTCCGATGAGTGCGGGTATCCACATTCGCACAAGAGAGCATGAGCGCCTGAAAAGGAACTTCAATCCTGTCATTTGTCTGCCCTCCATTTCTTTTCACACACGAGCATGCTGAACACAAAGCCTGCCACTGCAAGCACCGCCGTAACTGCCAGCACGATAAGAAATGCTGTATCGCTTATGCCTATTTCCCCGTCCTCCTCGGCAGCGGCAGTAAAGCCGACAACAAATCCGACCACTGCACACATGGGCATGATGGATATCAGTCGTGCCACAGAACTCTTGAGGTAGCCTGTAAAGTTAGCCAGACCAATGCCGCCTAAGCACACTGCGAGAGACGCTATCGGGGACAGGATAAGATCGCTTATCCACATTGCCAGTACCCAGTTAATCATAGTGCCGATGACGCCTATGATGACTGCCAATATATTGGTTGCGACGATAGCTCGCTTGAAATGCTTTGCACTGTCTGCAATACCATGAAGATACTTGTATCCGGGAGTGATAGGCATATTGTAGGAATATATCGCATTCAGCAGAAACACGCCAAACAGCGGTATCATAATGGTACAGCCCGGCACAAATGACGATACAAAGCCTGCAAAAAAGCTTTCGGGATCACTCTCCGCAAATATGGATGAAGCAGCACCCATAATTCCGATCACAGCATAAGCGCCTGCAAATGCAGCAAGGAGCTGCAGCATGGTGGTTACAGTATACTGTGCGGTGAACAGACGTAAAGATTTTATGTACTGTTTCATCGTGTCTCCTCCGCAAATTTGAGCAGACCTATGCTGAGCTGCTGCAGAGTGGGCGCCTCACTGTCAACGCCGAGCTTTGCAAGCTCCTCAGCGTTCTCTGCAAGTGCCAGACCGTCGAACACCGTACGGTTCTTGCTGTGGGACATCAGCAGATGCTTTGCCTTATCGTAGTCCTCGGCTGCGCCACGGGCAATGATGTACTTATCCTTAAGATCTTCCACAAAGCCCTTTTCTATGATCTTACCCTGATCCATGAAGATAGCGTAATCCGCAGCATTCTCCATATCTGCGATATTGTGGGTGGAGAACAGGATGGACTTCTCGCCATCACCGTTGTCAAGGTATTCTCTCATTCTGTCGCACAGGCGGTCACGCATGAGCGGATCGAGAGAGGATCCGGGCTCGTCAAGGATGAGCAGATCTGTATCTCGTGCAAATACCGCAGCAAGGGAAGTTCTCATGCGGTTACCGTCAGACTGCTTATACATAGCTTTAGCCTTCTTGGTGTGCTCGCTGTCTACTTCAAGCTGCTCGCACAGCTTTGCGAACTTCTCACGATCGAAGCTCTTGTATGCTATCTCCATGGAGATCGCGATGTCCTTGGCTCTCCAACCCTGAGGGAAGAAAGCGCTGCTTGCGCAGTAGCCTATCCTCTCACGGATAGCCGCATCCTCGATGTCCTTTGATTCGCCGAAATACTCCACCTCGCCCGATGTGGTGAGGATAACACCGCACAGCATATCGATAAGCGTAGTCTTGCCTGCGCCATTTGCGCCGATCAGTGCGGTTGCAAAGCCCTTGGGAAGCTCGAAATCAAGCTCGCCCAGTGTGAATTTGCTGTATTTCTTTGTCAGCCCTTTTGCTGTAAGAATACTGTCCATATAATTACTCCTGTTGTCGTCGATGTTTATTCTACTCTGTATGTCTTAGCGCCTGATTCAAAGGCTGTATAGATCTTTTCAAGTTCTGCCATGGCGCTTTCCTCGTCGGGATATGCCCCCAGTGTGGGCGTTGTAAGAGTTGGAACAGCACCAACCCAGCCTACCAGCAGATACTTTTCATTCTTGCTGCCGAAATTCTTCTCAATAGTAACTCTGCAGCAATCCATCAAGTCCTTTTTGTTCTGCGATAAAATAATCATAGCTTTACCCCTTAGTCGATATCATAAAGAATGTTTATCATGCTTACCAGCTCGTCACGGCTCGTTCCTGCGAGCTTTGCCGACTCGATAGCGTTCTGCAGATGCTGTTCCAGCAGCCTTAAATGCTGCTCCTTGACCATCTCTCTGTCCTGTGGATTCACGATGTACCCCTTTCCCTGTACGGGAGCGATAAGCCCCTCTTCCGCAAGCTGTTCATACGCCTTCATCGTTGTGATGACGCTTATCTTCAGATCTCGTGCAAGACCTCGTATGGATGGGAGATAATCCCCCTCCGAAAGCCTGCCGTTCATGATGTCCTCCTTGAACTGGCTTGCTATCTGTTTATAGATAGGGATATCGGAATTTTGCAATATCTTCAAGCACTGACCCCCTTTCTGTTTATAGGTGTTTATGTGTTGTATATACAGTATATACTGTTTTATCCGATTTGTCAAGGGGTATTTGAGAAAAAATATAAAATATTTTTGGGAAAGACAGAAAAAGAGGCGTTAATAAGAACGCCGCTCAATGCAGATGATTAATTAAAGATCCTTTTCGGTGCTGTAAATGGTGATAGTCTCAGTCTCGCCGTCGCTGTTGGTCAGAGTGAATTCTGTCTTTACACGATATGTACCGCTTTCAAGACCTGACTTTGTGTTAGTCATACCAATCGTTGCAACATTTACAGTCTTTGTCCATTCCGCATCATCAACATCGCCCCATATCCAGAACAGACCTTCCTTCTGGAGTGTCTGAACAGCAGTAATACTTACTGCGCTTGCGCCAGTACATCTACTGGTACAAGTAGCAGTGCTGCCCGAGAATGAAAGCGTAGACGATGCAGACGACGCTATCTCATAGCAGGGCATGATGCCATCGTCAGCAGGCATAGCCGCTGCAGCAAAGGTTGTCGGACATACCACTGCAGCCATTATAGCTGCCGCCCACATCTTAGGGGATACGAATTCTTTCATAAATATTACCTCTTTTCATATTTCTTGTAGTCTCCTACATTCAATACATCGGACAAGGTATTATTTTGTGAGCAATTCTGACGCAATTTATTCTTTTATTTTTACGCTTTCTGCAAGAGCAATGATCTCTTCCTTTGTCAATACACCTTCCAACTGCATGATATAATCACCGTTATCCCATATAACACAAGATACCTCATTTGCATCGGCACTATAATCGATATACACGCCGTCATGTTCTCCTATATTTATAGGATGCATAGTGTTATTGTCATAATATATATTTAATTCAACTTTTGCATACTGGTCAAAACAAATGAAATCATCATTTTCGTTTAAATAAATAGTATATATTCTGACATCTGTTACCGTACTATCTTCATACTCATACCCCTCAGGCAGTTCGGGAATATAATAAATCTCCTCAATAGTAGTCGGTGCGCCTGCTATATTCTCCGCAAAAAGCTGCGTGTTGTCCTTATTCTCCTTTGCAATGAAGCCCTTGAGGAGCAGGATAGCCGCTGCCGTGATCGCCGTTGCCGCAAGAAGTATCACCACCAGCATGGCAGTAACCAGCCGCCTGCTGAATCTTCTCGGCATTGCGGGTGCAGCACTGTTCCCCTTAATATCAGATAATATCCTACGAATACGAATACGATTTTTGAATCTGAATTTATGCCTTGGCGGATCGGAAAACTCGGAAAATTCCTCCTCGCAGACCTGTTCCAGTATGCTTTTTAGTTCATACTTATCCATCCTGTTCACCTTTCTCAATAAACTCCCTTATCATCTTTCCCGCATCGGAAAGACGCTTTCTGGCAGCGGTCTCGGATATACCAAGCGCATGAGCAATATCTGCAGTGGAATGATCGTACATTATCCTCAATATCAATGCACTCTTCTTGCTCTCAGGCATAAAGTGGATAAACTCTGTCAGCGCATCCTTTGATATCTCGCCGATAGCGATATCCTCCACCGAAATATCCGAAGCATAGGCATCCAGCTCCTCATCGGGCATAGCCTCTGTTCTTATGCTGTGTCTGAACATATCAACAGCGATGTTTCTGATTATTACATCTACATAAGATACTCTTTTGTGAGCGGGAATGCTGAAAAAGCGCTCGGGATTAGTGGCAATGCGGGAAAACGCTTCTATCACAGCATCCTCAGCATCGTCCCTGTTATGTAGCTTTGAATAGGCTATAGCATAGAATCTGTCTGAATAGGTGTCGTACAGCTCCGCAAGTTCGTTGCGCTCCTCGTCGTTCTTCAATATCGACAATACGGATGATATCATGTCATGTTCTCCTTCGGGAATGGGGATAAATACCTGATTATTTTAGCATAAAAATGACATATTTTCAACATTCACCGTATTGTAAAAGAAGCGCTGAAAAGGCTCCAAACGCGCTCAAATCGACACTTACTGCGCTTCAATTCATATTATATCCTACCTTTTCTTACTTGTCAATACCGCGGCACCCAATTAGTAGTAAGTTTTACTACTATAGAATACTAAATCACATTTAGTCGTATAATATGCTATCATATCATCAAGAGGTGATATCATGTACGATCAGAGACCGTTAAAGGTCAAAACCAGCATTTCACTTGACAGCGATGTTGTGAATGCGATCAAAGATCTGGCTGAATACGACGGCAGATCGTTTTCCCAATATATCAATCGTGTCCTGAAACAGCATCTTTCAGAGATCGAACAGCAAAACCAAAAGAAATAAAGCAAAGCCGGATCATACGATCCGGCTAAATTTTTATTCAAAATGCCTGCATACACCTTTGCCCTCCCAATCCGCTCTGAGATATTCCGCCAGACTTTTCAGCGGCACTGTCTGCGTATAGTGAACAGGGTTTTCCGTTGTGGTGGTTATGCGGAGTTCCTCGATATCCTCACTGCCCTGAATAAGCAGTTCATCCATCATGTAATTATTACGCGAGAATGCAGTATCTCCCACCACATCATAGCGAAAAGCATTTCCACATAACGAAGATACAAAATCACATCCCTCAGCAGGCACGGAAAGTGCAGCGGTAAAGCAGTCGTTGGGAGCAAATGGCGGATCGTTTTTATCCTGCCACTCAACGCCCATGCCTGTCAGCACATATTCAGTGTGACCAAGCTGCTCGCCTGAAATCAGATCCTCCAGAACGATCACTTCATATAGTGTGTAGTCATACATATATTTCTTGGCATTTTCGCCATCTGTTTCAAAAGTGGCATCGTAAATATAGTCGAAACGCTCAAACCATCCGTCAAGCTCCTCGCTTTCGGAGAGAGTAAGCGGTCTTATCACCTGAAGCAGATAAAACGAATCCAGACCACCGCCACTGAGATTTGTACATGTCGCCAACACATCGCTGTAACTCTCAGGAACATACAGTGTCGGATTTATATCCAAGCCTTTGTATTCACTGTCATAATAGCAGCTCTCTCCTGACGGCGGAGTGATAACTATCGGCAACTCATCGTCTTTTTCGTAGATGCTGCCTTCCAGAGTACCGAGTTCTTCAAGCGTGCCTTCGTTAATAGTTCCTTGATCCTGACTTTCTGCGCTTGACGCTGTGCTTTCCACGGTAACATCGCTGATCTCCTCAGTTTCCGGCTGGGATATCTCGGTTTCGCTGCAGCCTGTCATGGATAAGGCAAGCATAGCTGCAAGTATGGCTGTTGTTCTTTTCATGGTGTTTCTCCTCTTTTAGATTAAATTGCCTTCTAAATAAGTAGACAGCCGAAATAACAGAAAAGTTGCACAAAAATGACCCCCACAACAAAAACGTGTGGGGGTCGGAGGTTTCTGAAAATTAGAAATACTTGTTGGAGTGAGCCTTGATGTACTCAACAACTTCCTCAGCATAGCAGAATGCCATGGAAACGCAGGTATCAGCGCAGCCGTAGTAGATTGCGATTCTGCCTGTATCCTTATCGCAGAGTGCTGCGCAAGGGAATGCAACGTTCTGAACGTCGCCTACGCACCCATAGTACTCTCTGGGATTCAGCAGGTACTCCTTGCAGCGATACTTAACCTTCCAGGGCTGATCCTTGTCGAGGATGCAAGCACCAAAGCTGTAAACGAAGCCGTTGCAGCTCTCCAGAACGCCGTGGTAGAATACTAGCCAGCCTTCGCTTGTCTCGATCGGGATAGGACCTGCACCGATCTTCTTGGACTCCCAGCCCTTATCGGGAGCCATAACGTGTCTGTGCTTGCCCCAGTATGTCATATCCTTGGAGTGAGAGAGGTACATATCGCCGAAAGGTGTATGACCGCTGTCAGAAGGACGGGAGAACATTACATACTCGCCGTTGATCTTTCTGGGGAACAGAACGCCGTTTCTGTTGAAGGGGAGGTATGCATTCTCGCACTGGTGGAACTCCTTGAAATCCTTTGTCCAGCCCACACCGATTGTAGGCTTCCAGCCGTAAGCGTTGCACCATGTGATCCAGTATCTGTCCTCGATCCATACGCAGCGGGGATCGTAGCCATACTGCCAGGGATTAGCCTCAGCAGCGGAAGGATCATCGTTGATCCACTCAACCTTCTCAGGGTTGATGTTCCAGTGGATACCGTCCTCGGAGAAGCCTGCATGGATAGCCATGTTTCTCTCCTTGTCGTCTACACGGAACACGCCTGCAAACTTGCCCTCAAAAGGAACAACTGCAGAGTTGAAGATGGAGTTGCTGGTGGGCAGCAGATCTCTGGGGATGATGGGGTTAGCGTCATAGCGCCATACAACGTCCTTGCAACCCTCGGGACGATCCATCCAAGGCATATTAGGAATGCTCTGACCGATGATTTCTAAGCTCATGTTCTTTACCTCTCTGAATATATTTTTGTTTCGTTTTTGATACACACGGCTTCCCCGTCTGTACCTATTGAGTTAAGTATATCAAATAATAATCAATAATTCAATAGACTTTTTGGATAAATCTCAAAGATTTTTTTAGTATATGATTACTTAAAAAATCTTACTTAATAAAACATTTTTTACCTAACTAACAAGTGCGGGCGATATATTTATCTATACTATTACATTATAAATAGCAGTCTTCAGCCATTTTGCCATCATCAGTGTTGAAAACGCATGGATATGTTGATTATTTTGTTGAAAACTTTTTGTCTAAAATAAACAATACCGTTCCGAAAACATCGTGAATTATTCTGCAAAAAACAGAATTTCCGCTTTAATAACGACAAAATCAGAAAATTGTGTTGACGAAATTTACTTTTTTGGATATACTAAAACCAAGAGAAAACAGCTCGTGCTGTAGCTCTTGCGGATCTGATTTAGCAAAATTAAGGTTGGCAAAGCAAAAGAAAGTAGTATTCAGTACAGGCAAATATTTTTATAACGGAGGATTTCACCATGTGCATGAAAGACATCGAAGTTAAAAACCAGGTAGGTCTGCACGCTAGACCTGCAACATTCTTCATCCAGAAGGCTAACGAGTTCAAGTCTTCTATCTGGGTTGAAAAGGAAGAGCGCAGAGTTAACGCTAAGTCCCTGCTCGGCATCCTGTCCCTCGGCATCGTAGGCGGCGCAAACATCCGCATCATTGCTGACGGTTCCGATGAGCAGCTGGCAGTTGACGGTCTGGTTAAGCTGGTTGAGAGCGGCTTCGCAGAGTAATATATTTGTTTTGTAATTTGCCGCAGAAATGCGGTCGGCAGGGCAGAGATCGGGTTCGGCTCGGATCTCTGCCTCTTTATTTTTTCGGAGGAAACATGAAAAGATCTGCACTGGCAGCAATGGCTGCCGCATCGCTTATAAACCTCAGCGGATGTGTTGCCACTATGCCCGAGGGTTATGACGCAGTGAAGGCTGCCAAGCAAAAATACGAGACCCTTGACAGCGGAAGAGCGATAATGACTGACCTCTCCACGGGAGAGCAGATCATGGAGTTCAGCTTCTTCATAAACGCCAAGGACGAAATGATACTCACCTACTATGGCAAGGACGGCGAAAATGAGATGTACGCCTACAGCAATGGTGCGGAGTATTTCTACAAGGACGCAGGCGATGAAATGTGGTCTGTCATCAGTGCGGATGACGAGAATTATATATACAACATCTACAACCGCGAATACAGATACCCCTATGCGGACGGGGGAATATTCTTTCTGGATGGAACTTCCGTGGAATCCGCATCAGTCGTTCAGAATGACGACGGCTCTGTGCTTGTTGAATATACCTATGATGTAGAAAAGCTGAACGAATCCACCAAAGGAATACTCGATGATGTCAGCGGGTTCTCCTCGCTCTCCACATCATATTATATCGATTCCGACGGATATATCACTGAATTCGTAGAAAGCGGTACCGTTACAAACAGCGACGGTGTTGTCCGTGATGTAAACATGAAGATCTCCATTGATATGATGAACGAGGTCTACGATATCCCATACCCCGTAGACAAGCTCGATAAATCCTGATTTTTCTGACAAATTACGCCTATTTCTTTGTGATATCTAACATATTTTTGTAATGCAATTTATGCATATGTAACGAAATAGGCTCCAAAAAAGTTACAAAACGGTTACAAAAGGTTGCAAAAGTGTTACAAAGATGCTATACTTGTAACAGACATTTTGATTAAAAACATCATCGGCCGCCAATATTATGCTAAAACGTAATATTGCGGCATTCGTTTGTAACTATATATTAATAAGGAGGAAACATGGTTTCCGAAAAAGAAAAGCATATTCTAGCTGCTGATGGTAACGTTTCCAACGGCGGCTTGTATAATGGAATGTATAATTTCGGTGAATATATACTCTCTGTGTTGATGTATATTCTATCTGGAATTAAGTCTTCCTTCCTGGGTTTCATTGACCGAAACGAAGACCGAATCAATGCGCTTCTGCACATCATAGGCAACCGACTCAAAAAGCTCGGCAAGTCAATTGCCCATCCTTTTGTTCGTTGGCAAAAAGCAATGAAACTTAGCTTCTCCGAAGTAGGCAAGATACGGCGTGAAAAGGGCAGGCTTGCCGCTGCGGCAGCTATCCTGAAGATGCTTGGAAGAGCCTTGTTCGGAAAGCGAGGTCTCGCTTATTCCCTGTTCAACTATGCACTGCCTATAATATGCGTTGCAGTATTCCTGAATATCGTCTCCTACGCCAACAGCATGACATACTCACTGAAGCTTACAGTAAACGGTGATTTTGTCGGATATGTGGCAAACGAAACAGTTTTCACAGAAGCCGAACGTATCGTTCAGCAGCGTATCAATTATATGGACACCAACACCGAGATCGTGACCTTTACTCCCGCATATCAGCTGGAAATGACAGGTCAAAACGATGCGCTCACCAAATACCAGCTGGCCGACAAGCTGCTGACTTCGATGGACGCCGAGATCGTTCATGCTTATGGTCTGTACATAGGCAATGCATTCTATGGTGCGCTTACCGAAAAGGACAAGATCGACGCAACGCTCGAGGATCTTCTGGATGTATACCGCACAGGCGCTGCCAACGAAAAAGTAGCGTTTGAGAATACTATCAGCTATGAGCCCGGATTGTATCTTGCGGAAAGTATCGTTAACGAGGACGATATCATCGAGACCATCACAGCGAAGAAAAATGTCGCTACATATTATACCGCTGTGGAGGGCGATTCACCTATCGCCATAACCAACAAGCTCGGCATGACTATGTCTGAATTTGCGGCACTGAACCCCGGCTTCTCGGAATCTACGATGGTATATATCGGAGATAAGTATCTGATAACTCAGGAAGAACCTTATCTTGCAGTAACCGTCACAAGAACCGAGGTCTATGACGAAAACACCGCATACGATACCGAATATTACAACGACAGTACAAAGTATCAGGGTTCCTCTGTGGTAACACAGAACGGCGTATACGGAACGGATCGTGTAACTGCTGATGTTTCCTATATCAACGGCGTTGAAGTGCGCAGAAAGGTGCTCAACCGTATCACCGTTGAAGAGCCTACCCCGAAAATAGTTGCCCTCGGCACAAAGACGCCGCCCTCCAACACCGACTATGTCATACAGAACGTTGAAGTCGGACAGATGTACTGGCCTGTCGGCGGTGCAAACGGCGGTCTTATCAGTGAGATGCCCTACGGCTACGGCGGATATTACGGACACAAGGGTCTGGATATCTCAGCCCCGTACGGAACCCCGATCTATGCAGCAGACAGTGGCACAGTAACACTCGCAAAGTGGTACGGTGACTATGGCTACTGCGTAATGATCGAGCATGATAACGGTATTGTTACTGTTTATGGCCATGCAAGCTATCTGCATGTTTATGCCGGTCAGCGTGTAACGCAGGGTCAGCAGATAGCGGATGTCGGCTCCACAGGCCGATCCACAGGTAACCACCTGCATTTTGAGGTGCGTATCAACGGAATCTGCATGAATCCCATCAACTACCTGCCGAAGCACGAATTTGCATCCTGGTGTGTGCACTATTAACAATTTATCCTCCCCAAGCACTTTGGGGAGGATTTTTCATACAGATGCAACCATTGTTAAATTTCTCCGTCTTTATGTATGAGCTCAATAAATGACAGACCTCCCCGGGTCTGCCAAAGGGGGACAGAAAATGACAGACAAAGAGATCGTCGGACTATATCTGAGTCGTGACGAAAATGCTATATCCGAAACCAAAACAGCTTACGGACGGCTGCTACAGAGCATCGCATACAACATTCTGCACAATGCTCAGGACGCCGAGGAGTGCGAAAACGAGACCTGTCTGAAAGCATGGAACAGCATTCCACCAAACAAGCCGCAGAGGCTCTGCGCATATCTCTGCAAGATAGCACGCAGGCTGGCACTGGACAGATACGACTACAACACCGCTGCAAAGCGAAGCGGAAGCATCCCTATTGATGAACTTGAGGACTGCATCGCATCTGTATACAGTGCGGAGGACAGGCTGACCGCCACAGCTCTCGGCGAGCTGCTGAACAAATTCCTCAGTCAGCGTGACCGTGATACCCGTGTTATTTTCGTGCGCAGATTCTGGTTCGGAGAAAGTATTTCAGAGATAGCACAACATCTTCACGCAACAGAAAGCATGGTAAAATCCCGCATTTCACGCATGCTGAAGCAGCTGAAGTCATTCCTCGAAAAGGAGGGCTACAACATATGAAAGAAATCATAAACAATGCACTTAACGAAATAAACGACAAATACATCGACGAAGCATACCATGCCGATCATCTTCAGAACACCACTGCAAGAACAGTGAGAAATATCGCCATACCCGTGGCGTCTGTCGCAGCAGTGGCAGGTCTGTGTCTGGGACTTGGCAAGCTTGGCGTATTCAAGAGCCACGGCGGCGTTGATCTTCTCCCTGCCGACTCTACCAGCGGTGCAGGCGATACCTCGTCCATTATCGTGGATGATCCGCAGTATGAGTATACCGGCTATACCCCCATTCTACCTGACACGATGCCCATCGTTTTGCAGACAACAGATCACATCGAAAGCATCGTTTTCGGCTCGCAGTTCCCCGAAATGCTGTATGCGGACGAAGACTCCGCCATGTTCACGGACGGTATATCGGGACTGTATATCTTCGATTTCGACACCGAGCAGATCTCCTTTGCCGCCGATATCTACACCACCTTTGATCTTGCACTGGGCGACTTCCCCGAAAAGATCGGCACGAATTACGGCGCTGACAGCTGGAGCGGAATAGAGCTTTTCACAGGCGCTGACGGCACGCCCTACTGCTCAATGGCATACCACAGCGATATCGTCCTGACAGGCAGCGGACTGCCTACACAGAGCCAGTGGCAAACAAAATACTATGAGATAGACACCGAATCGCTGACGCTTACGGCACTGCCCGAGGATGAAATGACAATTCCGCTGTACGAGGGTCTTAAGGAGATACCCTACAGCGAGAATGAGGATTACCGTAATATGTCGCTCAATGCGGCGTATATCGGTGATACGGATGAGTTCGTGTATATCAGAAATTCACCCACAGATATCGACCTGCTGCCCGAGTATAACATGGAATATATCGAGCTGCGCCGCTGGACTGCCGAGGAGGTCACAGGCGAGCCTATGGAGGGCGGATATTATCCGTTCAGTGATAATGTGGGTAAGGATGCGGTATTGTATTCACGTTACTATACCTCGCTTTATGAGACAGTAGACAACTCCCACTGGCTCAACTTTGACAGCTTAATAAAATTCTGGTTTGATGTATGGGGCGAAGTGGACAGAGTCCCCATGGGCAGGTGTGAGCAGTACGGAGATATCATCAGTCTAACAGAGGAAACGAGCGGTTACAAGTGGATGTACCGTATCGACGGCGATACACTTATCCCCCTTGATATAATCGGTGAACAGTCAACCACAACAGATATCGAGCAGTATTTCGGCGGACAGATGCTTTATAAGGAATCGGATATGCCGGCTGAGGAAGTTCTCCCCACCGCTTACGAACAGATAACAGGTTACTGTGATAATATCAAAAGTGAACTGGAATCCGACGAGCTTACCGATGCAAAACGCAAGGAGATTGAAGAAGAACTGGATGCTTATCAGCAATCGCTTGCTGAAATCGAAGCTCATATGCAGGAAGCAGGCTGTTTCACATACGAGGCTCAGGACTTCCTCGCATCCCTTGACCCGAGAGTCGCCGCTGCGGTAAAAGAATTTATTCCTGTTGCTCCCAATGATGATTTCTGGGCAGATGAAGGCTCTGATACTACCTATGGCATCGTAACAGCCCACGCTATAAGGATGCTCGATAAGAGCATAAGCGTTATGGACGACGGCGAGGCTGAAATGCTGCTGAACGACGATCGACGTGTATACTCCATGTGTCTGGATTCCTACTGGGTGAAGGATGACGGCAATGAAACAGTCGCATCCGATTATGCATATCAGGTGGATGAGCTTGACAAGGCGCTTACGGATATGATCCTGTCCTCTGAACTTAGCTATTCGGGCAGTGCAGATATGGAGAATATGCTGTATCCCCTCGACCCGAAGTACAATTACATCACGTCATACTTCGGATATGATTCCTTCCGTGTCGGCACGCATTATGGCATAGATATTGCTGATGAGGGCATCGGAGGTGCGGATATCTACGCCACACAGGACGGCATGGTCATCCATACATATAAAGACAGCGGATGGCACGGCGGCTACGGAAACTATGTCATCATCGACCACGGCAACGGCTACTGCACATTGTACGCACACTGCTACGAGGTGTATGTATCCACAGGCGATGAGGTAAAGCGCGGCGAAGTTATTGCGGCAGTAGGCACCACAGGCTGGTCCACGGGAAATCATCTGCACTTTGAAGTGCGCAAGGATGGTATCGCAGTCGATCCGCTGAGCTTCTCTTACGACGATGTTCAGCCTGTTAAATACGACAGCTTTGAAGCGGCTCTGAAATTTGCATTTGAGAATGCGGGTGAGCCTGTATTCCCTGACAGCATTGCCATGCCAATAGACTCTAATGGAAACACCGTAAAATCTGTTGTGTATGACGAATATACCGAATACTGCTCCTATGCCAACGCAGATGTACTCGCTGCCAACAAGGGCGAGATAGTGTTTGCAGGCTATACAGGTGACACGGACGAATGCTGTATAATCATTTTGCACGAGGGCTATGTGACAGTATACCGTGGTCTTGGTGACTACAAATTTGTCGAGGGCAATCATGTTGATCTAGGACAGAGCATCGGCATTTCTGGTGATGACGGTACGATTCGTTTTGAGCTACATACAGAAAGCACAGAATACGATCCAAGCACCTGCCGCCCCATAAGCGAAACAAACATTGCTCTTACTGCAGCATTTGCCGAATCCGACGAGCCGAATATCCCTGCACAGCTTTATGCTCCTGTTGACGACAACTCAGGCTACATAAGCGAATATTTCTATGGCGATTACAGATATGGCATGGGCGGCTATTACGGTCACAAGGGAATTGATATTTCTGCTGAGTATGGCACGGATATAAATGCTGCTGCCGACGGTGAAGTAATTGTAGCTTCATGGTATGGCGACTATGGCTACTGCATTATAATAATGCATGACGGCTATGCTACAGTTTACGGACATCTTAGCGATATGTCTGTGAAAGAGGGCGATAATGTTGCTGCAGGTCAGCTTATCGGATCTGTCGGCAGCACCGGCAGATCAACAGATAACCATCTGCATTTCGAGATAAGAACAGCTCCCGAAGAACAGATAAATCCCATCGACTATATGCCTTATACAGAATAATCTCCCTCCCCTTCTATAAACGCAGCCCCTCCGAAATTCACCTCGGAGGGGCAAATCTTATGCACAAAAAACCGCCCTCAGTGAGAGCGGTTATGTATTTATCAGTGAGAAGGCCTCTTGGATACCGCATCAATGGCCGCAGCAACTGCGATATTGATATCAACGGCATTCTGACGGATCATAGCGTCAAGCTTGGAGAAAAGCTCGCCATTGTGGGTGCTTACATACTTTGAAGGGAGCTTATTCAGAGCGATAGCCTTCATATCATCAACGCAACGCTCACACTTGCAGCAATTCTCGCCCTCAAGCATCGCCTCGATACGCTCGCCTACGAAGTTTTCCATTACATTTACTATAGCCATAATAGACCTCCCTGAATTAATTAAGTTATTTATATTTTAAACTAAATCAGGTTTTTTGTCAATACTTTACTGCTTTATTAGGCAGATATTTTTTCATATTGCGTGTATTTTCGTGTAAAAACGGCAAAAATATTACCGTATCAAACACAAGGAGATGCATATATGAATATATCAAATCAGGAGTACGGCGAGCTTACCAAAAAGCGTTCACCGAACTCGAAATTGTATAAGACTCTCCCAAAGGCGTTCCTTATCGGCGGATCAATCTGCACACTGGGAGAGGGTCTGCTGAATCTTTACGGCTACCTTGGTCTGGATGAAAAACAGGCAGGCGCTATCACCTCCATGACGCTGGTATTCCTCAGCGCACTGCTGACAGGACTGGAGATATATGACCGCATCGCCCAGCACGGCGGTGCAGGTACTCTGGTGCCGATAACAGGCTTTGCGAATGCAGTGGTCTCCCCTGCTATTGACTTCAAGAGCGAGGGTTTTGTGCTGGGTCTCGGAGCAAAGATGTTCGTTATTGCAGGACCTGTTATCGTGTATGGAATCACTGCCTCGGTAGTCTATGGACTTATCTACTATATCGTCGGTGTATTTACAGGAGGTTGACATGGGCTGTAACACAGGAAAGACATTCAGATACGATAAAGCTTCGATATCCACTTACGCCGCAGTTGTAGGCAAGGCAGAAAACGAAGGCCCCTACGGCGGCGAGTTCGACGAGGTAATCTCCGACAACAAGGGCGGCACCGACACATGGGAGCAGGCCGAGGGGCTTTTTCAGAACAAGGCAGTGGGTCATGTGCTCAGGAAATCAGGTCTGAAGCCCGAAGATATCGACCTGCTGTTTGCAGGTGATCTGCTGAATCAGTGCGTAGGCTCATCCTATGGATTAAAGGATTACTATATCCCGTTTTTTGGCATTTACGGCGCCTGCTCCACATTTGCGGAGGGTATGCTTTTAGCGGGGGCAATGGTAAATGCAGGATATGCTGATAGGGCTATTGCAGTGACCTCTTCACACTTCAGCTCGGCAGAAAGACAATTCCGTTTTCCGCTGAATTATGGTGGTGTCAGACCACCCACCGCACAATGGACAGCCACCGCATCGGGCTCGGTGCTGGTAGAGAATAGCGGAAAGCCGCCCTTCATCCGTGCCGCCACCGCAGGAAAGATCGAGGACATGGGTATAACTGACGTCAACAACATGGGCGCCGCCATGGCAGGCGCTGCCTACGACACCCTCTCCCGACACTTCAAGCACCTCGGCAGCAGCCCTCAGGATTACGACCTCATCATTACGGGAGATCTTGGACTGGTAGGCAGTGAGCTTTTATGTGACCTGTTCAAGCGTGATGGTGTGGATATCAAGGCGCGTCACAAGGACTGCGGACTTATGCTGTTCGACCGTGCTACGCAGGATGTGCATGCAGGCGGCTCGGGCTGTGGCTGTAGTGCATCCATGATGTGCGGTCATTTTCTCAAACGCATAGAGAGCGGCGAGCTGAAAAGAGTGCTGTTCTGTGCTACAGGTGCGCTGATGTCCACTACTATGATACAACAGGGCAGCAGTATACCGGGTATAGCACACGCAGTGGAACTTACCTCATATTAAGGAGAAACAGTATGGATATATTTCTTGAATATGTGAAAGCCTTCATAGTAGGGGGATTATTCTGCGTTATAGGTCAGCTGCTTATCGATCTCACAAAGCTTACTCCTGCGAGGATACTGGTCTCATACGTTGTGGCAGGTGTGATACTGGGAGGAATCGGCGTGTATCAGCCGCTGATAGATTTCGCAGGCGGCGGCGCAACAGTTCCGTTAACAGGCTTCGGCGCACTTCTTGCAAAGGGCGTTAAGGAAGCAGTGGACAAGGACGGGATCCTCGGAGCATTCACAGGCGGATTCACCTCGGGAGCGGCGGGAATCACTGCGGCGGTGTTCTTCGGATTGCTATCGGCACTTTGCTTCAAGAGTGGAAGCAAGATCAACGAAAAATAGCAACGGGCGGAGAGTATTCTCCGCCCATTACTTTCTACATAATTCTGCATATCACCTTGACAATATGACATAAAAATGCTATAATCTTCTCATACGCATATTTACTTTGCGAAACTTATTTTTGGAGGGTATATTAACATGAGTTTCTGGCGTCATTTTAGCAAGGTGCTTTTCTTTATCAGCCTTGGTCTTTGCGGTATCGGTGTTATTATCGCTTCTGTCATCGGCTTCATCACCAACGGACTGCTCGGCTTAGCCATCCTTTTCGGTGGCGGATTTGCCGTGCTGGTATTCCACACGTTCTTTGGTATGTTCATTGAGATGACATACAACATTGCAGATATCAGAGGAATGACTGTACACGGTACGCTTAACGTATCTTATGATGCAAAGCCTCAGGATATCAAGAGCACATACAACAAGCTTGCTGCTATCGCTGAAGACGGTGATGAGGATGACCTTTGGACATGTAAGTCCTGTGGTACTCAGAACGACAAACTGGCATCCACCTGCAAGGGCTGCGGTAAGTACAAGTAATTACATATTCCACATAAACAAAATGCGGCAATCGAAAAATTGTCGCATTTATTTTTTGTCGGTTCTGCCAATAAGATAGTCGATTGAAACATCGAAGTAGTCAGCAAAAGCAATGAGCGTCTTGTAATCAGCCTCGTGATCCTCAGTTTCATATCGGCTGATGCTGTTCTGATTCATTCCGAGATCCATCGCCAGCTTCAGCTGTGTAATTCCTTTTTCTTTCCTGAGCTGCTTTAGCCTGAACATATCTCATCACGCCCCTTGACAAGATTATACCAAAATGGTATAATTATAATATCCCAATTCGGGATATTCTATTAATCGTATGGAGGTAGTTTTATGAGTTTCTGGAGGAATTTTATCAAGATCATTTTCAAGATCAGTCTGGCAGTAAGCTCAATTGTGGTAGTAGTATTATCTTTCTTATCCATGAACAGCAATTTTTTTATCGGTCTGCTGATTTTTCTCGGAGGAGCGCTCGCCGTGTTGCTCCTTCACGGAATACTAGGCGTGATGCTCGAGTTATGCGATAATGTGGCGAGGATGACGGAAATAGCAGAACGTGTCAACTACAACACATCGCCCTCAGATACGCCTAATAAGCTTTCGGCAATTGCAAGAAATGACGGTACTGCGATTTCTGCTACGGCATCGTCCACAAGATGGAAATGCACCAGATGCGGAGAAAGCAACGACAGTGCCCGTATGTTCTGCGGCAACTGCGGCACCGGTAAGGAGTAACACGTAGTATGAAGAACAGAAATAAAGCCGAAAAAATACTGCTGCACAGCGCACTGCTCACAGGAGCCTTGACAGCAGCAGTGATACTTATGGTATCAATAGTGGACCTGAATCTGGTTGGTATAGTAAGTGAGATGTTACAACTGTGTATAATTGTCATGCCCATTATGCTGATTTTTCACAAAGGGATAAAAGCATTTTTCATTCTGCTCACTGTCTTATCATGTATAGGCCTTCTTTTGCCGTGCGTTATGTCATTGCAAAATAGTCAGAGCATTGAAAACGCCGCTGTAAGCATCCCGTATTTATCGCTGATTGCTTATGTTGTTATAGGAATCTGCTCAGTACGCATGACAAGCGCAATAACACCTGCTCTTTCGATAACTGCAGCTGCAGCTGCGGGGGCTATTGCACTGAAGACTGTGTTGTTCCTTAACGGTGCCTTATTTATCGGACACTTGCTTGCTTCAATATGCGTCGTACTATTCTTTACAGCGGTAACCCTATTGTTTATAATAATAAAGCTTCGCTCTCAGCGCTGGTACTGCCCTTGCGGCTTCAGAAACTCTCCGAACGAAAAATTCTGCGGTGGCTGTGGCAAGCTACACTGATTCTTATACACAAAAACCTCCGCACCCAATCGGATGCGGAGGAATTTTTATGCTATTTCAACTAAATTACTTAGCCAGACGAGCCTCGAGCTTATCAAGCTCTTCCCACAGCTCTGCGGGAATCTTGCCGCCCTTAGCAGCGATATCGTCGTTATAGTAACGACGCATCTCAGCGATCTCCTTTGTCCAGAGATCCTTATCAACTGCAAGCAGCTTATCCTCGATCTCGGGAGTGATCTCATCTTCAATACCTGTGAAGTTGATATCACCCTTCTTGGGGAGATAACCGATAGCAGTCTCATCAGCATCAACAGTGCCTTCGCATCTCTTGATGATCCAATCGAGTACGCGCATGTTGTCACCGAAACCAGGCCAGATAAAGTTGCCGTTCTCGTCCTGCTTGAACCAGTTAACGTTGAAGATCTTGGGAGCCTTGTCACCGAGCTTCTTGCCCATCTCGATCCAGTGTGCCCAGTAATCACCTACATTGTAACCAATGAAGGGCTTCATAGCCATGGGATCGTGACGGAGAACGCCAACAGCACCTGTAGCTGCAGCTGTTGTCTCAGAAGAAACAGCAGAACCCATATATGTGCCGTGGTTCCAGTCAAAGGACTGATATACCAGAGGAGTTGTGGATGCACGTCTGCCGCCGAAGATGATAGCGGATACAGGCACGCCCTTGGGGTTGTTGAACTCAGGGCTGATGCAGGGGCAGTTCTCAGCGGGAGCTGTGAATCTGGAGTTGGGGTGAGCCAGCTTCTGGGGCTTGCCATCCTCTGCCATAACGGATGTGAACTCAACGCCGTTAACCTTAGCGCCCTTCCACTCTGTAGCGTTAACGGGAGGATTCTTGTCAAGGCCTTCCCACCATACTGTCATATCGTCATTGTTGATAGCAACGTTTGTGAAGATAGTGTTCTTCTTTGTGCACTCGAGAGCGTTGAAATTGGACTTCTCGTTTGTACCGGGAGCTACGCCGAAGAAGCCGTTCTCGGGGTTGATAGCATACAGTCTGCCATCCTCGCCGGGCTTCATCCAAGCGATATCATCACCTACAGTGAACACCTCATAACCCTGCTCCTTGTAAACAGCGGGAGGAATGAGCATTGCCAGGTTTGTCTTACCGCAAGCGGAGGGGAATGCTGCTGTGATGTACTTAACATCGCCGTCAGGCTTCTTAACGCCGAGGATCAGCATATGCTCAGCCATCCAACCTTCCTTCCAGCCCTGGTAGGAAGCAATACGCAGTGCGAAGCACTTCTTGCCCAGCAGAACGTTACCGCCGTAAGCAGAGTTGATGGACCAGATCGCATTGTCCTCAGGGAACT
>JAZSEG010000022.1:0-7939 GCA_045531575.1 Oscillospiraceae bacterium | reverse complement strand
AGGTAAAGAAGGAATTTGAGCTGCGTGGCTGCTACTTCCTGAAGGATGACGAGATAGATAAGGTACGCAAGACCATCATCATCAACGGCGCACTGAACGCAAAGATCGTTGGTCAGTCCGCACACAGAATCGCAGAGCTTTCGGGCGTGCAGGTTCCCGAGTCCACCAAGATCCTCATCGGCGAGGTTGAGAGCGTGGATATCTCCGAGGAGTTCGCACACGAGAAGCTTTCTCCCGTTCTTGCTATGTACAAGGCAAAGAACTTCGCAGATGCGCTTGACAAGGCAGACCGTCTCATTCAGGACGGCGGCTTCGGTCACACATCCTCCCTCTACATCAACGAGATCACCGAGCGTGAGAAGATCGAGCAGTACGCAGAGCGTATGAAGGCTTGCCGTATGCTTGTCAACACACCTTCCTCCCACGGCGGTATCGGAGATCTGTATAACTTCAAGCTGGCTCCCTCCCTCACACTGGGCTGCGGCAGCTGGGGCGGCAACTCCGTTTCCGACAACGTTGGCGTAAAGCACCTGCTGAATATCAAGACACTGGCTGAGAGGAGAGAGAATATGCTGTGGTTCCGTGCGCCTGAGAAGGTTTATATCAAGAAGGGCTGTCTGCCCGTGGCTCTTGCAGAGCTGAAGCAGGTTATGGGCAAGAAGCGTGTATTCATCGTTACCGACTCTTTCCTGTTCAAGAATGGCTATACAAAGTGCGTAAGCGACAGACTGGATGAGATGGGTATCACCCACACCACATTTGCTGATGTTGAGCCTGATCCCACACTGGCATCCGCAAAGGCAGGCGCTGCTGCTATGAGAAGCTTCGAGCCTGACTGCATCCTCGCTATCGGCGGCGGTTCCGCAATGGACGCAGCTAAGATCATGTGGGTGCTGTATGAGCATCCCGAGGCTGACTTCATGGATATGGCAATGCGCTTCATCGATATCCGCAAGAGAGTTTACACATTCCCAAAGATGGGCGAGAAGGCTTACTTCATCGCTGTTCCCACCTCCGCAGGTACAGGCTCCGAGGTAACTCCCTTCGCAGTTATCACAGACGAGCAGACAGGCACAAAGTATCCTCTGGCAGACTATGAGCTTCTCCCCAACATGGCTATCGTTGACGCTGACCTCATGATGAGCGGCCCCAAGGGTCTGACCTCCGCTTCCGGTATCGACGCAGTTACACATGATCTGGAGGCTCTCGTTTCCGTAATGGCAACAGACTACACCGACGGCCTTGCAAAGCAGTCCCTGAAGATGATCTTCGATTACCTGCCCAGAGCATATGAGAGCGCTGCTCCCGATGTTCCCAACGATGTTGAGGCAAGAGAGAAGATGGCTAACGCTGCTACAATGGCTGGTATGGCTTTCGCAAACGCATTCCTCGGCGTATGCCACTCCATGGCGCACAAGCTGGGTGCATTCCACCACCTGCCCCATGGCGTTGCAAATGCGCTGCTCATAAACGAAGTTATCCGCTTCAATTCTGCTGAGGCTCCCACAAAGATGGGTACCTTCTCCCAGTACGATCACCCCAAGACCCTTGCAAAGTATGCAGAGGTTGCTGAGTATCTCGGCGTAAAGGGCAAGACCGACGCTGACAAGGTTGAGGGTCTTATCGCTAAGATCGACGACCTCAAGGAGAAGATCGGCATCAAGGCTTCCATCAAGGATTACGGCATCGACGAGCAGGACTTCCTCGACAGACTCGATGACATGGTAGAGCAGGCGTTTGATGACCAGTGCACAGGCGCTAACCCCAGATATCCGCTGATGAGAGAGATCAAGGAGATGTACCTCAACGCCTACTACGGCAAGACTACAAAGCTTAACTGATAAGGAGGAGAAACAATGTCTGATAACATCATCGCAGTAAGAAACGGCAAGACCATCTACCGTGAGGGCAACACTGCCGTTAAGGTGTTCGACGAGGGCTATGCAAAGCCTGATGTTCTGAACGAAGCGCTCAACCAGTCCAGAGTTGAGAATATCGGCATCAATGTTCCCAAGATCCTTGAAGTTAAGATGGTGGATGGCAAATGGGCCATCGTAAGCGAGTTCATCGAGGGCAAGACCCTTGCACAGCTGATGCAGGAGAATCCCGACAAGATGGATGATTACCTCAACCTGTTCGTGGATCTTCAGATGCAGATCCATGCTGCAAAATGCCCCATGCTGAACAAGCTGAAGGACAAGATGAGCCGCAAGATCAGCGAGGCCGATCTTGACGCCACAACACGCTATGAGCTGCACACCCGCCTTGAGAGCATGCCTAAGCACAACAAGGTATGCCACGGCGATTTCAATCCCTCCAACATCATCATGACAGCTGACGGCACGCCCTACATCCTTGACTGGTCGCATGTTACACAGGGCAATGCTTCCGCTGATGTGGCGAGAACATATCTGCTGTTCAATCTGGCGGGTCAGCCTGAGCTTGCATACAACTATCTCAACCTCTTCAGCAAGAAGAGCGATACCGCAAAGCAGTATATCCAGAAGTGGATGCCCATCGTGGCTGCTTCCCAGTCCGTAAAGGGCAAGCCTGAGGAGCGTGAGTTCCTGCTCAGCTGGGTAGACGTGGTGGAGTACGAGTAATTTTGCTTCTCCTGCCCAATTCTCCGGGCAAGAAAATATATGCCGGATATCCTCCCTTCGGGGAGGATATTTCGGCTTTACGGCATAAAAAAAGACCACCCGAAGGTGGTCTTTTCTGTATCTGAAATTATTCCTCAGTTTCGTAATCGCATACGCCGTCGCCGTCCATGTCGTGATCCATGGGCGTATTGCCGCCGATCATATCTCTGCCACGAACGTAGTACTTGTCACGCTGCAGGCGTACCGCCTCATCGATCAGCTTCTTTGCTTCACGGGGACGCTTGACGGACTTCAACTCCTTTGCGGGAGTATCGCTGTCCTTTGAGAGCATCTTGATCGTTCCGCAGCCGACTATCCTCTGTCCGAAGGAGAGCTGCAGCGACATATCGTACACTCTGTAAAGCTCTATCTCATCCTCCCTGATGGTGAACAGACCCATCTTTGTGATAAGCTTTGTATCCGTCAGAATATAGCGTGTGAAGGAGATGGGAAGTCCCAGTATGCACTTCTTGCCTGTCCAGATTATCTCGCCGTATTCCCGTGTGAGTTTTTCAAGATTTGCCATAACGCTCTTCCTTTCTGTATGCCGCAATGCGGCGTTCCGCCCCGTCAGACGGAGCGTGTATTGCTGTAGTAATCCGTAGCTGTGCCTTGCTCGGCAAGCGTGCGTATCTTTTCCTGTATCCTCTTATATTCAGCGGAGATGGCGGTCGTGCCCTGCTGCCGCAGATATACCTCGCTCTGCACACGGCGGAAGAAAAGATCCTCGCCGAAGAACGGCTCCATCCGCTGAATCTGCTTGTAGCTGTATACTCTTGAAAGGAACACCAGCTTTTCCTTCGGGGTGGTGTTCTGTTCCAGTCCGCCCATCATCAGCAGATCGTAAGCCGCATCAGCTGCAAGCTTCAGCCGCTTCTGAGCATATATATCCTTTGCGGCAAGCTCCATGAAGCCGATAACATCCTCGATGCGCTCGTTGTCACGGTTTCTCAGCCAGCCTGCTCTGTCATATACATACAGCGCACGGCAGAGCTTTGCCACCACTGCGTCATCCTCATGGAATTTCAGCACCAGCAGCAGGGGATAGCGCAGGTTCTTGTCAGGCTCTCCCGAGAAGCTGCCCACCGCAAAACGGGTGGTCTCATGATCCAGCCTTGCGGCGTCCGTGAACGGTACGGTATCCACATTCAGGCAGTGAGCGAATATCTCCATTGCTGTTTTTATCAGGGCAGGGAAGCTTTCCGTTATCTGCCTGAAGAAGCCGTAGGTGTAATAAGGCGCCACAAAGCGGCCGCCCTTGGAAAGGAACTTCTTCAGTATATCCAGTGCGTATTCAAGGCTCTTCTGAGCAGCGTCCCAGTCGCTTCGGGAGCGGACTGCTGCTATACACGCATGAAGCCTTTCGTCCCAGTTTTCAACGTCGTTCAGCTTCAGCACGCCTGCGGTCATCCTGCCGCATGCGGCCTCGAAATCTGTGGGACACCACTCCAGCGCACGGGAATAATGCTCGTAAGCCTTTGCAAAATCCCATTTGTTTATAAGCTCCTTCGCTGCGGCGCATTCCTCTCTGCACTCCGAAAGACCGTAGCCACGATCCTCGTTAGCGTCATCCTCGTCTATGAGATCGCTTAGATCCACCTCCAGCGAAAATTCATCGGGTATAGCGGAGCGAAGTCCGCTCAGAAGATCCTCCCTTGCCTCGGCATAGGCGATATGCGTGCCGCAATAAAGGCAGAAGCCTGTGGGGAAATCATCATCCAGCATTATCATACGCTCGCATCGGGGGCAAACGCAGTAATCCAGCATATATGTCACTCCTTCCGGAGATAAGTTCTGTAACTATTTTAGCATATTATCCCTTATTTTGCAATACATTTCACGCAAAAACAGCCACATTCCCGATCACTGCTGCTTCGGGGGATGTTTTCGGACATGGCGTTCCATCATTTCAACTAAACTGATTTGTGCAAAAGCACTGAAAGTTTTCTTGATTTTGAAAAAAATATTGCAAAATTCACACTATTATGCTATACTATAAAATAGCAAAATTTGTTCAGACTATTTTAAAAGGAGCTATAAATCTATGAACGAAAAAGTACAGCACATCATGGAGCTTATCCGTGAGAAGGGCATCAAGATGGTGGACTTCAAGATGGTTGATATCAACGGTCAGTACCGTCATGTTACCATCCCCGCAGATGAATTCAGCGAGGACACCATGAAGAACGGTATCGGCTTTGACGCTTCCAACTACGGCTATGCAGTTGTAGAGAAGAGCGACATGGTATTCATCCCCGATCCCGACAGCGCAGTTATTGATCCCTTCTGTGAGATCCCCACACTTTCCATGGTGGGCAATGCAATGATCATCGACTATCCCGAGAACCGTCCTCTGGCGCAGTATCCCAGAAACATCGTTGCTGCTGCAGAGCAGTACATGAAGGACTGCGGCGTGGCTGACACCATGCTTATCCTGCCTGAGTTCGAGTTCTATATGTTCAATAACGTGGGCTGGGAGGTTAGTCCTCAGTCCGTTGGCTATGCCGTAGACGCTCCCCAGGCGCACTGGAACAGTGCAACAGAGGGCATGGGCAACATCGTTGCAAAGCAGAAGAACTATCACATTGCAAAGCCGTTCGATATCTCCTATGAGGCACGCAGCGAGATGTGCCTGCTGATGGAGGAGGCGGGCATTCCCATCAACTATCACCACCCTGAGGTTGGCGCTGCAGGTCAGTTCGAGATCGAGCCTAAGCTCGGCAAGATGAGCAAGATGGCTGACGCTACCATGACCATCAAGTATATCATCCACAATGTTGCAAGAAAGTACGGTCTTTCCGCAACCTTCATGCCCAAGCCTGTTATGGGCGAGGCAGGTAACGGCATGCACGTTCACATGCTGCTGCTGAAGGATGGCCAGCCCGTATTCTCCGATGATAACGGCTATGCTCACCTCAGCAAGGAAGCACACTGGTTCATGGGCGGTCTGCTAAAGCATATCGCATCTCTCTGCGCTATCACAAACCCCAGCACCAACTCCTTCAAGAGACTGGTTCCCGGCTTTGAGGCTCCCGTAACCGTTGGCTACGCTACCTCCAACCGCAGCGCAGTTATCCGTATTCCCGCATACGCAAAGACTCCCGACCGCAGACGCTTTGAGCTGCGTAACCCCGACGCTACCTGCAATCCTTACTTCTGCTATGCAGCTATCCTGATGGCAGGTCTTGACGGCATCAAGAACCAGATCGATCCCCACGAGAACGGCTGGGGTCCCTACGATATGAACCTGTTCCACCTGAGCGACGAGGAGAAGGCAAAGCTGACTCAGCTGCCCACATCCCTCGAGCAGGCTCTGGATGCACTGGAGGCAGATCACGATTATCTGCTGGCAGGCGGCGTATTCCCCGAGGCTCTTATCAAGAACTTCATCAAGGGCAAGCGTGAGGAGTGCCGTGCAATGGCGGCTATTCCCACTCCCGCCGAGTTCGATCGTTACTACAATCTTTAATTGATAAACAAGCAAAGCCTGAGAGGTGCGAACTTCTCAGGCTTTTTTATTTGCTGCATGTCTGACATGCGTTAAATCAGAATAAACGCAGATCCTCCCGCATAATAATGTGAAAAAGGCAACGTACAAAGCACATTGATCGGGGGTGCAGACAGATTGAAAGACAGAACCTTGCCTATCGGGGATTCAAACAGTGAAAGATGTGTCATTCTCGGACACTACATAGTTGAAAACAACGCCACCGTGCGTAGCGCAGCAAAAGAATTCGGAATAAGCAAAAGCACGGTGCATCAGGATATTACAGCGAAGCTGCTTCAGGTAAACAGGCAGCTGCACGATGAGGTGAAGCTGGTGCTGGATAAAAACAAGCAGGAGCGGCATCTCAGGGGCGGTCAGGCGACTAAAGAGAAATACTCCGCCATATCGGAGCAGAAAAAGCGCTGAGCACACTAATAATTTGCGAACGAGAAAGCATCAGATACGAGGAATCCGCATAATGGCTAGGCCAGCTGCCTGCAATTATGCGGATGACAACGTAGATGCTGTTTATCGAAAGCAAAAAGCCTCCCGAAAAACGGGAGGCTCTTCATTTTCACTTATTGATGTCTTCAGTCAAGAAATTACTTTCTCTTCTTGGAAACCAGCATAGCGCCGCCAGCGAGAACAGCGAGACCAGCAACAGCTGCTACGCCCTCTACGCCTGTGTCAGGAGACTGCTTGTCGCCTGTTGTGGGAGCTGTTGTATCAACAGCTGCATCGGAACCTGCATCAGCAGCACCGCCGAGACCCTCGATTGTGAACTCAACTGCGATGTCGTCTGTGGGGTATGCACCGTTATAAGCGGGGCAATCTGTGTTCCAGATGTTAACTACGTTAACCTTGAGGTACTCGCCACCTTCGATGGGAGGATTCTCAACTGTAGCTGTAACCTGACCGTCAACGATCAGAGAAGCGCTCTTTACGAATGCTGTGGGGTTGTTGTTAGGATCGAAATCTGCAAAAGGAATATCTGTAGATACGATTACGAAGTTGAAAGCGGAAGCGCCGTCGATGGACCAGTCAAAGCCGTCCATGGAAACGGTGTATGTGCCGTCGCCGTCAACAGTAGCGTCTGTGTAATCAACGGGAATAGCGTAGCCGTTGATATCCCAGTCGAAGTTGTCTGCGTATGCAGGGAATGTCTCCTCGGGAGCATCGCCGCTGCCCCAAACTACCATGTAGTCCTCGAAGTAGCCTGTGCCGAGACCGTATGTACCGTCATCCCAGGAGTTACGGAAAGAGTAGGGTGTTGTCTGAACACCGATGTAAGCGTTGTAAGCGCTTGCAGTAGCAACGAGAGTTGCACCAACTGCTGCAGCTGCTGTTACAGCTGCAAGGATCTTAGAAACCTTCATTGTAAAAACCTCCATTAATTGTGAGTCGAATAAATGTGCGGATACCCACACACTATTTCATCTATAATTATATAACAATTTCCATATCAATTCAAGGCGCAATTGTGTACAAATCTACTAAGCGATTTCTGTGTATTTTGCATGATGTTTGTGAAAATGTTACATGACACTGTTGTTTTACGACAAATTAGAACAACATGATGATATGTCTCCAGTCCTCAAGCCACAGCACCATGTGAACATCATGCACATAGCTCTCATATAATTTTGTATTTATGACTGGTACGGAGAACCAGATATCATCTCCGTGCTGCAGCAGCACATCCACATCGTCAAGATCGTGATAAGTAATTTCGTACACATCCATATCTAAGCTGCGTGCGCACAGCTTTCCGTTAATTATGCTGAACCAATGTTCCGCATGAACTGCTTCC
>JAZSEG010000100.1:0-3645 GCA_045531575.1 Oscillospiraceae bacterium | reverse complement strand
GGACAGCCGATCTTCATACAAGCCTTGCAGCTCTTGCACTTGTCTGCGTTTACCTTGAAGGGAGGCTTGTGCTTTACGGACTTCAGCAGTGCGCAGGGCTTTCTCATGATGATAACGCTGGGCTCCTCAGCCGCAAGCTCGGTCTTGAGAACGCTCTCCACCTCTGCGAGGTTGCCGGGATCCGCAACAGTTACTCTGTTGATGCCGATGGAGCGTACAAGAGCCTCCAGATCAACTGCGGAAGCAGGATCGCCGTGGATGTTCTTGCCGTTGGCAGGATTGTTCTGGTGACCTGTCATGCCTGTGATGGAGTTATCAAGGATAAGCACTGTGGAATTGCTTCTGTTATATGCGATGTTGATAAGACCTGTGATACCGCTGTGGATGAAGGTGGAGTCGCCGATAACTGCAACAGCCTTGCCCTCAAACTCGGACTTTCTTGCCTTGTTGAAGCCGTGCAGACCGCTGATGGAAGCGCCCATGCATACGGTGGAGTCCATAGCCTGCAGAGGAGCAGCAGCGCCGAGGGTGTAGCAGCCGATATCGCCGCTTACAACGCAGCCGAGCTTCTTCAGTGTATAGAACACGCCACGGTGAGGACATCCCGCACACATAACGGGAGGACGAACGGGAACGGTCTCGCCGAAGTCGAGGGTCTCGTTCTTCTCGCCGAGGATCTTTTCCTTCAGATATGTCTGGCTGTACTCGCCGATGTATGTAAACAGGCTCTTGCCGATGGGGTCAAGACCCAGCTTGCGGCAGTGAGTTTCGATGAAATCATCCAGCTCCTCGATAACGTACAGCTTGTCTACCTTAGCCGCAAAATCCTTGATGAGCTTCTCGGGCAGAGGATATACCATGCCCAGCTTCAGGTAGCTTGCCTTATCGCAGAGGGCTTCCTTAGCGTACTGATAAGCGATGCCTGCGGTGATAACGCCGATCTTTGTATCGTTCATCTCAACGGTGTTGATGGGAGAGGTCTCTGCATACTCGATGAGCTTTGCGGTGCGCTCCTCAACAACAACGTGCTTTGCCTTTGCGTAAGCAGGCATCATAACGTACTTTGCAACGTTCTTCTGATACTCGGGCAGAGCCTTTTCAACTCTCTCGCATTCCTCAACTGCGCTCTGGGAGTGGGAAACTCTTGTGGAAAGGCGCAGGATGACGGGAGTATCGAACTGCTCGCTGATGTCGTAAGCCATCTTTGTGAAATCCTTGCACTCAGCGCTGTCGGAAGGCTCCAGCATGGGTACCTTAGCCGCCATAGCGTAGTGACGGGAATCCTGCTCATTCTGAGAGGAGTGCATGCCCTGGTCGTCAGCAACTGCGATGACCATACCGCCTGTAACGCCTGTGTAGGAAGCGGTGAACAGAGGGTCTGCAGCCACGTTCAGACCAACGTGCTTCATAGCTGTGAAGCTTCTCGCACCTGCGATGCAAGCGCCGACAGCTGTCTCGCAGGCTACCTTCTCATTGGGTGCCCACTCGGTGTGCATAACGTCCTCGGGATAGGTGGACGCATACTCTGTAATTTCGGTACTGGGAGTACCGGGATAGCTGGATACAACTGTTACGCCCGCCTCATAGAGACCACGGGCAACAGCCTGATTGCCAAGCATTAATTTTGCCATATTATACCTCCAAATATACTGCGACAGTAATAAAACTGCGCATGAAAATACATTAATAAGTATAACACATCTCACGTTATTTGTACAGTGCGCTAAAGCGTTTTTGTGGGTTTTGCCCAATATATCAACTCAGTTTTATGCATTTGCACAAAGCGCCAAGGAATATCAGGCACACCGAGGTGCGTTGTGAAGCATCGGAGGGATTGACAACAAAACGATAAGGGGATATAATTAAGAAAAACACGCAACATTCACAATGCACAGAAAGGATAATAAATGACCACTGAAGAAATAATTTCTGTTATGAGACTTGCGGGCAGGCAATCTTCTACCGTCAGGATAATAAGGAACAACGGCGAAATCGTGGAGGGTACTGTGGCAGCGTATTGTAAAGCAGACGACACCCCTAACGGAAAGGCCGGGATATGTTTCAGGACAAAGGATAACTTAGGGCTTTATTTAGACACAGGATATATACACAGCATCGAAATAATCGGATAATGCAGATGTTACAGATAAGGAGACTGCCTGATGGAAAGACAAAAAGCAAGAGCCGAGCTACGCAGACTGCTGGAGCAGGTACCCGACAGCTATCCCGATTTTGTGAGAGTCATGCTGCATCTTGCTGACAGGTACGATAACCATCAGGATGTGACAGACTATATCATCAACAATCCCAACGCACAAACGGATGATATAGATGAATTTTTCGATGCTTACGAATAACATCAGCAGCTTATGATAAGAGCGCAGCGAAAAGAGGAAACTGAAATGACCATCCCAATCAATTGCGAAAGAAAAGACATAGAAATCACGGAGAACAACGGCGATGTTTACAAAGGATTTGTCATAACATTGTGTGATTGTGACGACAAACTGGAAATAGAGGGTATGATACTCGAGCGAGAAAACGGAAAGCACGAGTATGTTTTTGCCGACGACATAAAATCTCTCAAAATAATCGAATAACCCCAAGAGGCAGAGTCACACTCCGCCTCTTTTGCTTTCTCCATAACGCAAAAACACCCCGAAAAGCCAACGCTCTCGGGGTGAAAGTATATCGATATATCAGGAGAGGTCTGCACGCATCTTTCTTCTGAACATGAAGATGGAGAACACCGTTATCACCACTGCGTAGCCTGCGGTAATGGCGATGTGCAGCCAGAAATCTCCGCCGAAGTCCATAGCCACTGCCATCCTGCCCGCCTTGGTGCCGTGGAAGAAAGGCAGGGCATTACAGATATCGAACAGCACGCCGTCTATGCCCTCGCAGTCAAACCACACTCCACCGAGGAAGGAGGCAAGCGAGATAACGATGGAGCAGAGACCCGGGGCAGCTTTCTCGTTGAAAAGCGTGCCGAATAGCAGTCCCGTGGAGATCATCATCACGGAGGTGGGCAGCAGTGCGATGACCGCCGCAAGGCAGCCGAGAATGTTAAGATGCAGGCCTGTGATAAGTCCCACGATGACAGATGCGAGCATGGTAACAACGCTCTGCACCAGTGCCAGCACGAATACGGGCAGTATGTAGCCGAGGATGAAATCCCAAGGTCTCATGGGAGATGCGTAAAGTCTTACCAGGAACGAGCCTGCTCTGTCCTTAGAAACGGAAAGACAGGTGAACAGCATAACAAAGGTCAGTCCGAAAACTGCGATGCCCGCGCCGAGGTTATCAATGCGGAATATCGTCATCTGCGCCTGCTCGGGGATGCTTGCATCCACCATGGTCATCACCACCAGCATCACCAACGGAAAACCGAGACAGAAGATGTAGCTCAGCGGGTCGCGCAGAAGCTCCTTTAAATTGCGCTCTGCAAATGCCATACAACGTTTCATATCAAAGCTCCCCCTTTGCATACATATCAGCTATCTTGACGAATGCAGGCTCCAGACCCTTTTCTCCCGCCTTTTCCTCTATTTCGGAAAGCTTGCCCATTGCCGCTATATTACCGCCCAGCATGATGGCGATGCGGTCAGAAAGACTCTCCGCCTCCTCCATGTAATGGGTGGTGAG
>JAZSEG010000179.1:0-16912 GCA_045531575.1 Oscillospiraceae bacterium | reverse complement strand
ATGCTTTTTCATAAGATATAAATGCTAATATATTATTCCATTCCCAGTCTTGAATCTTCGGATAGTCTACTAAACTAAAAAGATATACCCCTTTTTTTATTATTGACCTATCATCATTAGCAATCTTGAGTATCATTTTATCATCTCCTTAAATTCTTATTTATCTATTCGACCTATTCTTATTTATCGTCGAGTTAATTATAGCAAATATAGAATAAATAGTCAATGCCATAAGCAACGCAAAGCCACTTTTGACACAATATCAAAAGTGGCTTTGTAATACTTCTATTTTACTATACACCTTTCTGCAGGGAGGTTTTTGTTATTAATACTTGCATTTACATTTAAATTGATATATAATAATGTATTGATATATAGTATTTCAGAAGGGGGTATCATGCTTTGACGATAGTTGCTTTGGATCTTGTTGCTTTTATCGTTTCTCTTGTGATGATCGGCAGCGTTATATTCAGATATAAAAAGGTTGATTCGTTGTTCCTGCTTCTTGGAGCGGCTGTGGCTCTTAATTGTCTGGGTCGTTACCTTATTTCAATAGCCCAGACACTGGATGTCGCTATTGTGGCGAACAAGATATTATATGTCGGAGGCTGCTATATTCCGCCGCTTCTCATAATGGTGATGTTCAGGATCTGCAATCTGAAGCTACCCCGTATAGCTGTTGCGATAATGGCTGTATATTCCAGTTTCGTTTTGTGCCTTGCTATGACCATCGGATACAGTGATATCTATTATAAGGAAGTTAAGCTTATTATTGAAGATGGTTATAGTCGTCTTGATAAGGTGTATGGTCCTCTGCATAGTCTCTATCCGATAATGACGGGACTTTATGCTGTGTTTCTTGTAATATTCATGATATTGGCTATAAGGGTGCATAAAAAGCTGCCGCTGCGCACAGTCATCGGCGCAGGTATCATGGGCGTGGCGATTATTCTGGCGTATATCATCGGGCGAGGCTTTGTGTCGGATATCAGCTTCCTGTCGTTGGGATATCTTATAGCAATGATCTTTATTATCAGACACTTCGACCGTATAAATATGTATGATATGTCTGCGAATATCGTAAGTTCAGTGGAGCAGCGTAAGGAGTACGGATATCTCGTGCTCGATGATAAACTCCGATACATAAGCTCGGATGAATATCTGAAAGAGATCTTTCCCGAGATCAATGACTGGTCAGTAGACATGACGGTTGCCTGTTCTGATAGCGTTTTATACACTGAGGTGATACAGTGTATCGTGGATAAGAGCTGGGAAAAAGGCGAAAAGAAGATCGTCGGCATTGCGGAGAAGTTTTTTGAAGCGGATGTGCAGCCTATATTCCGTGGCAAGAAGCAGGTTGGATATCTTGTCGAGTTTGTGGACAGAACGATTGAGCGTAAATACTATAACAGTATCGAAAATTATAACGCACAGCTTGAACGTGAGGTAGCAGCACAGACTGAAAATATCATGCACATCAAGGATATGATGGTGCTTGGCATGGCGGATATGGTGGAGAGCCGTGACAACAATACGGGCGGACATATCAAACGCACCAGTGCAGTGGTAGGAGTGTTCGCCAAAAAGCTCAGAGAAGTGGATATCCAGTTCAGCGAGCGTTTCCTGAAGCAGGTGGAAAAGGCTGCGCCTATGCATGACCTTGGAAAGATCGCCATAGATGATCGCATTCTTAGAAAACCGGGCAGATACACCGATGAGGAATATAATGAGATGAAACGTCATACCACCGAGGGTGCAGATATCGTTAAGGACATTCTGCTTGGCGTTGAGGATGACGACTTCGTGGAGATTGCGAAAAACGTTGCGCTTTATCACCATGAGAAATATAACGGCAGGGGATATCCGATGGGAATATCAGGCACAGATATTCCTGTAGAGGCTCGTATCATGGCTCTTGCAGATGTGTTTGATGCGTTGGTCAGCAAGCGTTGTTATAAGGATGCATTCTCCTATGACAAGGCTTTTGAGATAATCGAAAATGATCTGGGCGAACATTTTGATCCCGAGCTGGGCAAAGTATTCCTTAGCTGCCGCAGGGAGCTTGAGGAGATATATAATACTTATTGATCAAAAGAACGAGCGTATGCGGAATAACGCAATACGCTCGTTTTATTATGTGTCGGGCAGTGTTGTGGGGTACAGTTATATGGTTCGGGAGTGTAGCTAGGCTGTTTATCTAATATGCACAGTAAACTTTGCGAATCTTGCCAAGTTTGTTGTGCAAAACAGAGTTTTGACAAGAAAACTGGGCAAATGTGTTGACAAGTAAACTTGGCTGTGATATACTAATGATGTTAAGAAAACTTGGCAACAATGTTCCAACACAATACAACAAAAAATATGATAAATTCATCGGAGGTAATCGTATGACTAAGGATGAGATATTGGCAAAGAGCAGACAAGAGAACAATGACAAAGATCTGTATAAAGCGGAGATAGACGCAAAAGCAGGAACAGTAGGAGCTATATTGGGATTCATACTATGTGCAGTCTTTTTTGTGGCTGAATTGATCATATGTGGAACGACAAACTATAGTTTGTGGGGAGTTATTGCAATAGCGAATGCTACTGCACGTCTTTATTCGGGAATAAAACTGCACAACAAAGGTAGCATTGTAATAGGAGCGATTTGGGCAGCGGGTACCATCATTATGATAATTGCTTCGTTTAAAATGTTGTTTGAAGCAAGTGTTACGCTCTGAATGAGGTGAAATTATGGAAGATGGCCTGATATTAAAGAATCGTCTGAAGGAGACTCGTGCCGAAAAGAAGCTGTCTCAAGCTGATCTTGCTAAAATGGTCGGCGTTTCCCGAAACACCATAAGCTCCATTGAAACGGGGCAGTTCAGCCCCACGGCAAAGCTGGCGCTTATTCTCTGCATAGCTCTGGATAAGAAGTTCGAAGAACTGTTTTATTTCTGATACAAAAAAGACGGCATCATGTGCCGTTCTTTTTTGTGCTTTTTCTTTGTATCAGCGCACCTGTTATCATGATAACGGGGAAGATGATACCGAAGATGAGTCCGCTTTTCAGTTCTCCGCCTAAAGCGCCTGAAATTAATCCTACCGTAGTCGGACCTCCTGAGCAGCCGAGGTCTCCTGCAAGGGCAAGCAGTGCAAACATCGCTGTGCCGCCTTTGGGGATTTCGGCGGATGCAAGACTGAATACACCAGGCCACAGGATGCCTACGGAGAGTCCGCACAGACCGCAGCCGACTAATGATAGTGCAGGTATCGGGGACAGCGAAGCCAGCAGATATGAGCATACGCACAGCACTCCGCTGCCGATAAGAAAGCTGTTCAGATCGATCTTCTCGCTCATTTTTCCATAGAACACTCGTGATGAACCCATCAATATTGAGAATACACATGGTCCCAGCAGATCACCCATAGCTTTGGAGATGCCCAGACCACTTTCGGCAAAGGCGCTCGCCCACTGGCTCATTGCCTGTTCAGATGCTCCTGCGGCGAACATGAGCAGAATGAACAGCCAGAATATCTTTGTGCGGCAGAGCTGGCGTATTCCCATGCCCTCGCCTTCCTCGACCAAAGGATACAGCGGCACCTGCGTAAAATAAACGCTTATCAGCAGGGGAAATACCGCCCATATCAGAGCAAGCACTTCCCAGCTATCCTTGCCGAACAGAAACAGGAACAGTGTAGAGAGTGCCACCACTCCCACAGTTCCCCAACAATAGAACGAATGCAGCAGGCTCATGACTCCCGCTTTGTTTTCGGTGGGGCAGGCCTCTACCACGGGGCTTACAAGCACCTCGATAAGTCCGCCGCCAACAGCATACAGCACAACACAGGAGAGTATTCCGATAAACGGTGGTAGGATGTGTGGCAGGAAGGCCAGTCCGCCCAGACCGACAGTTGCAAAGACATGCGCCGCCACAAGGCAGGCTCTCCAGCCTATCTTATCGGCAAGCTTTGCCGCTATGAGGTCTACCGTAAGCTGAACGAGGAAGTTTATAGTGACGAGTAAAGTAATCTGCTCAAGAGGGATGCCGAAGGTGTCACGGAAGATAAGAAACAGCAGCGGCAGGAAATTATTAACTATCGCCTGAGTGATATATCCGCCGTAGCAGGCGAATATAGTGTGGCGGGAATTGTTTCTGACAGACATTAATGCTCCTTCCGGCATTGAAAATCCGCTGTGCAGGATTGCAGCAGCGGATGCCGATGTTTAATTATACGGGGGAATAATCGCAGATATCGTTCAACCTGCCTTCAAAGCAGCAGCGAAGCTCGGGAAGCTCTCTGTAATCGCTGGGGCGCATCAGAGCAGGTCTCTTTGGAAGCTTCAGTGCATTGCTCCTTGTCAGCACCTCGCTCACGAACTGAGAGCAGAAGAAGTGGTGCTTTCTGCGCAGCTCGATATTCATCTTGCAAAGTATCAGACCTATTATATTAAAGTGATATTCGTCGGAATTGCTGATGATGGAAGCAACCTCCTGCTTTGCAAGCTCGTATGCTTCATCGCTGACCTGCAGCTCATACACTGCAACGGGAACATTGCCGTTGCATCTTTTATAGCAGTGGTTATAGAACGATTCTCTGCAGGGGCCCGCAGGGAACATAGTCTTTCCGTTTTTTCTGCCTGAGCTGTACAGCTGTGTAAGATCCTTATCGAAGGAGATGGCTGCGTGAGTATATGCGTCTGCTGTTATGAAATGGATCACACGGGATAATATCGTCGTGGATCTTGTAAGTACGATATATATATTTTTCATCAAGCGCTCCCCAATTTTTATGATCGAAAGGCATAATGCCATTTATAATAGTTTATCATATATTTTACTGCTTGTCAACGCCTGAACAGAAAAAATCGGCGTTATGTTATACATAACGCCGATTTTCAGATAAATTTAAGAGTTGGTAACGGTGCTGTCTGTGGAAGCAGCAGTTACATCAACGCCTTCTGTGTTGATGCCTGCAGCCATGGACTTGCCCATTACAAATGAGTTTATCATGGACTTCAGATCGATGCCGAGACCGTCAAGCAGACCTGCGGAGGCCTGAGTTGTAGCCTCTGTGATATCCTTGACCATCTTTGCGGTGTTGCCATCGCCGTACATGGTGATGCTGTCCACGTTCTCCAGAGGCTTTGCGATAGCCTGAGCAACAGCGGGCATCTGCTCGAAGTACATCTGCAGCACTGCGGCTTCTTCCATCTTCTTCATAGCCTCTGCCTTCTTGTCGAGACCCTCAGCCTCAGCCAGTGCCTTTGCACGAACGGATTCAGCCTCTGCGAGACCCTTTGCACGGATACCTTCAGCCTCCTGCTCAGCCTCAAAGCGGGTAGCCTCAGCTCTTGCCTTCTGAGCGGCAGCCTCGTTCTGAGCCATTACGAGAATAGCGGCAGCTTCGTTCTTCTTGATCTCCAGTTCAGCCTCAGCGTTCTGGATGTCCTCGTACTTCTTAGCCTCTGCGTTACGCTGGATGGTATACAGCTCTGCGTCAGCCTTCTGCTGTGCAGCGTACTTCTGAGCCTCAGCGGTCTTCTTTACTTCAGCTTCCAGTGCACGCTCCTTGATCTCAGCTTCCTTAGCCTTGATCTCTACCTCGCGCTCCTGACGAGCGAGGTTTGCGTTAGCAGTGGTGATCTCGATGGTCTTACGCTGCTCTTCCTGCTGGATGGTATATGCAGCGTCAGCCTCAGCCTGCTTGATATCAGCAGCACGCTTCAGTTCAGCCTGCTTGATAGCCAGCTCGTTCTCACGCTCTGCGATAGCGGTCTCGGAATCTACACGGGCATCGTTAGCCTTGCGGTTAGCCTCTGCCTGTGCGATCTTGATATCTCTTTCAGCTTCAGCCTTGGAGATAGCAGCTTTCTTCTTGATCTGCATGGTGTTATCGATACCCATGTCGTTGATGATGCCGTTATCGTCCACGAAGTTCTGAACGTTGAAGGATACGATCTCAAGACCCATTGCTCTGAGGTCGGGATCCGCATTCATCTTTACCTTGTCAGCGAATGCCTGACGGTTGGAGACCATCTCCTCCAGACGCATCTGACCAACGATCTCACGCATGTTACCTTCAAGAACCTCACGGGCTACCTTGGTTATGTACTCTACGTTCTTGTTCAGGAAGTTCTGCTGAGCCTTCATGATGATCTCAGGCTCGGGGGAGATCTTTACGTTTACTACTGCATCAACGGAAATGTTGATATAATCTGCGGTGGGAACAGCCTGAGCTGTCTTTACGTCTACAGACATAAGGGCAAGCTCCAGAACGTCGCAACGCTCGAAGAAAGGCCACTTGATAGTTGCTTTACCTACAACTACCTTAGCCTTGCGGCGCAGACCGCTTATGATGTAAGCCTTATCGGGCGGTGCCTTGCGGTAGCCTGCTGCGAACATGAAGATCACTACCGCTGCGATAATAAGAGCAGGAATAACATAAGGGGGCATGATTTACCTCTACTTTCTGCGGGGGTTCCGCGGTTAATCGATTTTTTCCGAAACGGATCGCGCTTTAGCATAAGCTGCTTTCAGCTGTTCGAGGTCGGCTTTGTACTCATCGTACTTGCCGGCACGGACGTCGTCAACGATCTTTCTTGCGGGAATGAAAACACCATTGAGACCGATATTTCCCGACAGACCTTTAAGAGCATGCGCCCTGTTCTCAATAGCTCCGAGATCATCTGCTTCTATCGCTGCGGAAAGCTCCTCCACAACGCTGTCAGCTGAGTCAAAGAACTTTTTGAAGTACTTCAGGAACATTGCCTCGCTGTCCATGAATTTTTCGATCATTTCAGTGCAGTCAAGTCCTGCTGCTGCAAGCTCGCTGCGTATTTCAGTTGTAAGCATAAGCGCCTCCGATCTGCCGCATGAACGATGATGCGCACCCTTAGCCATGCTGCGGCAGCTTGGCTTAACATCATCGCTATAGCCATGTAAACGACTATGTTTACATTGTATCATTTATGAGTCTTTTAGTCAAGATACCCAAAGAAAATTGTCATATTGCACAAAAAGCGCCTCTCGTTTTTAGAGAGGCGCTTTGTTATCACGTTAAAGGGATATTATCCTATCTTGAAATATTCCCAGGTCTTTATCTTGGAAGGAATATCCTTGCCTTCGATGAATCTTGCGGGCAGATCCTTGTAAGTAACGATATTCTCGCTGCCGAAATATTCCTGCAGCATCTCGGTGGTCATGCGCTCGGGGTTAGGTGAGGGAGTTCCGTCAAAATCGGTGATGACAGCGCCTGCTGCGTTCACTTCACATACGAATTCGCCGTTCCAGATCATGTAGTACAGCCACATGGAGCCGCTTTCCTTGCAGTCATCGGGATCGGGCATATATCCGCACTCGGAGAGCGCCAGCATCTTGCCGCTGTCTGCATTCATACCCTCCAGCTTGTTGTACTGGGGAGTCATAGCTGTATGATCCGCTTCGTTTGCATAATAGTCGATTCCTGCGATATCATAGGAATTGGGGTGTACCATACAGTGCTTGGACTGACCGTTCCACACCCAGATGACATTCGTCAGCTTGTGGTAGTTCTCGATGCGGTCGAATATCATGTACCAGAGCTTCTGGAACACCTGATTCTCCGCAGTGCTTCTGTCCTGGATTCCCCACCAGAACCAGGAGCCGCTTGCTTCATGCAGAGGTCTGAACAGGACGGTAACGCCTGCTTCCTCCAGAACCTGAAGCTTGCTTGCGATAAGGTCGATGTCGTGGATGACCTGCTCATATTCCTTTGTGCCGGGAGTAACGGCGTTCACCTGGCTCCAGTTGAGTATCTCTTCCTGATAGAAGGCATAGCCCATATCGAGATTGTCGATATCTCTGGGAACGTTCCAGTGCCATGTGAAAGTAACAAGACCACCGCTCTCGTTGTGCCACTCGATAGCCTCGTTTACCATATCGTCGCTGACATAAGCGCCGGTGTTGAAGATGAAGTCATAACCCTTCATGGCAGGAAGATCACCTGTTGCGTTATAGAACACCAGATCCTCGTGGCAGTCGATGCCCATCATCTGCTGGCAGGAGAGTACCTGCTTACCGTAGATGCTGCAGAGATAATCGAACACTGCGAGAGTATCCTCGTTTGAGTTCTCGGAAACCGGCTTTGTGGGGTCGATGGTCTTTGCTTCGAGAGAGGCTACCAGTGCGTCCATATCAGTCTGATATGCGAGAGCCTTCTCCATATCCACATCGCCATCCACCATTGCCACGGGGATGGAAAGCGGCTCGGAGGCTTCTGTGCCGTCTGTTGCTGCGCCTGCCTCAGCGGTAACGGATGTGCCTGCTTCGGCTGTGGAGCCTGTTGCGCTGTCATTGCTGACGTTCTGATCTCCGCTGCAGCCTGCTATGGATAACATCATAGATGCTGCCAGCAAAGCTGAAATATACTTTTTCATGTTAAATTTCCTTTCCTGAAATTGCATTATTACCATATCATTATACAGTATATCGGCGATAAAAACAAGTATATTTAACAATATTTTGGTATATACTGTTGTTTTTAGGTATATGTCATAATGACTATAAAAAATCGTGATTTTGCACAAATCACATATTTCGGCTTCAATATTCTTCGTAAAGTTGTTGAAAATAAACAGAATGTGTGTTATACTTAATATATATTTTCAAAACCTGTATCCTTATGGAGGTTCCGATGGATTGTGCTATCTGGCTCAACAGAAGAAAGATCTTCTCTGCGGATGAGATATCCGCAAACTTTGATATAGCTGCGATCCGTGGTTACTTCCTCGGAGGCAGCCTGATAAAATGGCTGGACTCTCACGGCGGCAAGGAATACGCCCGCCTGCTGGATGAACTCAGCCCTTCTGACCCTGCCCTGAATGATCGTCTTACCGAGATATTCACGCAGAAAAAATGTTCTGTTCCCGTTCACAAGGCGGATGAGCAGCTTATAATGACGATAAACCTGTTGAAAGGCGGCTCGCCTGCAGCAACAGGCTCCGCACAGGGTGTCAACGTAGGCAGCGGCAGCCATGCCGCAGGAAGCTTTGCTCCGCTCGGTTATGGCAGCTTCGGCGCAGGCTCCGCAGGATATATGCTGAACTACGGCTCTTTCCGCTCGGGCAGCTTTGCATTCGGCTCCTTTAATCGTTCTTGGGAGTGGGAATGGGAGTGGTATCTCGGCTCGTTCAGAAAAAATTATGGCTCGTTCAACTTCGGCTCGTATGCCTATAATTTCGGCTCCTATAGTCTGAACTATGGCTCTTTTGCCCATGGTGCAGGCTCGTACAGATGGAACTTCGGTTCTCTCGGTTTCGGCTCTTTCAGTTTCGGCAGTTTCACAGGCGGATCTTACCGCAGAGGCTTTACACTCGGCTCATTCCCGTTTGATATGAGCTACGGCATGGGTTCCTACAGAGGCTTCCCCCTCGGCGGCAGCTTCAGACAGGTCACTGCCGACGAGTACGACGAGATCATGTACCGCTGTCTGGGCATCTGTCCGCTCAACCGCTTCGGCTACGGAATACACATCATATAGAGGTATATATGAACGCTATCCATATCGTATCCACCGCTCCGTTTTTTGCAAAGAAAAGCGGAGCGTTTTCAGTGGAGGATTTCGACCTTTACTGCACCGTGCTTTCCGCACTAAATTGGAAGAAGCACAACGGCTCTATCTCGCTGTACACGGACAAGGCAGGCGCTGAATATTACCGCCGCATAGGTCTTGACGGAATCTGGGATGATATCCGAATCTGCATCCCCGATGATCTTGAGGGGATAGACCCGCAGATGTTCTGGGCGGGCGGCAAGCTGTTTGCGCTCAGGGAGACGGAAGCGCCCTGCGTGATGATAGACACGGATTTTATCGTGTGGCAGCCGCTGACGCTCGGCAGGGAGCTTGTGGCAGCTCACCGAGAGAAGCTTTATCCCGATATCTATCCGCCCATCGAATATTTCAGGCTCAAAGACCATATCATGCCCCCGTTCAGCAGAGGAGTTCTGCCCCTGAACACGGCGTTCCTGTATCTGCCCGATAATGATTTCAAGGAGTTCTATGTATCTCAGGCGATAGCGTTCATGAAGTCTGCGGTCTCCTGCGAGGACAGGCTGTGCTACATGGTGTTCGCCGAGCAGCGCATGGCTGCTATGTGTGCGGAATATACGGGCACTCCCGTGCGGACTCTGCTGGATAAGGATCATCTGTTCTTTCCGCAGGACTGCTTCACCCATCTGTGGGGAGCAAAACAGGCAATGCGTGACGCTCCCGAGCTGAGAGAGGATTTCTGCCGTAAGTCTGCGGAGAGGATACGGACGGAGTTCCCCGAGTATGCATATACGGTGGAGGCTATCGCAGGGGCGACCTGTGGTCGCCAGTGAATTACGGCTGACCTTTAAAGGGCGACCTCAGGTCGCCCCTACAATACAACAAACCCCGAGAAATTTATCCTCGGGGCTGTTTGTTATTCGGTTTTGTCGTCGGTTTTGGGTTTTATGTCGATGTTATTGTCTATCACATATCGGATGCTGTTTACAATTAATGATGCCTTTGAAATGTTGTTGGCGGTGCAGTAATCGTCAATCATGCGATAATCGGCAATATCCAATGTGGCGTTGATCTGTTTCTTTGTACCGTCACTGAGTTTTTTCATCCTGTATTTTCTGTCTGCTCTTTTTTGTGCTTCAGATTTCATATAGTCACCTCGATATTGTAGAAAACAAACTAAATCATATCGTAATATTAAGATATAATTGTGTACTTTGTCAATTGAAAATATCGTAATATTACGGTATAATATAAGCGTACAACAATAAAGAATAGCCATAACAAATGGCAGATAATTAAGTGTTGCGCAAAAATATACATAATAATTATACACTACATTTCCGATAAAATCAAGTCAGAAGGAGACCGTCATGCACGACACCATAACTGATCTTTACTACGGCGATATACAGCCATACGAAGAAAGCCGATTTTCCGACAGCGAATATTCCGAGGCGTTGAGGCTATTTGACAAGCTTTATGATGAAGTGATGGAGAAATTGAGCGACAGCGAACTGCAGGAGCGCTTTGACGATGCATTTGCCGAATTGACGCAGGCAGGCGAGCGCATAATGTTCTGCCGTGGCTTCCGTCTGGGCGCTAGGCTCACGGCGGAAAGCTTTGCGGATGTGTGAAACGTTCAAACAAAAATTCTCTAACCCCCTTGAAAAATCCCTCAAGGTATGCTATACTATACAGTAAGCAATAGGGTTTTGCCCTGGGCAATCATCATTTTTAAGAAAGAGGTGTTCCTTTTGAAGCACATCACAACAATCAACAAGGCTGATCTGAAGTCCACTGCTGCTAAGGGCGGCTGCGGTAAGTGCCAGTCCTCCTGCCAGTCTGCTTGCAAGACTTCCTGCACAGTAGCTAACCAGAAGTGCGAGGCTGTAAAGTAATCTGCTTTACTTGTTAAGGAAATTATTTTGGGCGGCAAGTTCCGCCCAAAATTTTTGACCTCAAATAATTCCACTGCGAAAGGTAGATAATAATGATACATAAGTTTAAACAGCTTGGCTACAATATCGTGCTGGATGTGAACAGTAACGGTGTTCACCTGCTGGATGACTGCGCTTTTGATATTCTCGATCATGTCAGCGCACCAATGGCGGAGGAATGTCCTGCTGAGCTTATCGGCAAGCTTACAGCATATTCCGAAAGCGATATCCGTGAGAGCTATGCGGAGCTTTATGAGCTGTACAAGGACGGCGCTCTCTTCACTGATGACGACTACGAGCGCTACACCAACACAAAGGTGAAGTCCCCTGTAAAGTCCATGTGCCTGAATGTCTCCCATGACTGCAACCTGCGCTGCGAGTACTGCTTTGCTGAGACAGGCGATTTCGGCGGCGACCGCTGTGTGATGTCTCCCGAAACAGGTAAGAAGGCTATTGATTTCCTCATTGCAAATTCGGGTGACCGAATCAATCTTGAGCTGGATTTCTTCGGCGGCGAGCCTCTGATGGCATGGGATACCGTTGTTGAGACCGTAAACTATGCGCGCTCCATCGAAAAGCAGCACGGAAAGAACTTCCGTTTCACCATCACCACAAACGGTATGCTGCTGACAGATGACAAGATAGAGTATATCAACCGTGAGATGAGCAACTGCGTTCTGTCCCTCGACGGCAGAAAGGAAGTTACCGACCGCATCCGTAAGACGGTCAACGGCAAGGGTTGCTATGATATTATCGTTCCCCGTTTCCAGAAGCTCGTTGAGAGCCGTGGCGACAAGGATTATTATGTTCGTGCAACCTTCACAAAGTACAACATGGACTTCACAGACGATGTTCTGCACATGAGAGATCTCGGCTTTGAGCAGCTTTCCGCTGAGCCTGTTGTGACAGATCTGAAGATGCCCTATGCTATCACAGAAGCTGATCTCCCCCGTGTGTTCAACGAGTACGACAGACTGTGCGAGGTAATGGCAAACCGTACTGAAAAGAAGTTCAACTTCTTCCACTTCATGGTCGACCTCAATCAGGGTCCCTGTGCCATCAAGAGACTCCGTGGCTGCGGCTGCGGCAACGATTATGTTGCGGTAACTCCCAACGGAGATATCTTCCCCTGCCACCAGTTCGTTGGTATAGATGAATGGAAGATGGGCAACCTGTATGACGGCACTTTCAACAACGATATCAAGGATACCTTCGCAGGAACTCATGTATACAGCAAGCAGGGCTGCCGTGATTGCTGGGCGAAGTTCTTCTGCTCAGGCGGCTGCAACGCTAACAGCTTCATCTATGAGGGCGATATCAACAAGCCTCACAAGCTCTCCTGTGAGATGCAGAAGAAGCGCCTTGAATGCGCACTCGCTCTCGCTGCTGACAGAGCAGTAAAGGAAAACGCATAAAAAGATCGGTCCGCTCTGCGGCATTGCCGCTGGCGGTGTCTAAGAGCGGACTTTTTCGGCAAAGATACAGTTAAGAATGTACAGAAAGGATACGACCATGAGAAGAACTAAGATCGTATGTACCCTCGGACCCGCTACACAGAGCGATGATGTGCTGCGCAAGCTCATCGAAAACGGCATGAATGTTGCAAGGCAGAATTTCTCCCACGGCACCCATGAGAGCCACAAGGTAACTCACGACCAGATCGTGCGCATAGCAAAGGAGATGGGTAAGCCTGTTGCTACCCTGCTTGATACCAAGGGTCCTGAGATACGCCTGAAGAAGTTTGCAAATGGCATGAGACCCGAGCTTACAAACGGCAGCACTTTTACCCTCACCACCCGTGAGGTGGAGGGCAATGCAGAATGCGTTTCCATCACATATAGGGATCTTGCAGAGGATATTGACGTGGGTACAAGGATACTCATCGACGATGGTAACGTAGCTCTGCGCTGCTCCGATATCCTGCATAACGGCGATGGTACTGCGGATATCGTCTGCACCGTTACCAGCGGCGGCGTGGTATCCGACAGAAAGGGCGTCAACATCCCCGGTGTTAAGCTCTCCATGCCTTATCTCAGCGAGGTGGATATCTCGGATATCCGTTTTGCGGCAAGAGAGAACTTTGATTTCATCGCAGCATCCTTCGTCACCTGCGCAGATGATGTTATCGGTGTGCGCAAGATACTGGAAGAGGAAGGCCGCCCCGATATCCGTATCATCGCAAAGATCGAAAACGGCGAGGGCGTGAAGAACATCGACAGCATCCTGCGTGTTGCGGATGGTATCATGGTTGCCCGTGGCGATATGGGTGTAGAGATTCCCTTTGAGGAGATCCCCCAGATACAGAAGATGCTCATCAAGAAGGGCTACAACGCAAACAAGCAGGTCATCACAGCGACTCAGATGCTGGAGTCTATGATACACAACCCCCGCCCCACAAGAGCAGAAACAACAGACGTTGCAAACGCAATTTATGACGGCACCTCTGCGATAATGCTCTCGGGCGAGACCGCTGCAGGCGAGCATCCTGTTGAGGCGGTAAAGACCATGGCGCTCATTGCTGAGACCACCGAAAAGGCAATCGATTATAAGAAACGTTTCTATAAGCTTGAAGCACGCAGCTCTGTGAATGTATCCACCGCCATTTCCCATGCGACGGTTGCAGCGGCAATGGATCTCGGAGCAACAGCTATACTGACAGTAACTAAGACAGGCACCACTGCGAGAATGATCTCCAGATACCGCCCTGTATGCCCGATAATCTCCTGCACCACCAATGAGACCGCAATGCGCCAGCTGAATATGAGCTGGGGCGTTATCCCGCTCATGGCTGAGGAGATGATGACCAACACTGACGATCTCATTCATCACGCAGTTCACAAGGCTTGTGAAGCAGGTCTGCTGAAGAACGGCGACCTTGTTGTCATCACTGCGGGTGTTCCTCTCGGCGTAAGCGGCACCACGAACCTCATGAAGGTCCATATTGTGGGTGATGTGCTGGTAACAGGCACAGGCGTGAATAAGGGCGTCGTTACCGCTCCTATATGCGTGTGTGATAATGAGCAGGAGGCTCATAAGCGCTTCGAGGCAGGTCAGATACTCTGCATACCTAAAACAAGCTCCGATATCCTACCTCTGCTGAAGTCCGCAGCAGGCATCATCACAGAGGAGACCGACCCTGACTGCCATGCGGCTATCGTGGGTATGGCGCTGGATATTCCTGTTATCATCAATGCGCAGAACGCAACGCTGATACTGAAATCAGGTACGGCGGTAACTATGGACGCCGAAAAGGGTACTGTATCCTCGGGTGAGGAATAATCAGTTTATTAAGCCTGGGAAGTCTGACTTCTCAGGCTTTCCTGTGTAATATGAAAATATTGGCATTTGACTTTTCTTCGCATCGGGATTATACTTAGTTCATACGAGGTGATTATATGAGATTCAGAAATATTTTATCTGTGGTGATGCTTTGTTCGGTCGCACTCAGCTGCGGCTGCGGGGGAGGAGAAAGCTATACGCCTCCCGAGATATCTATAAATACAACATCTGCTGCAAGTATTACCGAAAACAAAACGGATTCGGCTGAAACGGCAACGGAAGAGAGCATGCCCCAGCATGAGACATTTGAAAGCGTGCCAGAGCTTTCTCCCGAGGAGAGCATTCTTGCGGAGATGACTCTTGAGGAAAAGGTAGGGCAGATGATAATAGCGAGATGTCCCGATATCAACGCCGCTTCTGAAGCGGAGAAATGGCATCTGGGCGGCTACATTCTGTTTGCACGGGATTTCAAGGACGAGACCCCCGAGAGCGTCCGTCAAGCAATATCGGAATATCAGGCGGTATCTGAGATACCTATGCTGATAGGTATTGACGAGGAGGGCGGAGATATCGTCCGTGCCTCGAAATATCCGCAGTTCCGCAGTGAGCCATTTAAGTCACCTATGGAGCTGTATGAAAGCGGCGGCATAGCGGCGGTGTCGGAAGAGGCAGCGGAAAAGAGCGCTTTTCTCGCAGATCTCGGTATCAATATGAACTTTGCGCCTGTCTGCGATCTGCCACGAAGCGCTGGTGACTACATATATGACCGCACCTTCGGTACCGATGTGGAGGTGACCTCTGAGTGCATAGCTGCAGTTACAGCGGCAATGAATGAAGCGGGCGCGATATCCGTGCTTAAGCATTTCCCGGGCTATGGCAACAATGTAGATACCCACACAGGCATAGCCTATGACGAACGTCCGCTTTCGGAGTTCAGGGAGCTTGATCTTATGCCGTTTTCGGCAGGAATAGATAATGGTGCTCCCTGCGTTATGGTATCTCACAATATCATAATGTGTGTGGATGATGAGATGCCCGCTTCGCTCTCTCCTGCGGTGCATGAGCTGCTGCGTGAGGAGCTGGGCTTTGACGGAGTGATCGTAACGGATGAGCTTTCTATGGGCGCTATCGAGGATATCACGGGTACGGCGAATGCAGCAGTACTGGCGGTGCAGGCAGGAAATGATCTTCTCTGCGTGACGGATTATGCATCCACGATAGAGGCGGTGATTTCGGCAGTGGAAAACGGCGAGATATCCGAGCAGCGCATAGATGAATCGGTGTTGCGAATTTTGCAAATGAAAGAAGAGTATTGTGGATAAAGCAGCAGACCCGAGAAGAACGATTTTCGGGTCTGTTTTATTATTCGGATTTGTCGTCAGTCTTGGGTGTGATGTCGATGTTGTTGTCTATCACATATCTGATGCTGTTCACGATCAGCGAAGCCTTTGAGATGTTGTTGACGGTGCAGTAATCGTCTATCATCTGATAATCAGTGGGCTTTATATTGGCTTGTATCTTTTTGTAGTTTTCTTTATTGTATTTATTGCTTGCCTTGATATGCGCTTTACTTACGCTCATTTTTATATCTCCCTTGTGAATTTTGTATATAAGTAACAGTAATCTATGTTATTTTTGTTGAGTTTGCGTATTGAAATGTAACAGTAATCTATGTTATAATAGCGGTGTAAAATAACAGGGAAAAGATAGTACTGTTTTGAACAGACATATATACATAATAAATTATACACCAAATCCCTGATAAAATCAAGCCAAAAGGAGAATGTCATGTACGAAACCATAACCGAGCTTTTCTACGGAAGCATCCAGCCTTATGAGGAACGCTGCGATTGTGACAGCGAATATGTCGAAGCTTGCAGGCTGCTTGACAGGCTTTACGATCAGGTGATGGAACGTCTCGGTGATCGGGAGCTTCAGGAGCGCTTCGATGACGCCCTCTCCGATCGTTCTCAGGCATGCGAGCGCATCATGTTCTGCCGTGGCTTCCGCCTAGGGCTGAGACTTGCGGCTGAGAGCTTTCTGGATATGTAGGCGCGAACTGCATAAAATCGCACAATTATACGCTTTGTAAAGCTCCCGAGCCGTATCGGGAGCTTTTTCGTCGGAATATGCAAAAAAAGTGATGGGAAAGCGGTTTTTTTGGCTAAAACTAAGCGGTTTTT
>JAZSEG010000282.1:0-18097 GCA_045531575.1 Oscillospiraceae bacterium | reverse complement strand
AATCTGCCGCCCGTGCGACAATACAATTCTTTTCATCATTATAATTTGTAGCATCCACGGGCGGCAGATTGCCGCCCCTACACCGATGTGTTAATTTAAATCATATGTCAAATCCCAGTTTAAGAGGTAACATGAAAAACGAATACAAAGTAACAAAACCGCTGCTGCGTCGGTGGATGACCGAGAACATGTACAAAGGCGTACAACTCGGTCTGAACATCGGCTGGGCGTTCTTCGGAGTGCTTTGCACGGTGCTGCTGATAGTGGACGCCGAAACGGTAACGGACTACATCATCTACGGTGCACTGCTGGCACTCTGCCTGTACATGGCAGTGCTGAGGATATTCCCACTGACCGCTGTTCAGTATAAGCGTATGGCAAAGACCTACGGCGAGGAAAACTGGCTTCGTACCATAGATTTCGGCGAGGACTGCATCACCCTTTCGGAGGGAACTATCTCGGCAAAATATCAGTACAAGGATATCATGCAGATACGAGAAAAGGGCAACGCCGTATGGCTCACCGCACGGAACAGAACTGTTCTGCGACTTTATAAGGACGCATTCGTTGACAGCAGCTGGGAGGAGTGCGAGGCACTCCTCAACGACAGAAAGGACAGCGTATGAATTTCCATACATTCGGTGATGAAAACAAGCCTGTGATACTGCTGATACACGGCGTGCTCACCCCGTGGCAGGTGTGGGAGGCTCAGATAGAGCATTTCGGGAAAGACTACCGTGTCATCGTCCCTGCGCTGGATGCCCATGAGGAGGAACGTGCAAGCGACTTCATCTCCATACAGGATGAAGCGGAAAAAATCGAGAACTACGTTATAGACCAGCTTGACGGCAGCGTTTTTGCTGTGTGCGGTCTCTCTATGGGCGCTGCGATAACCAATCTGATATGGCAGCACGGCATTATCGGTGCGGAAAGGTTCGTGCTTGACGGTGCGCCGCTGATTCCTTGCGGCGGACTGCCGAAATGGATAATGCGCAACAATTATATCACAATAATCAGAAAGTCAAAGCAGCGTGACCCGAAGGTGATAGAGAGCTTCAAAAAACAGTTCCTGCCCGAAAGATATCTCGACAGCTACCTGAAGATTGCAGACAATATGACCGAGGATTCCATCAGGAATATGATAAATTCGGTGTTCGCAGGAAGCCTCTGCACAACTATCGAAGATTATGGCGGCAGGCTGCTTTTCATCCACGGCACAAAGGGCAACGAGATGCTCGCCGCAAAGTCCGCAAGGCTGATGCTGAAGAGCTATCCGAAAATGACAGAAAAATGCTTCAACGGCTACGCTCACTGTGAGGCTGCGATATACAAGCCCGAAGAATGGCTGGCAGTCGTTGAGGATTTCTTAACACGATAAAGAATAACGGAGAATATATTATGTACGAACTCAAAAAGCAAGAAGGCAGAGCAAGACGTGGCGTGTTCCACACCCCACACGGCTCGATAGAAACACCGTTCTTTATGAACGTCGGCACATCCGCTGCTATAAAGGGCGGAATCTCCTCCATCGACCTGAAGGGTCTGAAAACTCAGGTTGAGCTTTGCAATACCTACCACCTGCACCTGCGCCCCGGCGACGATGTCATCTATAAAATGGGCGGTCTGCATAAGTTCATGAACTGGGATAAGCCTATCCTCACCGACAGCGGCGGATTTCAGGTGTTTTCCCTCAGCTCCCTCAGAAAGATAAAGGAGGAGGGCGTGTACTTTGCTTCTCACATCGACGGCAAGCGCATCTTCATGGGTCCCGAAGAAAGCATGAGGATACAGTCCCATCTCGCCTCCACTATAGCCATGGCGTTCGATGAATGCATAGAGAATCCCGCACCACTGGACTATGTCAAGCAGTCAGTAGAGCGCACAACAAGATGGCTTCAGCGCTGCAAGGATGAGATGGCACGCCTCAACGCAGATCCCTCCACCATAAATCAGAAGCAGATGCTGTTTGCGATAAATCAGGGCGGAACATACGATGCAGTTCGCGTGGAGCATATGAAGATCATCCGTGAGATGGATCTTGACGGCTACGCAGTGGGTGGTCTTGCCGTTGGCGAGCCTGCTGAGGTGATGTACCACATTCTGGACGAGGTAGTTCCGTATGCTCCCGAAAACAAGCCCAGATATCTGATGGGCGTGGGCACACCCTCCAACATAATCGAGGGCGTGTACCGTGGTATAGATATGTTCGACTGCGTAATGCCCAGCCGCAATGCACGCCATGCGACGGTATTCACCTGGAGCGGCATCATGCACGCCACAAACAAGGCTTACGAGACAGACGAGCGTCCGCTGGATCCCGAGTGTGACTGCCCCACCTGCCGCAATTTCAGCCGAGGATATATAAGGCACCTGTTCAAGTCAGGCGAGCAGCTTGCAGGCAGACTTGCCGTACAGCACAACCTCTACTTCTACAACACCCTCATGGAGCGCATCAGAGAAGCTCTTGACGAGGGCAGATTCGAGGAATTCCGCAACAAGTATTCTCCCCTGCTTGCGAGCAAGGTGACAGATTGACAATGTTCTCCCCACGTTTTTTATCGTGGGGAGACTCTTTGGCAAAAAATATTTAAAAATTTTCAAAAAACGCTTGACAAACGCAAAATAGTATGCTATAATAGTTTTCGTTAAGTCACTGGGGTGTAGCCAAGCGGTAAGGCAGTGGATTCTGACTCCACCATTTCGAGGGTTCAAATCCTTCCACCCCAACCAAACGGCCTCCATCGCAAGATGGAGGCTAATTTTTACCGAGATGTGGCTCAGTTTGGTAGAGCGCTGCGTTCGGGACGCAGAGGTCGCAGGTTCAAATCCTGTCATCTCGACCATAATCGCTAGAGACCTTGTGGCTAGTTCAAAAATGCTAGTGTTTTACACTGGCATTTTTTATTTTCCTGCACCAAATCTTGATTTATTAATAATGATATGATATTATATAAATAGAGATAAGCGGGAGGTGACATAATGGATCTTGCAAAGCAATTCATAGAAACAACAAAACATAATGGCTTTTACAATATAATGCCTATTTCCAATCTGCCGTCCGTTATGGCACACGGCATTCTATCCAATGAAAAGGTAAAATCCATCACACATTCATCTGTCGCTATGCCTGAGATACAGGAAAGACGAGATCTGGTGGAGGTACCCAACGGACTAAAGCTCCATCAGTATGCAAATCTCTATTTTGACGCACGCAACCCAATGATGTACAAACGGCAGAATGAGGATATCTGCGTTATAAAGGTCAAAGCCGATGTGCTTGATATCCCCGATGTGGTTATAGCAGACCAGAATGCTTCAAGTAAATATGCCTGCTTTATGACACCTGAAATGGCACTGGATTCGGAGTCTATGAACTACGATTGGATATACGCCGAAGACTGGCGAGACGACGATCAAATTGAGTATATACGTAAAAAATCGAAAAAGTGTGCCGAAGTATTGGTTCCTCACAAAGTTTCGCCTGAATATATTGAGGCAATAGCTGTTAAAAACGAATCTGATAAAACAAAGGTCAAACAGCTTGTACCAGACAATATAACAGTCTGCATAAGACCACATATTTTCTTCAAAGACTAAGGAAGGAGGCTAGCTTATATGCTTATCACGATAGGTAACATTTTCGAGAGCAAAGCCACAACGCTTGTGAACACTATAAACTGTGTCGGCGTTATGGGAAAAGGCGTAGCACTTGAGTTCAAAAAGCGTTATCCCCTGATGTTCAAGGATTATGCTGAAAAATGTGAGGCAAAAGCAGTGCTTCCCGGTCAGCCTTATTATTATAACGATCTTACAGGTGCGTCGGTATTGAACTTCCCTACAAAGGATCACTGGCGTTCACCCTCGAAGCTCTCGTATATCGTTGACGGACTGGATTGGTTCGTAGAAAACTACAACGAGCTTGGCATAACTTCAATAGCTTTCCCGCCTCTTGGCTGCGGAAACGGCGGCTTATCCTGGGATGTAGTAGGTCCTATAATGTACCGGAAGCTGAAAGATCTGCCCATTGATATAGAAATATATGCACCATTCGGAACACATCCCGATAAGCTGAAAGCCGCTTTCTTGAGCCAGCAGACAGTTGAGCAAACCACAGAAGTTTCGGGGGCAAAGCTCGGCAGGATCAACACCAACTGGTATCTTCTTCTTTATATCGTAAAGGAGCTCAGCAATAACCGTTATGCTCTTTATGTAGGCAGAACGATCTTCCAGAAGATATGCTATGCTCTGACCCGTTCGGGAGTCAATACAGGCTTTGAGTTCTCAAAAAGCTCATACGGTCCTTTCTCGCATCAGGTAAAGGACGCCATCACGATACTGTCAAACTCCAACCTTATGTATGAGGCTAATGTCGGCAGAATGATGAAAATGACGGTAAGCGAAAACTTCACATTCGACCCGTCAGGCTTCACTGCTAATGACATATCTGCCGCAAAAAAGACCATAGACCTTTTCAGCCGCGTTAAAAACACCGACCATGCTGAAATGATAGCAACGGTGATGTATGCTTACGATACCCTTGCTGTCGATGACGGAGCTGCTGATATCGACATATACAACTATGTAATGGACTGGAAGCCGCATTGGAAAGATACAAAAAAAGAAGCGGTGTGTGACACGATACTAAATCTCACTATGCTTGGCTGGATGTCAGCAAGGCACAGCGGTCAGATAGTATATAACGATGATCTATAATAATCAAGCGGCAGCAGATGATTCTGTTGCCGCTATCTTCATACTAGGGAGGCTCCCCGCTCATACCTCTTATACGGTCAAGCACACGGGAGCTTGCCACAAAATCAGGGCTGTCGTAGCATTTTTATAGATAAATGATTATTGAAATAAGGTTATAAAACAGTTTATGAATGCCAGCTTTAGTCCCCTTTTCATCTAGCACGTTTTCAGTAAAATAATTATTATGAAAGAAGCTTGACAAAGTAATCTATCAGTGGTATAATATATACAAGTTAATAGCGAAATCCTATTTTGTTTAGTAGTACGCAGCTACCCGCTGCAGAACCGATCCGACAGTTTAGTGATACCGTTTAGAATGTAATGAGTATATTTGCAAGTGTGTGCTTATATATACAAGCTTATTCTATCCATATCATCCGTTCGGGTTGGTATGGATTTTTTTATTGGCTTGAATATATTTTTCAAGGAGGTAGTTACAATGGATAACTACAATAGTTTGAAGCCTCATTTCAGAGTACTTGAGCTTTTAGGCGGCACCGGAAACGGCAAAACAGAAGTAGGAACGGTTCCAGCAGATCCAAAGGCTAGAAAGATTCTTATTGAAGGAGTTGGAAAAACCAATTCGACCCTCAACGAGAGACTTATGGTTTTCACAACAGAGTACAGTGATAAGATAGTAGTTGCGGTAAAACAGGACGAGAACGCATTCAGCCGAAACCTTTTCACAGAGATTGTATCAAAGGCAATTGCAAAGGTTGTAAAAGACCTTGGCAAGGTATTGTCACCAGTTGTTGGTAAGGACGAAGAAATCCTTGACGATGCATTAAGAGACCAGCTTGCCAAGCGTAATAATGTTAAAGCCATTCTTTCACTTCTTACAGATGATCAGAAAGAAACCTTTGTTAAGGAAATTATTGGACTTTACCGCAGATATGACCTTTGTCAGTATAATTACAGTATTTATAATACCGTAAAGAATGAGATGGTCGAGGTTGAGGTAAAGGAGAGTAGCAAGAAGTTCATGGCAGCTATTCAGATGGAAGTTGAGCATAGATTGGATTTACAGAGCGATACATTCAAGCAGGATCTTTGGAGAATCTGGGAGACACTTAGCCGTAATCTTTCGAAGGTATTCTTTACATATTTTAGCGAAGAAGATATTTCAGGCGATGGCTATTATTATAAAGACATTATGCTTGATGAGCCAGATACAGAATTTATCAAAGCGATGTTTACAGCTAATAACATCCAAGCTGGCCAGCGTTTATCACTTGAGGTGCTCTGCAGTGAAATTGTTTTTTACGTACCAATGAACAAATCGTTCTCCAAGCTCATTTCAGATAACCCTATTACTAGCAAGGTTTTCAGAGATAGTAATGACAACATTGTATTTTCAACACTTGATACCAGAGGGTTATATCATGCAGATAACACTGACGACGAGAATGTGGATTATTGTTCTGAACTTCTTTACAAAGGGAATGTGGATGCAATTGCAATGGTAGTACCGCTTGAAGGTGATACTAATGAGAAGAAGATTGGAGAGTTGTATCGTGATGTACTTAAGAACTTCAACAAGCAGATACCAGTATTTATGATTCATAATAAGCTAGATCTCTTTGTATCATCGCTTCAGAAGCAGAACTTCGATGATCCACTTTCAATTGAAAGCTTTGATGAAAAGGAATTTACCGAGCAGGATCTTTGTGAGTGCATTGCAGATAGAATGGAGGAGCTCAATGAAGACCTTAAAGCAGCACAGGTAAAGGCTAAGAAGCGTATGCCAATTAAGTCATTAGTATGCTATCTTAAGCGTGATGCTAGTTTCCCAGCTGCATTTGTGAAAAACTATAACGTACTTGAAACGTACAAAATTATTCTTGAGAAAATGGCGGAATCCCTTGAGGAAAACGCTTACAAGATTAAGTTCGAGCCAAAAGAAGGAGAAGTGCCTACTCCAGTAGTCGATAAGAATCGCCTTGCAGAGCTCATCCATGTTCATGTTACAGATAACTCCACTAACAAAAAGGTATTCACACCAGGTATGTCTGATATTGCACTTAGCCTTGGAAAGACTCCTCATGGTAATGCATACAACGCCCTCAGACGTAGATTGAGAAATGGTGATGGTTACACATCAAATATAGATGAGGCTTATTTCTATAACTGTAAGTCTTTCTCAGTTAACTTTACAGCAAATCTTCGTAACTTCGCTACTTCTGAATTTGTTCATTCAGTAGTATTTCAGACGCTTAAAGTCGAAGGAGCTAAAAGAACACAGGAAGCCGATGAGAAGTATATGAAGACTGTGGAAGCTTATGTAAACCCTAAGGAACTGGTTAGTTTCATGTTATACTACAAGGCAATTCAGGAGGCAGAGAGAGAAGCTTTCAGTTTTAAGAGTAAGTTCCAGAACTTTCTCCTTAATTCTATGCATTATTTCAATTTGACACAGATTGATGAGGAAACTTATGTTACAGCAGTAGAGCAAATTGTATTGGAAGCAGCACAGAAGGCTTTAGACCTTAATGTAACATTTAGATAAGTTTGATGTTGCAAGAAAGGAATAAAGTTGCCAACCGCCTTCGAGACTAATACAGTATACATCAATGCATTCTGTAAAAAACTCTTAGTTTCTAACGATTTTACATAATTAAGAATACCAATATTCGCTATACACCCTCCATGATTATCGGAGGGTGTCTTTTCTATCCTGTCACCATACTACAGAAATTGTTTAAGCTACTAAATATTCACCAAGTTCGTGGTAATACGGTATCAGATAGTCATGAACAACAGCATCCCCCTCGCATATATGTATTGGAATCTTATGATTGTCATAAGTATTACAAAAAAGCAACACAACAAAAAAATAAGCCGAGTTTCCTCGGCTAAAAATTACGGTGGCTCTCCACTAAGACCTCTTATACGGTAAAGCACACGGGAGCCTGCCACAAAATCAATGCTGTCGTAGCGTTTCCTGCAAAGCTCGTCAGCCATCACTTCGGGATAAGCAACAGAGGAGAGCCCCTCGTCAGGGCTCTCCTCGTCTTGTTTTTTGTGGAATTTGATGTGTGGGAACATATTGAACACCACAACCACCTTTTCGGGATACACCAGCACCTCATGCACATACGCATCTATCAGACGCTTAACATTGTGCAGTGTGCCGTTTGTAAGGCATTCCCGTATCTCGCAGAATGCCGCTTTCAGCTGCTCCTCCGTAACAGCTCTGTCGATATTGCCCGAATTAAGCTCGGTTATCTCCGCCTGAACAGCGGATTGCCTCGCTTCAAGCAATGCAAGCTTATCCTTCAGAGCCGCTGACTTGGTTTCGATAAGCAATTCAATGGTGGAGTTTATCTTACTCTGCAGTGAGCTGTTTTCTTTGGCAAGCTCGTCAAGCCTCTGCATTGCCATGCCGTTCTGTTCCCGCAGATAACGGTTGTAGCTGTCCACGATATCAGGGATAAGGCTGTCTGAGAAAACATATTCCGAAAGCCTCTCCAGCACATAACCCTCGATCAGCGACCTGCTTATCGACGGATTGCCGCAGCTGCTTCCGTGACCTCTGTTGCGGCTGTTGCAAAAGTAGGAATGAGATATTATCCCTTTCCCACTCTTTTTGCGCTCGCCGCAGTAGGCTGTACCGCATATTCCGCAGCGAATCTTGCCGCTGAGGAGATACACCTCCTTGGGATGAGCCTGTCCGCTGACCTGACGCTTTCTCAGGCGTTCCTGAACGAGGTTGAACACCTCCTCATCCACCAGCGGAGGGAACACATCCGTGCGGACTATCCACTCGCTTTCGTCCTTGAATCTGCGGCTGCTGTTACAAACATCCTGCGATACGCGCTTGTTGTATACGCAGATTCCGATATACTTCTGATTTTTGAGAATCTCATGTAGTCCCGAGCTACTGAATTCTCTACCTGTTTTGGTGCGGTATCCTTGAGCGTTGAGTTTGTCCACTATCTCGGGATAGTGAGCGCCGCTTGCAGCCATCTCGAATATCATCCGCACCGCTCCTGCCTCGTGAGGATCGATCTCCACGCGTTTGGTGACTGGATCCACACGATATCCCAGCGGAGCAAGTCCGCCGGTGTGCTTGCCGTTATAGGCATTCTCCTTGAGGCCTTTCATAGTCTCACGACCGAGGTTTTTGGAGTAATACTCTGCCATGCCCTCAAGCACCGATTCCATAATGACGCTTTCAGGCTCGTCGTTGATATTCTCAACCACCGAGAACAGCTTAACTCCGCATTTCTTCAGCTCGTGCTTGTAGAAAGCCGAGTCATATCTGTCACGGGAAAACCTGTCCAGCTTATGTACAATGACCGCCTGGAACCGTTGTTCCTTTGCATCCTTTATCATACGTTGGAAGTCAGGGCGTTGATCTGACCTCGCTGAAAATGCTTTATCAACATATTCAGCTACTATTCTTATACCTTTGTTTTTGGCATAATCACGGATTGCTCTCAGCTGAGCGTCAATACTCTCATCACGCTGATGGTTTGAGGAGAAGCGTGCATAAGCAACGGCATCAATCAGCGGTTTCGTCACTTTCTCCGCCATCAGCCGTCACCCCCTCACGTACCAGATCAATGCACTGAAACAAGGTGATTATTACAATTTCTTCGGGAATGTTATCGCTTGCCTGTGCAGCAGTACATTCCATTATTCTTGATGTTTTAGCCATGTTGTATCCTCCTTACATACTTGAATTTGGTGCCGCTCAGTAGTATAATATATAATTGAGCAGCACCTATATATCATCAATTATTCAGGGATGTCCAGTATCAGAGGATAATCTATCCTGCACCTGTCAGTTGCTAACCACCCTTTGGTGATACAAGAGTATCTGCCGATTTCTGAAATAACTTTTCTCGCATGCTCGTCCTTGACATTGTATTTCAGCAGCTTTACAAGTTCAACATCATCGCCTGGTTTGAAGGCAATTATCGTTTCGCACTGCTTTATAGCCTTGTCGATGTTTTTGCCGTTATCGGCTGTCAGATACTGTGTCGCAAGAACAGCGATTATCCCATACTTTCTACCCTGACGGAGCAAAAGCTTCACAAGCGGCGCGTTCTGGCGCAGATCAAGCTCCTGACACTCGTCCATGATGAGCAGGCATGGTGTGACCTCGCTCATAGAGCGTTTGTAGTCGAAGAAACTTTTCAGGACAGTGTTGAGAAACTCGGTATCACTCTCTGAAGAAACAACGGTGGTTAATGCCCCGGGTCTGCACAGCTTTTGCCAGTTGAATCCGCTGTTGTACACTCCAAAGCAAAAATTAGATTCAATACGTGCCAGTATCCGCATTCCGTCAGGCTCGTTGGAATACAGTGATTTGCAGACTTCTATGCACTGTTCCACGTTGTCAAATGTGGCTTGTTCGTTAGCCAGTATGCCTATCAGCTCGATTTCGGATTCGGTCCAGTCATCGTATATCTGCAATGGCTCAAGTACAGTGCGGAATGTAATGATCGTTTCGTCAAAATCCTGTGTGGTCAGCATAATACGTTCCCCCTCATCAAATTCAAGACATGCGCCGTCAGTTCCAAAGCTGATTACAGCAACACCTTGTTCTGCGGCAGCCTTGCCGAAATTCTTCAGAAAATAAGATTTTCCCGAGCCAGATGGCCCTGTCACCAGAATATGCGGACTGTCAGTTCCTATCAGATCATTAAGTGCATAATATATCTGATTTCCGTCGCATACACCTAGTTTCACCATAAGTGCAGGCGCTTTAGCTTCGAACTCATCAGGCTGAATGCGGACCTGCCCTATATCATACAAGCTATCGAGTGGTATAGCATAAAGCCTTGAAGTACCGTCAGATACCCTGATGTTTTTCTGATACTTGTCATTGCAGTCCAGAGCACCTGCCGCTTTCAGCTGCTTTGCCAGTTCTGTCTGAGACATATTGTTTGCCGCTGCCAATGACTGCATAGCAGAAGGCGAAAGCATCATCTCCTTGTCATTGTAGCCTATACAGCTCCTATATGCATCCTTTTTACAAAGGTTATACTGAGGTATCAGGCAGTGCTTTCCTGCGCCATTCAGATAGTCCTTTATAATGTCCACAGCAAGGTTGTCCGTGTTATCCGCAGTATTCATAAGGTACTCATAGAAATTCCGGATTATCTTTTGGATCTCCTTAGGATCGTTACCAGTGCATTTCAGCACTATATTGGCTATTGCCAGCAGCAGTGAAAACAGGTCCTGTAAATGATCGAGACAACCGTTCGCTTCAAGATGGTTCTCCTTGTAGCTCTTTGCACATTCGATCACCGACGCCAGGAAATTCGGTTTTTTGATGCACATTGCCCTGAACCAATTGAACACTTTCAGCGCCATTTCATCAATACCTGTCATTACATACGGAAAAACAACAAAGTATTCCTCGGATATGCTTTCACTTACAAGCGTTGGATCGAATGTAACAAGCAGCGGAAATGTATTTACGCTCTTATCTCCACCTGCATATCCTGAGGTGAAATCAAGCATCCTTGAGATAAGCTTCTTGTTCATATAAGGTGAATTTCCTTTATCCAGCATTGTTAACACTGGATTATTTGTATAATTCACATCCAATTCATCTTCGAATCCCTTTCTCACCCTGATCGGCCTGTTGTTGTCGCAAAAGATTCGGATTAGCTCAATTACACCTTTCTCAGCATTTGAAGATGACAGAACAACAAGCGGGAACTGAGTATACCCCTGCTGTGTCAGAAGCGATCTGACGGAAGCTATACAGCCTATGCCTAACAGCATCATATTCATGAACGGTGCGGGCTGATTCTGTGCATCGGTCAGCTTGAATATCTCAAGTATCTCACTGGAATCAGCCGCATTTCTGAGAATATCTTCCTCTGCGATGTGGCGGATATTGCCGTTATCGGTATAATAGCCGTTGTACCTGACTTCATAGTTCTCATTGAACTTTGAAAGACCTTCAAGCAGGAAACCCTGTATCTTGCCAATGCTGCCTTGTGCTTTTAAGATCACGCCGTTATCTATGAGTATCTCTTTCAGTGCTTTGGTATCGTGTTTCAGCACATCAACAGGGATTTCAATGTGTTTTTCATTACGTTGAACATCAATAATCTTAAGCTTGACCAGAAATTCACCTTCATCGGATGCGTTTTCCTTTTGCAGTACCGCACCCTCAACCTCCACAATACCATTTGTCAACGTTCTCGTGGAAAAATGCGATTCGGTATGCTGATTGTCAACGGCATTTGATGCGACGAAGGATAGGTTGTCGTGCGTCTGTACGGTGGAGTAGCTAAAACTATTATTGTTTGTCCGTTCACGCAGACAATTCTTGTGGTAATCGGCAAATATCGTTGTTGAGATATCGTCATCTCCAACGGCATTGCTAATATTTTGCCGAATCTGAGTACCCATCACCAGTGGCACAAACCCGAAATTTTGTTGTGACGCAGAGCAATCGGGATTGGCTAGGGCCTGTGGATTTTGTTTTACGGGAGTGTTTTTGTTTACGTTTCCCGATGGGGCGCTTGGGGTGATAGGAACGAAAGGGTTCATGCGATCAATATCATTCTCTTTCATGATTAAACCTCCTAGTTATAGAGAATTGAATTGAATTGAAAACGGCCGCTTTTATTAGTTGTTTTTGTCGACAAGAAAATTATATCAGTTTTTTGATAGATTGTCTGCGTGTGTAGTTTCCATAGTTTCCAAATGTACATGGATGTATAAAATTATATTATCTTTTAGCTTTATGAGGAGGGTTTATATGAAACCGATTTCTAAACCATTTTTCGAAACAATCTTGGTTTTAATGTTTGACCAACTAAAAAACAGAAAGTCATATAGTCAATATTTTGATGAAAATTTCGAAAAAAGCGAAGTATATAATTTCGATGAGGAAAAGTACAATGCATCTCAACCCGAGATTTTCAACAAACTGTTTAAGGATATATTGAATTTTTCTGACACAAAAAAGGAACGATCAGTAAGTATTTAAAATCCTTCAGTAAGACAATATACAACTCCCTGGCTAATGCCGATAACAGAAAACAACTATTGGAAAATTACCGATCGGTCCTTAATGAATACTTTTTATTATCGGAAATAAAGGCTATTGTAGATGAATGTAATAAAGAATTAAGTAAGCCTAACAACAGTATTTTGGTTGATGAATCCGAATTGGTAACTCAAAATGACGATAAAGAAAAGCTAATAGCATTTCTAGTAAAAATGGTGGATTTCGGTTTAGAAACTCATTTAAATAAAACAGAGACTTGTAATATTTTCCGAAGTATGCAATTCAAAATATATGATTGGTTCACTGGACGCGACGACGAAATGAACATGATCCAATCAAGTCTTAATGAACATGGCTATGCTTTTCTGCATGGTATGGATGGTCTTGGTAAAACACAGCTTGCAAAGCATTATATTGCAGTGCATAAGAAAGATTACGATTTGGTTTTATTTGCTACATTTGACACAAATCTGACAGAATCCATAAAAAGTATTTTCATTGCGATTGTGATTATAAATACGATGAACCGACAAAACTACTGGAAATAAAAAAACAAACCATCAATGAAATAATCTAGATCGGCTGACCGATTTAGGCTGGTTAAATTGTGAATATTCAGAAGAAAAGGATTATTATGAATACGGTATACATCCTTTGCTATCTGATGTGCTATACAAAAAATATCAACCATCCGCAGAAAAATACACCAATGAAATAGTAAACATTGATGCTTTTGTAACTCAGTTCTTCAGATACGGAACTTCATATCTTTGCCCGATTTTACAAAGCATGGCTATAAAAATGAACGGCACATCCCAGGAGTGGAAAAAATGCAAAAGTAATATTTGTTTGTGGCTATGTTACAACAAGGAAATTAAAAAGGCATATGAAATATACAGGATCTCAGCAACCACATTTGAATTTTCTCCAGAAATATATAAATTTTTACAAGCACATTACCCTGAAGATGATACAATTTCAAAAGCATTAAAAGAACACCATAATTATTTCGAATTGAAGGCTGATGCTAAAGAAGCTCACAAAAAACTTTTCACAACCAACAATCCCTCTCCACCAAATGTCCAGCATACTCTCAATGATGTTGAATTTATCTCCGTTCACGAGGAATTAGCTTTATTTTTAAAAACAGCTAATAACAAAATAAACGAGTTCCGTTACTGCGAGTTACCTCGAACTTTATACGTGATTGCAAACACAGTATATAAATATCGTTCTTTCGATACTGTTAACGAAACTCCTAGACTGATTAATTCTGATACATTCCTTGATTTCATTCAAAAACAGATAAAGTGCAAGACTATTGAAGAAACGGATATTTTTTATAAGACATATCTGAAATACTGCACATACGAAGAACAAACGCAACGACTGACCATGTTTAACAATCTTGATATTTTAAGAGATACATTAATGAAAGCTGCGTTTATTACTTATGTAAATAATTTTTGGCGCGGTTCACCAAACGGTAGTATGAGTCATATTGAAATAGCACGACAATTTGAAAAGTTTATATACACCAATTCAATGCATACTAATCGTGATACGTTATTATTATGGAAAATTCAACTGGGTTATATGTATATACAATGCTGTGAATTTGCAGATTCAGACAGAGTTCTTACAGAATGCAAAAGAATCAAAGGCATCGACGAATTTTTTCTGCAAATGCAACTTGAAATCTGTGAATATTACCGAACAAGTGTGGAGTTGCTGTGGCAACACGAGCATACATATCCCATTGCCACGCCTCGAAAACTATTCCTTGAATTGAAGAATGCATGTGACAAAACCATTAATAATATTAAGGAAAAGGCGAAGCATCATGATGGCACAAATCCTAATGTTCTTATTGCCCATACATTAAGTAGATATTTGAATATTCATGTTTATTTTATTAAATATATACCTATACAATATGGAAATATCTACAACAATGCTATGAGAATTGCTTCAGATAATTTTTATTACTATCTGGATAATACGGTTTTAACTGATACTGTAATTGAATTTATGACTGAACTTGTAACTATTCCCGACAATTTTTTTGATGCTATTGAGAATAATCCACAAATCCAATAATACACCCAAATGTTGCACATCCCCGAAAAAACAATCCGAAAACGCAAAAAAACAGCCCATTTTTAATTGATTTTCAAATAATTTTTCAGAAAAGTGCAACAAACGCAAATAATACAACAGCACGCCTTTGGCTTTTAAGCAAGGCGTGCTGCTTTTTTTATTGTAATGTCAGTTTGCTGATTATAAATAATTTTATAATATTATACCTAACAATCAGATAAGGATAATGTATTACAAGATCATTATCCTGCTGGTCAATTATCTTATATAATAGAGTAAATATAGTATAAATAATAGTAAATATATTATATAAAACTACTATATATAAGATAATTAAGTATATAAAAAGACTATAACCTAGTAAATCAGGAGACTAAAAATCATGAACAATGAAGCATCAAAAGTCAGATCCATCAGAATGACAGATCAACAGTATGAGCTGTTATCACGAAACGCAAAGGATAATCATTTATCTATCGGTAATTATTTAGAGAAGATCGCATCTCAGAACGGAACAGGTGTACCTCCTGAAATAATGTGCAGACTGATTTCTATAAAGGGATTACTTGAAGCGCCTCAAAGTCTGTACAGCGAGGATGTGGTCGAACTTATCGGAGAGGAGATTGAGGAAGTATGCAACCTGTTGTGCAAATTATGAATGAATCCTACAAAGAGTCACATAGCTTGTATTGTGTGACCAGATATGTTACCCATGACAAGGAGGGCAGACTGCTCAGATACTACGGCAGTCCTAACACCCGTATTAATCATATAGCAGATGATATGATGTTTGTCAAAAGGTATTTCGGAAAGGAACACGGACGGCTGGTAAGACATTTTGTTGTCAGCTTTGATAACGTCTATGGATTCTGCGCAGCAGAGCTTAACGTTATAGCATATAGAATTTGCAGGTACTATTCTGATACATATCAGATAGTTTTCGGTGTTCATGAGGACACTGATAATCTGCATATTCATTTTGCAATGAATACTGTGAGCTATGTGGACGGCAGAATGTACAGTGAAGGCTATACCGACTCTTATATGCTAAAAAATCATATAAATCATGTGGTCAGAGAGTATAATGGCGATATAGCCTGAAAAATAGCATTTATGGTGAGAAAACTCAACACACTGCTTCCCACACTCATCTGCACACGACAGTTGAGGCAACTAAAAATCTTTAAAAACACAAAACGAGCACTATTAAAGTACAAGTGTAGTAGCTGACCTGTTTCAGAATGAAATCAAATCAAACGGCATTGCTTAATGCTCGTCATTGCGACAAGTACCATTAAGACAGTATTGAGCCTGTTTTCCTTGTAGCAGATGTGTTTTTTGATATCAAATAGTTTTTTGACAGATGATACCCGATAGCCGCTAAGCTATCGGGTATTTATCATTTTCTGTTAGAATTAATATATTCGATAACAGCCACCTTTGGTATCATCCAGAGCCGTCCATCACGGAATGCTCCTATCCTGCCGCTGCGAAGAAGCTCATAAGCCTTGTTCCTACCGATACGGAGCATATAGCAAAGCTCCTCAACAGTTATCATATCATTGTAATCCTCAAACATAGTTATCCCCCTTATCTTAAATCATTCCTGAACATCTGGATGATTTCATCAGTGTCAACTCTGACAAGTGCCTTGAACTCAGGTGAGTGCATCGTCACCTCCAGTTGCTGTAAGCGTGCTTTTGTGAAAATACAATCAGGACATCTCCTCTGTACTAGGGTCAACTGTCCATATTCCTTGATGATCTGTAATATGTCGTTGCTGTCAAGCATTGCATTACCTCCTTTTAACATTTACTGTTATGTTTAAGATCTTGAAGTGTTGTAGAGATGTGCAATGTTGATACAGCGTATATAATCCCTTTCCATTACCTAATAATGAATAAAACAGCCACAAACACATTGATAAATAACGTTTAAATATATAGACAATTCTTCAAATAATGTTTATATTTATAAACATTACGATTGCATTCAGCACAAAAATCGAATTTATACGAATTTCGCGATATTTTATACGAATTTTATAACGATTTACACGAATTCCTCTTGACATTTCCGAAATAAATTCGTATAATTTAGTAAAGGAGTGATGAAAATGATACAATCCGAGATATTGGAGCTTGTAAATTTCATTCAAAAGACAAAATGCGAAAGCAACACTATTGAGATCAAATCTGCGAAAGTAGACTGCCCTAAACTGTTTGATACATTGTCCTCATTCTCTAATCAATCGGGCGGAGGCACTATCATATTCGGAATCGACGAGCGTGAAGACTATTCCGTCTGCGGTGTATACGATGCTGCTGACTTACAGAAAAAGATCATGGAGCAAAGTATTCAGATGGAGCCTGAGCTTCGTCCGTTGTGTACCGTTGTAGATATAGACGGTAAGACGGTAGTTTGTGCTGAGATCCAGGAGATCGATAACTTTCAGAAGCCTTGCTTTTACAGAGGCGCAGGAAGATTGAAAGGCTCATATATCCGTGTAGGTGACGGCGACAGACGAATGACCGAATACGAGGTCTACAGCTATGAAGCGTTCAAAAAGAAGATCCATGATGAGCTTCGTACCAACGACAGAGCCGATATAGATGAAATCCGTACCGATTATCTGAAAAAATACCTGATAGAGCTTCCACTAAAAAAGACCAATCTTGCCGCATTACCTGAAGATAAGCTTTGCGCTATTCAGGGATTTACTGCTGATGACAAGCCTACGCTTACAGGAATAATGCTGTTTTCATTGTACCCTCAGGCTTTTTATCCTCAGCTGTGTGTGACGGCAGTATCTGTTGCAGGAACTGAGATCGGTAACTCCAGCGATGTGGGAGAACGCTTCATAGATAATGTCAAAATTGACGGCACCATAACACAGATGCTTGATTCTGCGTTGCAATTTGTGAAAAGGAATATGAAAGTAAAGACTATAATAGTTCCTGACACAGGCAAAAGAGCAGACAAGGCTGATTACCCAATAATCGCTGTCAGGGAGCTTATCATCAATGCTCTTGTTCACAGAGATTACAGTATTCATACTGATACTACACCCATAACGATCAAAATGTTCTCTGACCGTTTGGAGATAGAAAACCCAGGCGGTCTTTACGGAAGAATGACGCTCGATCAGCTTGGAAAGGTATCTGCCGATACTCGAAATCCATTCCTTGCGGGTGCACTTGAAATTATGGAGATAACCGAAAATCGTTACAGCGGAATCCCGACTGTACTCGCAGCTATGAAAGA
>JAZSEG010000154.1:0-1769 GCA_045531575.1 Oscillospiraceae bacterium | reverse complement strand
ACGAAGCTTGCCAAGAAGCTGGGTATTTCGGGCAAGCATAAGGATAAGAGTGTATCCCGTATCCAATACGAGCATCCGCTTTACACCGATGTTTTCTCAGATACGCCTTATTGCATCACTGCGGATGGCAATGCTGTGCCGCTGGGCATGCGTATTGCGGCGGCGGTCTATGCTGATGAGGATGGCGAGGAGCGCCTGCTGCCGGTTATGGGATCGGATTCCTTCCGCACGGATATCGTGAAGCGTTACATAGCACCGCTGAGCTGCATAGACAGCGACAATGCGGACAGCGATTCCTACACGCTGTTCTCCATGCTTAGCGACCGCATCGTCGCACCTAAGCTGAATTTTATCTTCCCTGATGTGGTGGATGAGTTCAGACTTGCTCCCATAAGACGTGCAGCAAGAATGTTCTATAACAGCATCGACGCTCTGCCCCAGAGCATCGGCGCTGTGTTCGCATTTGAAGGCTCAGAACTGTTCGAGGATTACTATTCAGTCGGGGATATGATACTGGTCGCAGACATCGTGGGTGATGATCTCACTCTCACGCCCATCAGAGGTGTATATGCCGACGAACTTGAAGGCACTGTTGACGGCAGAAAGCCGATACAGTGGGAGCGATATCCCACCGCATCCTATCCAATTAAAACGCCGCTACAGGATCTTTCGGAGATACCCGAGCTTGAAACGCTCTGCCGCAGCGGCATCAACGATAAGAACCGCTCTGTTCCGGTGCTGACGGAGAACGGCTGGCATGTTCTGGAGGATTATGCCACAGGCGAAGCTTCGCTGATAATCGATGCAGATGTGCGCAGATATATATCTGCCCATAAATCGATCGTAAACGGATCAACGGTGCTTATCCTCGCAATTGACGATCGTCTTAACACAAATACGAGAGAGCATACCGTCATCTCACTTCCGTCCAGCTGCTGCGTGCAGGGACATTACCGCTGCAATTATCTCATGCAGCATACCAGCGTGCCTTTATGGAAGGATCATCTTCCCGATCTGTCGTTCAGACAGGCGCTCTCGGTATTTGATCTCGTCAAGGGGCAGACCGTTGTTCCGTATTCGCATGATGAGCTTGTTATCAGGATCAGCAATCATTTTACTCTGCCTGCAGGCCGTGAAAGCTACAGCTTCGAGCTTTTGCAGGAGGATGCAAATTCCAAGGTCAACCGCCGTGCGGTTCTGCGCCATAAGGCGTTTCCTCTTTCGGTCGATGCGGAGTGCAGGCTGACCATGAGATACAAATACGGCGCCGATGATCCTTATACACTGATATTCACACCCATCAACAGGGCTGCCGCAGGCTTTAACGAGGTCATTGCGCACTGGGAGAAGGATCAACCCGATGATTCCTACTGCGATGCTGTGTGGCCTGCTTTCCCTGAGCAATTTTCCATCGAAATGCTGCAAAATATGCCACAGCGTGGTGCTTCGAATAAGAGGATGGATGTTTTTGAAAGAATCATTGGCATGTTCCAAAAGAACTATTTCTGCATGAAGCCTTGTGTATACCATTTTGGATATTCTGATGATAAGAGATGGAGAACGAAAGTCAACTATAATACCGGAGCTGCAACAGATTCGATAATGATCATTACTAAAGACCCGAATAATAATGATGCAGACACTGCGTTTCTGATATTCGATAACGATAGAAAGCTTAACCTCAGGCATGCTGATGCGCTGTATTTTGCTTCATTTTATAAGGATCAGCAAGCTAAGGTTTCTCATGTTTCGGTTTCGCTTGATAAGTA
>JAZSEG010000265.1:0-4724 GCA_045531575.1 Oscillospiraceae bacterium | reverse complement strand
ATGACCTCGTCACCGATGGTAACTCCCTCACGCTTGGGATAACGCTCGCCTATCTCACGGCCTATCATCATACGGACGATATCATCCATATTGATGTCCTTTATGTACTTTGTATCAACATAGGTGCCGTCGCGCAGTATCGTGATGCGGTCGCACAGTTCGAATATCTCCTCCATACGGTGAGAGATATAAACAATGGATACGCCCTTTTCACGCAGGCTCTTGATAAGCTTGAACAGACCCTCTGTCTCGCTCTGGGTGAGAGCCGCTGTAGGCTCGTCCATGATAAGTACCTTAGCATCCACCATCAGAGCCTTGCATATCTCAACCATCTGCTGCTGACCAACGGAAAGGTCGGACATCACCGCATTTATCGGGATATTCACACCCATTCTGTCCATGACCTCCTGCGCCTTTTCACGCATAGCCTTGCGGTCGCAGATGCCGAAGCCCTTGGTTATCTCCTTGCCCATGAAGAGGTTTTCCTCAACGGTAAGATCAAACAGCACATTCAGCTCCTGATAGATGAACACGATGCCTGCCTTTTCAGCCTCCTGCGGTGATTTATACACCACTTCCTGACCATCCACAAGCACCGTACCCGAATCACGAGTATATACACCTGTAAGTATCTTCATAAGCGTGGATTTACCTGCGCCGTTTTCGCCCATCAGCGCATGGACCTCGCCGTCCTTCAGAAGGAATCCAGCGTCCTTCAGCACCTGATTTGAGCCGAACGACTTATTGATCCCTTTCATTTCAATATTCATACTTCACGCTCCTTTGCTTATGCGAATATACAGCCAGATTGTAAGATGATGTTTGCGTAAGGCGTGGTCTCACCCGTGCGTATCACTGCCTTGCACTGCTTTGTCAGTTCCTTGAGGTCAGCATGAGAGATAAACGCATACTCGATCTCTTTTTCCGAAAGAAGAGCCTTGATGTTTTCAAACACCTCGGGATTCCGGGTCTTTATTTCCTCGGCAAGATAGAGTTTTTCTATCTTCATATCACCTGCAACCGTTTCCAACGTCTGCATGAATGTGGGAATGCCGAAGGCAAGCGCAATATCGATGCGTTCGGTCTCATCGGGAACAGGCAGACCGCAATCGCCGATGCAGATGAGATCTGTATGCCCGAGATACGATAGCACCCGTGAGATGTCACTATTGAGAATGCCATTTTTCTTCATGTTTCTGATACCTCCTGTCACGGAACGACAACATTCCGTTTTTATGTACTAATTGTATCATATTTTTTCAACTTTGTCAATTGTTTTTGTACAATCAATCCAATTAATTTCTATTTAATAGTATCATTGGTATTTTTCTTCAAAAAGACACTACGGCAGATGGAATTTCTGTAGATCGCTTCAAAAGCTGCATCAGATGTAAAAACTCCCCAGAAAAAAGTAATTACATAGTAAAAAGCGGTCAGTCATGACCGCTTTTCCATTCCCCCGAACATAATCCCCTCCCCCGCCGCATAAGCTTTACAAAAAACTCGGCGGTGCGATTATGAAAAAAGATATATCCCTCTGGCAGTACGCAGGCTTGGTCTTTACGGCGGTGTTCGGAACGCTGCTGCATTTCTTGTACGACTGGACGGGCGGAAGCCTGCTCGCTGCTCCGTTCTCGGCGGTGAACGAATCCACATGGGAGCACATGAAGCTGCTCTATTTCCCGATGCTGATTTTTGCACTCATACAGAGCCGCTTTTTCAGGGAGCGCAGGGACTTCTGGTGTATAAAGCTCGCAGGAATCCTGACAGGGCTTGCGCTTATCCCAACTCTGTTCTACACGCTGGGCGGAATTTTCGGCGGCACTCCCGACTGGTTAAATATCACGATATTCTTCATCTCAGCGGCGATAGCGTTTCTTGTGGAGGCTCGACTGTTCAAAGGGGACGGCTTACCTTGCAGAGCGCCATTTCTCGCCGTTGCGATCATCATTCTGATAGGAGTTCTGTTTGTGGTGTTCACATTTATGACGCCGCAGATTCCGCTGTTCAGAGATCCTCTTTCGGGGAGCTATGGCTTAGGCGGTTGATTTCCTCAATACATAAATTCGGCGGAGATATTTCGCTCCGCCGAATTTACTATTGTATAAGCTCACCCCTCGCCGCGGGAACTCAGATATCCGCATACCCTGTCAGCGCTCTCCTCAACTCCCACGGAGCTGTCCAGTACAAGCTCGTAATTGCTCTCATCGCCCCATTCAAGGCCTGAGATATTCTTGTAGTACATCGCCCTCGCCTTGTCGGAACGGGCGATGTTCCTTTCTGCCTCCTCACGGGTGTCGCCGTAGACCTCCATCACCCTGCCGATGCGGTATTCCAGAGGTGCATGAACGAAAATACGGACTACATTCGGATTATCCTTCAGCACGAAATCTGCCGCTCTGCCGACGATCACACAGCTTCCTTGCTCTGCAATCTTCTCAATAATTTTCTTCTGTGCAAGTATCGCCTGATGAACGACGGTGCTGCTTAAATACAGCTCGTGCATGAGCTGCGGAGCGTTCTTGTTGAGGTCAGAGATGAACTCCCTGTCAAGTCCGCTCTCCTGTGCGGCAAGGGCGGTGACCTCCTTGTAATAGAACGGTATTCCAAGCTTTTCCGCCACAAGCCTGCCTATCTCCTTGCCCGATGAGCCGTGCTGTCTTGCTATGGTGATGATAACACCCTGCTTTGACCTCTGTAAAACAGCGGCAGTATGTTCCTTTTCCTTTGCTGTAAGATACGGCTTTTTAAAGAACTGTCTACTCATAAAAAAGCCGATCACCGACACTATTCCGTCCGTCACAGGGTAGGTCAGCCAGAAATACTGCAAGCCGAAGCGTGAGAACAGATAAGCCAGCGGCACGAACAGGAATACCGTCCTGATTATCGTAAGAAGCGAGCTTTTGAAGCTTGCTCCCACCGCTTGAAACAGCACTGGGTATGTAAGAGAAGTCACCAGCGGAATAAAGCTGATTCCGATAATGCGGAATGCGATGATTCCTATGCGGATGACCTCCTCGTCTGATGAGAAGAACCTCAGCATCGGCTCAGGGATGATAGCAAAGCACAGCGTTCCGAGGAACATCAGCGCCCAGCCGAAAAGTATTGCTGTGTTCAGCGTCTTTTTACAGCGTTCTGTGTTCCTTGCGGCATAGTTAAAGCTGATTACAGGCACGATACAGGTCTGCATTGCACCCAGCGGAATAAAGAAGAATGTCTGCCACTTGTAGTAAAGTCCCAGCACCGTCACAGCGGCATCTGAGAAGGTTGCAAGTATCATATTCAGCCCTAAAATGTACAGCGTATAAGCCGACTGCATAAGGATATTCGGAAGTCCTAAACGGAATATCTTTCCCACATAATGAGGATATTTCTTTACTGACGGCGACCTGTAAAACCCCTTTTTCATCACCACAAGAGCCGCCACAACCTGTCCTGCGACAGTTGCGACCGCCGCACCTGCGATTCCCATTTCGGGCAGTCCGAGCATTCCGAAAATGAGCAGTGGGTCAAGGATGATATTCGTCACCGCACCGAGGATCTGTGCAAGCATGGGAGTTTTCATATCTCCACGAGCCTGTAAGATCTTCGTCCAGATGCTCTCTAAAAACAAGCCAAAGCTGAACACGCAGACTATTCTGCCGTAAGTGATAACATCGGCGATGACCTCGGGGGAATCGGTCTGTAATCTTGCATAAAGCGGCATTATTGCATAACACACAGCCGCAAATACCGCCCACAGGGCAACTGCGAGGGGAGTTCCCGTGCCTGCGTATTCGTCTGCCTTTTCGCTCTGGGAGAGTCCCAGCTTTGCCGCCATTACGGTGTTTATTCCGACGCCTGTTCCCACAGCCAATGCAATCATAAGTAATTGCAACGGATAGACGATGGAGAGGGCGGTTAGTCCCGATTCGGAATACCGTCCCACAAATACGCTGTCGATGATATTATAAAGCGCCTGAATAAGCTGTGCGAGCATTACGGGCGGTGCCATTCTGAAAAGTATCCTGCTTATCTTTTCCGTGCCGAAATAATCGCTGTGCTGTCTGATATCCTCCATACTACACCTCGTCTGTGAGGGCATTGCCCAGCACCCTGTCATATTCGCACAAAAGCTCCGTCATGAGCCTTATCTTTTCATAGCCCATCGCCTTTACCGCCCTTTCCTCCACAGTGCTTATGGAAGAAAGCAAAGGCTTTGCATAAGCTGTTCCCTTTTCGGTGAAGATATAAGCCTTTTCACGACCTGTGCGGTTCTCGGCAGAGTCGCAGAGATACCCGTTTTTCAGCATACCGCCTATCACATTGTTGATGGTCTGCTTCGGGATAAGATAGCTGTCGCAGATCATTTTCTGCGTGCAGTAGCCGTTGTCACGGATAGTGTATAATACAAGCATTTCATTGTAGCTGATACCATGCTTCTTCGACCATGCGGAATACACCCCACGGAATCTGATCACAGCACGGTCAACATCGTTCAGAAGCTGATGTGTTTTTCTGTTCATAGTCGCCCTCCACAGTCCCATTTGGGACTATGTTATTATACTGCATAAGGGCGGATCTGTCAATAGGAAAGAAATATCGGCGGAGATATTCACTCCGCCGATGTTTCTTGTTTGTGATTTCTGTTATATCTCAGCAATTCCTCTGAGCCAGTCAAGATATTCTTCCCTGTGACCGTCTATGTATGTGAGATGCCCCTCATTGTCAACTACCCTGTAATT